>DUEY01000003.1 GCA_011174795.1 Dehalococcoidia bacterium
GGGGACAGTTCCTCGCTCACCTCAGCAAGGTCGATGCCCTGGCCCATGTCGTACGTGCTTTCGAGGATGAAAGAGTGCCCCATGTCGAGGGCTCCGTCGATCCCGACAGGGATATTGGCGCTATGAACCTCGAGCTTGCTTTCTCCGACCTCGGTATCATCGAGAGAAGGCTGGAGCGCCTGAAGGATTCGCTGAAGGGCGCCAGGCAGCAGGAGAGGGACACGCTCCTCAAGGAGCAGAACCTGTTGAGCAGGCTCAAGACGTCCCTTGAGGGCGATGTTCCCCTCAGGGAGCAGGAGCTTTCGGAGCAGGAGCACAAGGAGATCGAGAACTTCCAGTTCCTCACCGCCAAGCCGATGCTGCTGCTGCTCAACATCGGCGAGAACCAGATCCCACAGACCGGCCCGCTGGAGTCCGAATTCGGCAACCGCTATAAGAGGCGTAACTGCGAGGTCGCTGCCCTCTGCGGCCAGATTGAGATGGAACTGGCACAGCTCAGCGACGACGATGCCCGTGAATTCCGTGACAGCATGGGGTTAAGCGAATCGGGGCTTGACCGGGCAATCAGGCTTTCCTACAGCCTCCTGGGGCTGATCTCTTTCTTCACTACTGCCTCTGATGAGGTAAAGGCATGGACGATCCGCCACAATACCACAGCTCAGAAGGCGGCAGGCAAGGTGCATACCGACATGGAGCGGGGCTTCATCCGCGCGGAGGTCGTTGGGTTTGATGACCTCGTCAGGTGCGGCACCATGGCCGAGGCGCGGAAACAGGGAGTTCTCCACCTCGAGGGCAAGACCTATATAGTACAGGATGGCGATGTGGTCACCGTCCTGTTCAATGTTTAAGCCTTTGTCAGCACACTTATTAGTTCAGGGATATATACCGTTGTAGCCCCAATACCAGTTGCCATCCGTTCCCTTGTAGACACCGTAGACGTAACCGTTATTGCCTACCACCCAGGTATAGGTTCCCCCCGGCCTGCCGGCACCGTTCATAGCGCTGGCTGACTCCGGCACCTCATTAATGTACCAGCAGCTCTCGTGCTCCAGCACCGATACATTCATACGGTCAGATATCCCTGTTGAGCTTGTACAAGCTCCGTCATCGTTAACCAGTAATCCCATCCAGATGGCATGACTGTCGATATCGGCATCCGTTGCCGGTGTCGTGCCATCTTCAAGGCATATAAGCGGATTGAATATGTTCTGGGAATCGTATTCGATCCAACTGGTAGTCAAAACATGGTCTGCAACGTGTGCAATGGCTGTCGGATAGTAATGTCCGGAGGTCTCACACACCGTCGCATCAGTGCAGCCCCATAATGCAGGGGGGCCTTCAACCCACCCTCCATGCGTATCGGAGTAGAATGCAGCACATGCAAGCTGCATAACATCCTCATCGGTCCAGAAGACCTGCTCGTCAGTTTCGCCAAAAAACCAGGAAGTGTCAGTCAAACTTCCTAGATCTATAGAACTGATGGTTTCCACCAACTCCTCGATCTCAGTGATAGTTATCTCAAAATTGATATCGAGACAAGCGTCTGAGGTATCCACCTCAAGGTTATCGAGGAGGTCCCCAAGTATGTCCATGATTAAGCTTATAAACTCTTCCGGAATCTCTATATCCCAGGGGCTTTCCCCGGGGGCAGGTGTCGCCCATCCATTGAGGCCCGGCATCTCCCACATGCCATCCCCGGGGAGTAAATCCCCAAGCCCCCCTTCGAACATCCCGCCCAGCTCAATCAGCATCATACCGAGGTCAATCAAGCCCTCAACTGCCTCGGCAGTATCGCTGTAGGTGAAGCAGATTTGATCAAAAAGAATTATCGATTCCCCCTCTTTATCAAAGGTCGATGCCACCGTCTTAATATCAAAAAATGGTGATATGTCAATTGGTAATTCAGAGGGCAGCTCAGGCAAACCTTCTCCGAAGAGGCCCTCGATCAAGCCCGGCGGTATAACCTCTGCTGATTTCATCATGGCATCGCCCAGCCTCTCGTATACATCCAGCAACTCACCTCTGACAGAAGGCTGGTCGCCTTCCTTGACGTCGATAACGTCCTTGACCGCGTCCATCGAGCCAACAACTAACCCGTCGCTGCCGATAAAGGTAAAGCCGAATTCGATAGCGCCTAGCTGCTCAAACCCATTTTCTGGATACATCCCCGGACTGGTATATATCTGGTATCCCTTATACTCGACGGTCGGAAGCACCTCTTCTATTGCCGATTCGATGGCGTCAATCAAGGCATTTTGGTCAAGGGTGCACTTTGCTATGAATCCCATATAGAGCTGGGTATTAAGTTCGCCATAATCGTAATATCCGAACTCTTCAAATGTGGGAATCTCTGGTATCGTACCAAAGATAAGTAGCTCCACCGGTTTCCTTAAATCTATGCCCGTCTCGTCTTTAACCCAGTCCAGTGCTTCATCAAACGTCTGAGGCATCTCGTCAGCGTCCTGTACTTGCTCTTCGTAGAAACCGATGAGGTCTTCGTCCGCCATAATCCTGCTCAGGTCTATGTGCTCCAGCAGAGCGGCTCTCTGTGGCACGAGCTTGATAGGAGTTACTGGCTCCCCTGCCCCACCGCACCCCACCAGTAAAGACACCAGCAGCACGATAACCAGAAAAGGACATGCCTTCTTAAGCATCTTGCCCCCTTTTATATAACGGCTCACTCGGCAGCGAGTCTAGCACCACCGTACATATATGTCAAGTAGATTCAGTGTAGATACCGTTCGATTTTAGTTGACAAATATAGTTGAATTTAGGCAATTATTTTCCGTTCACCCTGAGCCTGTCGAAGGGCGTTCATGGTTCGACAAGCTCACCACGAACGGTTTTAGAACACGGTGCTTTAAGAATCATACCAACCATGACCGAACGGTAGATTCAGTGTTTGCTTGCTTGACCATATACCTCCCCCGAGATAGAATGAAACCAGAGGCGATAAATGTTCGAGTCGCTGTCTGACAAACTCGGCGGTGTGTTCAAGAGGCTTTCCGGCAAAGGAAAGCTAACCGAAGAGGACGTCGACGAGGCGCTGCGCGAGGTGAGGCTCGCGCTCCTTGAGGCTGATGTCAACTTCAAGGTGGTGAAGGATTTCATCGGCAGGGTAAGGGAGCGAGCCATTGGCACCGATGTGCTTGAGAGCCTGACAGCCGCGCATCAGGTGATAAAGATTGTCAGGGATGAACTGGTTATTACCCTGGGCAGCGGGTACCAGAAGATAGAGTGCGCTGCTCAACCTCCAACGGTAATCCTCATAGTCGGGCTTCAGGGCTCGGGCAAGACGACGACCTCCGCCAAGCTGGCACTGCACTTGCGGAGAGGCGGACAGCGCCCCCTTATGGTAGCCGCGGACCCCTACCGTCCCGCTGCCAGGGAACAGCTTGTTGTGCTGGGCAAGCAACTCGATATCCCCGTCTACAGCGAAGGTACTACAACGCTCTCAATCTGTAACAACGCAATGAAGCGGGCCGGGGAGATAGCTGCCAGCACGGTGATTATCGATACCGCTGGTCGATTGAATATCGATGAAGAATTGATGGCCGAGCTCAGGGAACTGGTTAAGAAGCTCCATCCCACCGAGGTTCTGCTCGTTGCCGACGCCATGACCGGGCAGGAGGCGGTGAGCATAGCCGAAGAGTTCAATGCCGCGTCTGGTTTGACCGGTGTCATTCTAAGCAAAATGGATGGCGATGCGCGTGGTGGAGCAGCGCTCTCCATTACCTCCGTGACTGGAGTTCCTATCAAGTTCATCGGTACCGGTGAAAAGACGGATGCGCTGGAGCCCTTCTACCCCGACCGGGTGGCAACCCGTATTCTGGGGATGGGCGATGTCCTCAGCTTTATCGACAAGGTAGAGACAGCTTCCGACGAACAGAAAAGGCAGGAGTTAGAGCGCAAGATCCGACGCGGGACCTTCGACCTCGAGGATTTCCTAGAGCAACTCCATGAGATAAGGAAAATGGGCCCCCTCAGTCAGCTCATGGAGCTTGTCCCCGGGATGTCCGCGCTCGCCAAGAAGCTGCCCCAGGGAGCAGATGAAAAGCAAATGAAGAAAGTAGAGGCCATCATCTTCTCCATGACCCCCGAGGAGCGCCGCAATCCTGAAATTATCGACGGCAGCCGGAGGCGGCGCATCGCTCGCGGCAGCGGTACTACCCCTCAGGATGTGAACCAGTTGCTGAACCAGCACAAGCAGGTACAGAAACTGATGAAGCGATTAGGCAGCGGCAAGAAGCTCGCTGCTATGTTCGGGCTGAGGTGAATCCGGTATGACATATAGCAAATCAGGGGATGGCTCAAGGATTCAGGTTATCGACGCAGGTAAGCTGAACAGCTACTCATTCGAGGTGGGACCGATAAGGCCGCCCAGTGAAGGCGGCAGCCACTCCCTGCTGCTCCGTGTCACGCGAAATTGCCCCTGGAGCAGGTGCAGATTCTGCTATGGCATGATATATAACCGGGAGAAGTTCGAGCTTCGCAGCGTTGAGGATGTCAAAAAGGATATAGATACGGTCAGAGCGATGGCCGATGAGATAAAGGCGATATCGTGGAAGCTGGGATACGGCGGGGAGGTGAATGCTAACGTGGGCACCGCAATCATACAAAGCGACCCACGGCTGAACTCCAACCACTGTTTCATCATGGTCTTCAACTGGCTCTATCTGGGAGCAAAGACCGCATTCCTCCAGGATGCAAATACCCTGATTATGCCAACCCCTCAGCTTCTAGAAGTCATCAGATACCTCAAGGAGAAGTTCCCTTCAACAGAACGGATTACCTCGTACGCACGCGCTAAAACCCTCTCCAAGAAGTCCCTTGAGGAACTGAAGGAGCTGAGAGAGGCAGGTCTGTCCAGGCTCCACGTGGGACTGGAGACAGGGGATGACGATTTGCTGCGACTGGTTGATAAAGGGGTGACCTCTGACGAGCAAGTAAAAGCCGGTAAGAAGGCCAGGGAGGCCGGTTTCGAGCTCTCGGAGTACGTGATGATAGACCTGGGAGGCAGGACCAGGTCGGAGCAGCATGCGAAGAACACAGCCCGTGTTTTAAATGAAATAGACCCTGATTTCATCAGGCTGAGACCTCTCATGCTCGGCCCCGGGCTGCCGCTGTACGAAGACTACACTCAGGGAACCCTCGAGCTTTCGTCACCCCATGAGCGCTTGCGAGAAGTAAAAACCCTGGTCGAAAATCTGGATGTGACAGGCAGGATTTGTTTCGACCATTTTCTGAATGCCTGGTATCAGGACAAAGGCCATCGACATACGTTATTCAAGCAGGATTACAACGGGTACAAGCTGCCTGAGGAGAAGGAAGAGCTTCTAACGCTTATCGAAGAGGGTTTGAGCTTGGATGAATCGACACACATACATGTGAAGGATATGCTCGGGCTTACTCATTTGTAAAGCGGAAGTGAGACGAGATGACAGAAGAAAATATGCAGGAATGGAGTCGCGCGGAGGATAGCGCAAGCTCACTACCGACCGGTTCACGCATGTGGCCATTCAAGCGCTATTCAGAGATACATGCACGCTCACTGGCGGACCCTCAGAGGTTCTGGGCTGAGGAGGCGCGGGGGCTCGACTGGTACAGAACGTGGGACAGGGTTCTCGACTGGAATCCTCCCTATGCACGGTGGTTCTCCGGAGGTCTGCTCAACGCCTGCTATCAATGCGTCGACCGCCATGTCAGGACATGGCGTAAAAGCAAGGTCGCGATATACTGGGAGGGAGAACACGGCGAGACAAGAGTGCTCAGCTACTCCACGCTTTTCCGTGAGGTCAACCGCTACGCCTCGGTGCTGAAGAAACTGGGTGTCAAGAAGGGAGACCGGGTCGCCCTCTATCTTCCCATGATTCCCGAACTGCCCATTTTCATGCTCGCCTGTGCTCGAATCGGCGCTGTACATACAGTAATCTTCTCCGGGTTCAGCGCACAGGCGATAGCGGACAGGATTGGGGATACCCAGGCGAAACTCATCGTTACCGCTGACGGGGGATATCGCCGTGGCAAAGTATTGGAACTTAAAGAGATAGTAGACGAGGCAGCAGAGCTTTGCCCCTCGGTGGAGAAGGTCATAGTGGTCAACAGAACGGGAAGAGAGGTGCCCCTGAAGGAAGGGCGAGATGTCAGGCTCTTATCTCTGCTGAATGAAGCCGATAAGCTGGTCAAACCGGAGCCGATGGAGGCCACTCACCCGCTTTATGTGCTGTATACCTCGGGGACTACGGGTAAGCCCAAGGGGATCGTGCACAGCACCGGCGGCTACCTCGTATTCAACTACTCGGCGTATAAATGGGTGTTCGATATAAGGGAGGAGTCCGTCTACTGGTGTACCGCCGACGTTGGATGGGTAACCGGCCACAGCTGTATCGTTTACGCTCCGCTCTCCCACGGTGCGGCGATTGTCCTCTATGAGGGAGCCCCCGATTATCCCGCAGTGGACCGGTGGTGGGATATCGTGGATAAATATGGCGTCAGCATCTTCTACGCCTCACCCACCGCAATACGCATGTTCATGCGGCACGGCGAGGAATGGCCGCAAAAGCATGACCTCTCCAGCCTCGAGCTTCTGGGTAGCGCCGGCGAGCCCCTCAATCCCGAGGCATGGCAATGGTATTACAAATATATCGGCGGTGAGAGATGCCCTATCGTAGATACTTGGTGGCAGACAGAGACAGGGGGCACAATGCTCTCGCCAACGCCGGGAATCGAGCAAATACCATTGAAACCGGGCTCGGTAACCTTCCCTTTACCTGGAGTCGATGCCGCCGTAGTCGATTCCAACGGAAAC
The DNA here is from genome assembly GCA_011174795.1 of Dehalococcoidia bacterium. Lineage (GTDB taxonomy): Bacteria > Chloroflexota > Dehalococcoidia > SZUA-161 > SZUA-161 > W281. The sequence continues at coordinate 6,809 of DUEY01000003.1, forward strand.
GAGACCGCTCCCGGGCAGACAGGATTCCTTATTATTAGAAAGCCCTGGCCCGGTATGCTTCTCGACATCTATGGCGACCCGCAGCGCTACCAGGAATCCTACTGGTCCCGCTTCCCCGGCGCTTACTACACAGGCGACTTCGCCATGCGCGACGAGGACGGCTACTTCTGGCTGCTGGGCAGGGCTGACGAGGTGCTCAAGGTAGCGGGACACCGTATTGGTACAGCGGAACTTGAAGCCGCCGTGATATCACACCCGTCCGTTGCGGAAGCAGCTGTGTTGGGCAAGCCCGACGAAGTTAAGGGAGAATCAATTGTCCTCTTTGCTACGCTCAGGGAGGATGCTTCGCCATCGCCCGAACTTGAAAAGGAGCTCTGCCAGCACCTGCGTCATGTTATCGGCCCCATCGCTACCCCCGATGAAATCCACTTCGTGGAATCGTTGCCTAAGACACGGAGCGGCAAGATCATGCGCCGCGTTCTCAAGGCGGCGGCTATGGGGCAGAGCCTGGGCGACCTGACCACCCTGGAAGATGAGGCATCCATAGAAGAACTGAAGAAGGCATATGAAAGCCTGAGGAAGGAAATCTGAAGCTCAGTACCGATAATCTAATTCAAAGGATGCATTCGGAGCACGAGATGAAGATTACCGTTGTCTATGACAACGAGGTCAGGGAGAAGGGGCTCAGGGCAGACTGGGGGTTCTCATGCCTCGTGGAGGCTGAGGGTATGCCCCAGATACTGTTCGACACGGGTACCAGCGGGGATATACTGCTGCACAATATGCAACTGCTCGGCATCAATACGAATGTAATCGGGATAATAGTCATTTCGCATGACCATTTCGACCATACCGGCGGCCTATCCCATATCCTGGAAAAAAATAAGAGCGCCGCTATTTACGTTCCGGCATCTTTTTCTAAACATATCCCCGGCAGAAATGTTACCCCGGTCAAAGAACCAATTCCTATCTGTGACAACGTATATACCACCGGACAGCTTAAGGGTATAGAACAGTCTCTTGTACTTAATACCAGGAGTGGTATTGTTCTCGTGGTTGGCTGCTCGCACCCCGGCGTCGGTGAAATCATCGATGCCGCTTCAAGCTATGGCAAGGTAAACGGTATCATCGGCGGCTTCCATGAATTCCGGGACTTAGATAGACTGCACGGGCTGTCGCTGATATGCCCCTGTCACTGCACCCAGCATGCAGCGGAGATAAAACGCCGTTTCCCTGAACAGTGCCTGGAGTGTGGTGCCGGCTTGGTGCTCGAGCTGTAAATAAAGCTTTACAAAAGGCTTGCCAAACCTCAATAACATATASATGCCCGNNNTKACTNRATMMKCANGYCWTTGAACAWTCCTCGGTTTCGTTTATTCTCCTTAAAGAACAACTTGACCTCGGTGGTTATTACATCKTACTATTACCTCGGRGACAGGCTGGTGKYGCTGAARRAKKRCACAAMATTGCGTTTCGTTCATCAGGACCACCTKWCRGGCACCKCYGTWATTACCGAYACCGACGGYGAAGAGGTRGGAAGCATMAAGTAYTACCCMTACGGCGAGACCAGGARYACMAGCGGYACGCTGGMMACMGACAAGAAGTTCACMGGCCAGCGCCTCGACGACACMGGRCTCTACTAYTACRRCGCSCGCTTCTAYGACCCAACAATAGGCAGGTTCATYAGYGCGGATACRYTRGTGCCMAGCCCAATGAATCCCCAGGCGTTTAACAGGTACTCGTACTGCCTTAATAATCCATTGAAGTATATTGATCCCTCAGGGTTACTGACGGTTACCCAATTAGAAAACTCAGATGTACATAGAGATGATGAAGGTATGACTGATAAGCTCTGGAACATTCTATCAATGATACCACCGGGAGCAACATTTGAATGGACGAATCCCGAAGGAACCGAGTTCAGGAGATACCGTGTAATCTCCATGGACCAAGATTGGCAACCACATTGGAGTGGCTACGGCTATACTGCTGAGATTCAGGGGGAAAGGGTATGGTACTTCGGACCAATCAATCCAGAAGGATACATCCTACACGAAGTCGGTACTTGCAATACCATGAGAATAGGTGAACTGGACTCCAGTAACCTTAGAGGAGTTATAACTTATAGGCATGAAACTTATAACTGGCAATATGACCCGTATAATGACACTATATATGGGACAGTTACCTTCGAAATATTCACGTGGGAGAATCCTTGGGAATCCGGTTGGGACAAAATGCAGTCAGGCTGGGGAAGCACTGTCAAGATTGCTGTTGGTGGCCTGCTTGTTGGGGCCACAGTAGTAGGTGATGTAATCATATTAAGGGCAAGTCCATGGAGCGCGCCGTGGATAATCCCTGCGTCAGCAATATTAATCGATGCAGGCGTAACGTTGATAAATCAGGGCTCGAATGAATTGGGATGGCATTGGTACTGGCCGTTTGTACCACCTGTACCACCTGGGTTATAGATAATAAAGGGAGGCATCATCTTTTATATCTGGCTAAAACTGATCCTGGCTATCGTATCATTCATCGTATTTAGTATATATTCATTAGCTATATTCCGTAGAATGGGAAAGAAGCCTCCTAAGTTATTAAAAATTGCACTAACAATAATTGGTGTATGTATGGTTTATTATCTTATCGATACAATAATATTAACTTTATCGTGATTTTTGAATCGATTAGAGCGAAATATGCGGCACATTATTAACAACGATAAGATTAATAGGTATCCATCACACACCACAGAGCGACTAGTAGTCGATGGTTTTACCATTAAACACAGTGTTGAATATAAAGATCAGACTTTTAATGTTGTTGACAAGAGAAGACGATATCAGGATGAATATTTCTGTTTCGTTGAATTCTTTTATGTTTTTTCCGTATTTTCATCACTTGACTATCCTTCCCTCAAGGGATTCTCTAAACTATGTATGAGGTACGCCAAGCGGAATAAAACGATTCCTTGGTTAACCATTCCGCTTGAGTTTATAGTATGTTTTCCCGTTGCACTCGTCTTTGGTATTGATGCCACTACAACAGAGGAACTACGTAATTCAAGACCGAAACAGCACCTTGTAGATCACGAGATGCCCGTTATCTGCGACCTTAAGAACAATCATTTTCATTATTCTAGCAAGACACCCTACTGGGGTACGATATTCTATGACCATTTCGGAGATATAATACAAGATGTTCTCAGCCCTTAACCTGCAGCTACAGAACTGTTAAACGTTAGTCCATCTTGTTCAATTACCAGCGATAGCCCGGCTTCTCAGGTAAATCCACTTGGAATAGTATAGGGGAGTGAAGCTAAGAAGGAGGACCGTTACGGGGTGACCCGCCTGCGGCCCCAGGTGACATCGCCGATCAGGTTCAGGTAGTCCAGAAGCAGCCTCGTGGTGAGGAAATTCTTGGTGACATTTTCCCTGCCCTTCTCACCCATCCCCGCTGCCATGTCGGGGTTCCGCAGGAGCTTAACAATCCTGTCGGCGAACGCTTCCCGGTCGTAGGGTTCGACGAGGAAGCCGCTTTCCCCGTCAACTATCTGCCGTGGAATGCCCCCGACATTGGTCGCCACCACCGGCTTGCCCTTCCACAATCCCTCGGTCACGCAGAGGCAGAACCCCTCCCGTATCGAGTTCTGCACCAGCACGGTGGAGAATCGCTGTACGGCGTTCACCAGTATCTGGCTGCTGCCGATGACGAATATCACATCGCCCCTTTCCACGAGCTTCACCGCCTTGCGGTATGTTCTCTCATACACCATCCTGCCCTCGGGGTCGTCCTCAGCCGTGTCGTAGCAGTATACCAGCCTGCAGTCGACATCCTTCCTCACGCGCTTGAAGACCTCGAGCAGCCCCTCGGGGTCCTTCCAGATGTCCATCCTCGAGACCTGCGTTATCACGGGCTTGTCCGTCGGTATGCCGGCCTTGCGTACATACTTCGAGATGTCTTTCTCCGGGAGCTCTATGTTTTTCAACGACAGGGGGTCTATGGCAGGGTAGATAATCCTCTGCTCCACCGCCAGGTCATTCCTCCTGTACTGTTCACTGGAGAAAATGGCGACGTCGTACCTCATGATGAATGTCTTGAGGAATTCCCAGAGGTTCCCATTGGGGGCGGACATGTCAACGTGGCACCGCCATACCCAGGGCTCGCTTTTCTTGTAGAACTTGATCAGCGGCAGCGGCTGCGGGTCGTGCACAATGATGCAATCGGCACGCATCTTGCAGTAAGCGGCGAAAGCCTCATTGGTCTCGATAAAGAGCTGCTTCTTTCTCTCGGTGAGGTTCAGTGAATCGCCCTGGAGCGCGTTGTGGAACTTCTTCGTTATAGCGAAGAAATCGGGGGCTCCGCGGAGTATCCTCCAGTCCGCCTCTATACCCACATCGTTCATCAGCGGCACCAGGGAGCCCAGTATCTCGGCAACGCCGCCTCCCTGGTAGGTAGAGTTGACGTGTATGACGTGCCTTCCCTGGAGCGCTCTCGCCTTGGAGTAGATCTCCCCCAGGACGTCATCGCCTACAATCTGCCGGTAATCATCAAGGCTCTTCATCATAGTCTGCATTTATATCACACTCCCAGCGGTTATGCAACTGCGCAACGATGGGCATACCGTTCTGTCATGGTTGGTATGATTCTTAAAGTATCGTGTTCTAAAACCGTTCGTGGTGAGCTTGTCGAACCATGAACGCCCTTCGACAGGCTCAGGGCGAACGGAAAATAATTGCCTAAACTTAACTACATATATATCAATTAAAACCGAACGGCACCACAATGGGGCCGCAGGATATTGCCGCGCCGTCTGCCTCCGGCATCCGCCTCAGGCGGACTCGCAATAACAGCAAAATTAGACCTAACCTCATTTTCCTCGAGCGATGCCGAGGTACTCGCTGTATTCCACGAGGCGGGAAAGGGCTTTGGCCGCCCGCTCCGGGCCGGGGTACGGCAGCAGGTAGTTGCTCTCCAGCTTCTCGTAGACCCTGCTCTTCACAACCGAGCCGCTGACCATGCTGGCGGCAATAACGGGCTTCCGATGCCGTTTCATCATGTCCATCATCCGTTCCAGGTCAGCCAGCATCTCCCGTTCAGACTTCTCCATAAACCGGGCGTAATCATCCTTGAGCAAGTCCGGTATCGGCATCAACGCCGTCAGGCCCCCGACCATCCCGACGCCGCCCACCACCATGACCGCGTCCACATTCTCATCCTCCAAGAGCGGCCAGATGCAGGGGTAGATGATGGGGTCGCCGCCGGGGTCGACCGGGTTGCCGTGCGACCACCTCTCCGACATAACGGAGTTCAATTTCTCTATGGTCTCCGGCGATAACCGCGCCATCTCCAGGCCCAGCTTTCTCAGGGCATCAGTGGAGATAACCCCGAGGCCGCCGCCCATCGAAATCACCCCCACCCTCCTGCCCCGGGGCAGGGGCTGGCTCACCAAAGCCAGGGCTGTATCGACCAGGTCGCCGATTTTCTGCACCCGTATCACCCCGGTTTGCCTGAACGCCGCATTGGAGACCGCGTCCGAACCCGACAGGGCAGCGCTGTGCGACTGCGCTGCCCGGGCTCCCTCCTCCGTGCGCCCCGCCTTGAAAATCACGACAGGTTTCCGCTTGGTAATATCACCTGCCAGCTCCAGGAAGCGCTTGCCCTCTCTGAATCCCTCGACATAGCCGAGGATGACCCCCGTATTTTCGTCCTGCCCCAGATACTCCAGATAGTCCTCGAAATGGATGTCCGCCTCGTTGCCGCTGTTAATATACTTGCTGAATCCCAGCCCCATATCCCAACCCTGCGCGAAAACCGCGATGCCCGAGTTTCCGCTCTGGGTGATGATCGACACCGGCCCCTTCCTCACCGGGTTTTTAAACGGTATGGTGAAGAAGTCCGTATAGGTGTCGAAATGCCCCATGCAGTTCGGCCCGACGAAGCGTATCCCGCCCTGCCGGGCGATCTTCACCACCTCCCGCTCTACCCTGGCACCCTCCTCGCTGGCCTCGGAAAACCCGCCCGAGATGACAATGGCGAATTTGACACCCTTACGAACACAGTCCTCCATCGCCGCGGGGGTATCCTTGACCGCGGTTACTATCACGGCAACATCCACCGGCCCGGGCACCTCTCCCAGACTGCGATAGGCCTTCGCGCCGAGCACGTCACCACCCTTCCTGTTTACGGGATAGACCTTCCTGCCGCCATTTCGCAGCAGAAGGCTGATGATGCCGAAACCCCACTTGCCTAATACGTTGGAGGCGCCGATAACCGCCACCGACTCGGCGTTAAACATGTGGTCGAGATAATGATTCAGGTGCATGGTTTAGCTTCCTGTTGCAACGCCGAGGTATTCGCTGTATTCCACCAGGCGCGCCAGGGCTTTCGCCGCCTTATCCGGCGTCGGATAGGGCGTCAGGCAGTTATCCCACAGCTTCCTGTAAAGCTCCCCGTCCTTCACCCGGCTGTCCACCCAGACGGAGAGGACGACGGGCTTCTGATACCGCTTCATGAGCTCCATGGTCGCATCCAGATTGCTCACCGACTCCTCTTCTACGGCTCGAACCATCTTCTCCAAATCAGCGAGGTTATCCCTCTCCCAGGGAGGGGTACTGATGAAAGCGGAGAATCCGGAGGGCGCCCAGACGGGACCAGCAATGAGTACCGCGTCCACGTTCTCATCTTCCAGAAGCGGGGCAAGGCAGGGATAGCTGATGTCGCCGCTGGTATCTACCGGATTTCCTCGCGACCACCTTCCTGACAGCAGAGCGTTCAGTCGCTCCATCGTTGCCGGTGATAGCGGCGGCACCTCGAGGCCATGCCTGACCAGGGCGTCTGCGGCGACAACACCGAGGCCGCCGCCCACCGTCAATACCGCGACCCGCCGCCCCCGCGGCAGGGGCTGGCCGAGCAAGACCAGTGCCGTGTCAACCAGGTCGCCGACCTCATCCACCCGTATCACCCCGGCCTGCCTGAAGGCCGCATCGCAGATATCGTCCGAGCCCGACAGGGCAGCGGTGTGCGAACGGCACGCCGTAGCGCCGCAATCCGTGCACCCCACCTTCATGATGACGACGGGCTTGCTTCGGGTAATCTCCCCTGCCAGCTCCAGGAAGCGCCTGCTCTCCCTGAACCCCTCGACATAGCCGATGATAACCCCCGTCTTTTCATCCTGGCCGAGATACTCAAGGTAGTCCTCGAAATGCAGGTCTGCCTCGTTGCCGCTGCTGATATACTTGCTGAACCCCAGCCCCGCCTCGTACCCCATGGCAAGAACGACGAGACCAAGGTTACCGCTCTGGGAAACGAATGACACCGGGCCCTCTCTCATCGAAGGCAGATAGGGCGCGGTGAACAGCTCAGCGGAGGTATTGAGGTGTCCGGCGCAGTTGGGCCCGATGAACCGTATCCCGCCCCGGCGGGCGATCTCAACCACCTCCCGCTCCGCCTCCGCACCGCCCCCACCGACCTCGGAAAACCCTCCGGTGATGATGAGAGCGGTCTTGACCCCCTTGCGGACGCAGTCCTCCATCGCCGCGGGGAGTGCCTCGCCGGAGACCGTTATCACGGCGAAATCCACGGAACCGGGCACCTCCCCGATACTGCCGTAGGCCTTAACCCCGAGCACCTCAGACCTGTTCCTGTTTATGGGGTAAACCTTCCGCTCGCCCCTGGTGAGAAGCAGGTTGAGGATGTCACAGCCCCACTTGCCGGGTATGTTGGAGGCTCCGATAACGGCTACTGAGCGGGGATTGAAGAGGTAATCCAGATGCTGGATGAGATTCATTACGATATATTTTTCAATTACGTCGCCCCGGGAAAGACAGCGCTACCCGAAAGCGACGCTCTATTAAAATGATACATGAAGGCAGTGCGAATTTCAACGCGCGAACTTGAACTTCGAACGCTCCGTAGGCTATTATATGAGCACCCCTGTTACCCGGAATGGAGGCGACATGGAAGAGCTGAAATCGATGTTGAACCGCATGGTGAAGGCGCTGGAATCGGATGTTAAGAGGCTGGAGGGGAAGGTCGACGCGTTGATGAAGCTCCCGGACCAGATTGCTGTGGAGAATACGATTAAGACGATGGCATGGGCGATGGACTCCGGTGACAAGGAACTGTGGATGAGCATATGGGACGACGATATCCGGTACCTGGTACCGCAATACGACCTCGAGATTAAGGGTAAGGAAGCGCTGTCGGAGTTCGCCGAGGGCGCGATTTTCACCAGGGAGGAGAGAAGGTTCTCCGCTTTGACGAACGTTATTGTCGAGGTTGCCGGCGACACGGCAAAGGGGCGGGACTACTACATGCACTACGGGTTCCCCCTGGACGCGGAGTCGGGCAAAGCAGCCGAGGCGAGGACCTGCGCCGAAGGCACGCATTTTTACGAATTCCGCAAACACGACGGCGCCTGGAAGATAACCAGATTCGAGGTCTACCTGAACCGGAGGCAGGAAGACAGCCCGTAGGCAATGAGAGGAAGTCATTGAAACGTACTATTACAGATGAGCTTGCCCCCGTATTCTGCCCCCGGTCGGTAGCACTGGTAGGGATATCCAAATCGATGGCCAACGTGGGATACCAGTACCTGCTGAGTCTGCAGGATATGGGTTTCCCCAACATCTACCCCGTGAATCCCAAGGGTGGAGAGCTTTCGGGCGTGAAGGTATATCGCAGCGTTAAGGATATCCCGGGGGAGGTAGACCTCGCCTTGGTGACCGTGCCCCGCGAGGCGGTGCCCGAGGCAACAAGGGAATGCGCCCGCAAAGGCGTCAAGGCTATCGTGCTCTTCACAGGGGGATTCGGCGAGAGCGGGGCAGAGGGTCGGGCGCTCGAGGAGGAGATAGTCAGAATCGCCCGCGAAGGGGGCACCAGGGTTGTCGGCCCCAATTGCCTCGGCCCTTTCAACCCGTCAGCCGGGATGATCCCCCAGTTCATTCTCCCCAGGGAGAGGGGCTCCGTGGGCGTGATATCTCACAGCGGGTTCCTGTTCTACTACCTGCTGCTTTCCGTTGCCGACCGGGGACTCAAGCCCGGCAAAGGCATCAGTTGCGGCAGCGATTGCGACCTTACCTGCGTGGACTTCCTCGAGTACATGGGACAGGACCCCGAGACAAAGGTAATCGTTGCCTATCTCGAGGGAATAAGGGATGGCAGGAGGCTGCTACAGGTTGCCCGGGAGATATCGCCGCGCAAGCCTATCATCGTACTCAAGGGCGGACACACCGAGGCAGGGATGAAGGCATCGGCATCCCACACCGGCACCCTGGCAGTTCCCACCGCTCTATGGAAGACACTCTGCCGGCAGACGGGAATCATCTCCGTGGAAAGCTTCGAGCAACTGCTGGATACAATGGTGGCGCTTCACAACCTGCCGCGTACGACGGGGAGAAGGGTGGGCATCATCACCACGCCGGGAGGTCTCGCCGTCACCACCACCGACGCCTGCAACGAGCTGGGTCTGGAGGTGCCGCCGCTCACCGCCGAAAGCCAGCGGCAGCTTGCGGGCATTGTGGAAAGCGTGGGAACCAGCGTCAACAACCCGGTCGACGTCGGCATGATAGGGGCTCTCGCCCCTGAACATTATGTAAAGGAGTCCATCAGAATCGTGGGCAGTGACCCGAATGTAGATATGCTTATCGCCGCTTTCACCGGGCCCCCGGGCGACGACGATGTTAAAGATAGAAAGACTGCCGACATCCTGATACAGGAAATAGCGGCGACGGGCAAGCCGGCGGTCATCTGCGGCGCCATACCCAAAGGCTGGCCCCGGGGCGAGTTCAGGTTCCTGGTGCAGAGCGAGGTGCCGGTGTATTCCGAGCCGAGGAGAGCAGCCTACGTCCTGGCCAGGCTCGCGGAGTATAGCGAATTCGCGCTGTAGGGGCGGTTCGCGAACCGCGCCCGGCTACTCTATGGAAGACGGGAGCAGATAGTGACGGCATCAACGGTATCAATAGCCAGATTCGACGGCTCTCTCGAATCCATCGGCCGCGCCATCGAGCTGTGCGGCGGTTTTGAGAAGCTCAACACCGCTGACAGGGTCTTGGTTAAACCAAACATTACCTTCTCGGGGTGGATTCAGATACCGCCCTACGGAATGGTAACCACGTCGAAAGCGGTAGAGGGCATCCTGCGGATGCTGGCGGAGCATGGTTGCAGAAACGTGTCCGTGGGGGAAGGGACCGTCGTCGGCATGGTTGGCTCCAATACCAGGAAAGGATTTAAGTACACAGGAATCGAAAGGGTAACTAAAAAATATGGAGCCAGGCTGCTCGACCTTAACGAAGAGCCCTTCGAGAGCAGGGAGCTGGACGGCGTCAGGGTAGGCATATCCAAAGCTGCGCTGGACGCCGACTTCCTGATAAACGTGCCCGTGCTCAAGACCCACCCGCAGGTGAAAGCCTCCCTGGGCTTGAAGAACCTGAAAGGCTGCCTCGACAGCGCTTCCAGAAAAAGGTTTCACCTCAAGGGACTGGACCACCTGATATGCCTGCTGAACCGACTCTTAGAGTGTCAACTGACCGTAATCGACGGCATCTACATGCTGGAGAAGGGCGCGGACACCCTGATGGGCACCGCTCACCGCAAGGACGTTATCATAGCCAGCCGCGATACCTTCGCCTGTGACTGCGTGGGGGCAACGATACTTGGTATCGAGCCCTCGCAGGTCGGCTATCTGAAGGAATACGCTGAGACTACTAACAGACCTATCGATCTGGGCGCGATCCAGGTCGTCGGAGAGGATATGGAGAGCATCAAAGAGAGGGTGGACTGTGAGCCGGGGACAGCGGAGGACCTGCTCGGGCCTGTGGGAATAACCGGCCTCTCAGTCTCCCCACCGGTACAAAGGCTCTGCTCCGGGTGCTACAGCAACCTCGCCTTAGCCGTAGCAATATTCAGCAAAGTCAACTCCAATATCGACCTGGGCGATACCCGTATCTACTGCGGGAGAATCCAGGTGTCTAAAGGAACGGGGCAGCGTATAATCCTCTACGGTGACTGCGCCATCAGCGAGAATGGCACGGACGAGCACGCAATCAAGATATCGGGATGCCCTCCCTCGGCTATGAACACCGTGCTATCCTTGATGAAAACGCTCCTTCCCAGGTCAAGGATACTGACTGCACTGCTGCTCCACAGCCCCAAGCTGCTCGGGTTGAGAGCGGGGCTTTATTCGGGAAGCCTGCCCAAGTGGGAGCGCTACCAACCGCCGGAGTTCGACAGGAGTCACTTCCGCTAATAGTCATAAAGAGTAATAATGAAAAGGGATACCAGCCGACGCAAGAAAGAACACCTATGAACGAAGTACTGGAAGAAATATGCAGGTTGAGGGTTGTTCCTGTTGTAGCCATTCAGGATGTCAAGGATGCCGAACCCCTGGCGCAGGCCCTCATAGACGGGAATCTTCCCTGCGCTGAGATCACGTTTCGGACCGATGCAGCCGGGGACTCAATCCGCGTTCTCGCCCGGCGCGGGGACATGCTGGTGGGTGCCGGCACAGTGCTTACTATAGACCAGGCAAAGACGGCGTTCGACGCAGGCGCACAATTCATTGTCTCACCAGGTTTCAACCCCAGGGTTGTGCAACACTGTCTGGATAATGGCATAACCGTTATACCGGGGGTCTGTACGCCATCGGATATTTCACTTGCGCTTGATTTCGGGCTGGAGGTCGTGAAATTCTTCCCTGCGGAAGCATTCGGCGGCCTGCAAACACTCAAGGCTCTTAGTGCGCCGTACAGCATGGTGAGATTTATCCCAACCGGAGGCATCGGGCCCGAGACGCTGGTTGAATACCTGTCGTTTCCCAGGGTGATAGCGTGCGGAGGAAGCTGGATGGTTGCATCCGACCTAATATCGAGCGGCAATTTTGACGAGATAAGACGTTTGACGCGTGAGGCTGTGGAGCTTGCCGCCAAAGCGGTCTCACAAAACAAGACCGGCTAGCCGTTATCCTCCTTGCCGGCCCGAATCATTGCCTTGGACATTGCAGAAGCATTTACATGCTAAAGAAGGAGAGAAGGTCATGAGCATCCTTACTATTAAGCCCGAAGAAAGCTGCGAATACGATCTAATCTCCCTCGGTGAGATCATGCTTCGTTTCGACCCCGGAGAAGGCCGCATTCATACAGCCCGCCATTTCAATGTCTGGGAAGGCGGAGGTGAGTACAATGTTGCCCGCGGCTTGAGAAGGTGTTTCGATATGCGGACCGCCGTGGTAACAGCCTTCGCCGACAACGAAATCGGCCGGCTTATCGAGGACTTCATTCTCCAGGGTGGCGTCGATACGTGCTTTATCAAGTGGGTGCCTTTCGACGGTATCGGACGTGCAGCCAGAAACGGCCTGAACTTCACGGAAAGGGGCTTTGGCGTCCGCGGCGCTCTCGGCGTCTACGACCGCGGCTATACGGCGGTATCGCAATTGAAAAAGGGCGATATCGACTGGGAAGCTATATTCGGCAACAGGGGTGCCCGCTGGTTTCATACGGGCGGGATATTCGCCGCATTATCAGAATCTACACCCGAAGTTATCGTGGAAGCCATGACCTCGGCAAGGAAGAACGGAACCGTCATTTCCTACGACCTGAATTACCGCCCTTCTCTCTGGAAATCAATAGGCGGGAAGGAGATGGCCCAAAAGGTCAACCGCAACCTTGCTCCCTATGTCGATGTCATGATAGGGAATGAGGAGGACTTCGCAGCCTGTCTCGGGTTTGAGGCGGAAGGAGTGGATGAAAGCCTTTCCTCTCTGGACGTATCGAGCTATAAGAGGATGATTGAGAAGGTGGTAGCTGAATTTCCAAACCTCAAGGTGACAGCAACTACCTTGAGGACCGTGAAAACCGCAACTATCAATGACTGGGGTGCAATCTGCTGGGCAGGCGGCAGATTCTACGAAGCAACACCGAGGGAAAACCTCGAGATAATGGACCGCATTGGTGGCGGTGACAGCTTTGCATCAGGACTTATCTATGGTTTCCTGACAACGGGTGACCCTGAAAAGGCTGTGAACTATGGCGCTGCACACGGAGCCCTTGCGATGACAACACCGGGGGACACCACAATGGCCCGGCTTCACGAGGTGGAGAAGCTGATGGCTGAACGCGGCGCCAGGGTCGACAGGTAGCCTGCTCTTTTAAAGAAACGATAAGATAATAGGAATAGCTACCGCCTCAGGGAAAAGCCCTGTTTTCCGCAGGGGGTGTTTTCCATTATATAGTAGTTCCCCGCAATATATATAAGCTGACTCTGCTTCGTCTCGTCTAATCCGTCGCCTCGAAGGGTATCGACGGCAGCATGCACCGCCAGAACCTCCCCCCAGTAACACACGTGGCTTCCGATCTTTTTCCTTTCGATTACTCTGCATTCGAAGTTCCACGGGAACTCCTTTATGAGTGGGGCTTGGACTTCCTTTGCTTTCTCTTTCGTCAGGTTCAATTCCTTCCACTTATCCACTTTTCTACCGGTACGGGTCCCGCAGAAGTCCACAGCACGAAGCTGAAGCGGGCTTGAATCGGGGACATTGATGACAAACTCCCCGTATTTCTGTATCAGGGAGGAGGAGTATCTCGATGGCCGTATCGAGATCGCCATCACCGGAGGCTTCGCCGCCACCTTCCCCACGTACGCCAGCGTGATGAGATTCGCATCGTCCCACGTGCCCACTGAAATTACTACAGCCGGCATAACCATCGGTCCGTTAGCGTATATATCAATGAGTCGTTTTTCCATAGGGCTACGTCCTTTCTTCGCTTCTTTCGCCCCGGAATCATCTATCTCAGTTTGTCGCCCGATTCCCTGAACGAGGTCACTTTGCTTTTCTCGAAATCTTCACCGTGTGCGGGCCATCCCGGTGGATTCTCATTAAAACGAGTTGCTCCTCATCCCTCCTCTCAACGTCACCCTCCGACACCGTTACATCGTAGCCATCAGGGTATTGAATCGCGGGGACATAAATCAAAGTCTCTGCTTTTATCGATGCATCCCCATCGAATTCGAAAAGGAATGTTCCCTTTTTCATATCAAATTCCATTGTCAACGGCGTGCCGGCGACGGCAACGAAATGGGGACGGCAGAAGCCCTCAATAGCCCGACCCCCGGAATTTATGTCCTCTTTCCAGCCAGCCGATTGCTGATCACGCGAGAATATAGAGAAGTCTTCCAAGTTCCACAGATCACCCCACTCATTATTGTTCTCCGGGTTGTAGTTCCACTGGCAGGAACCCAACAGGTTCGCGTCCAGAGCGTCATAGTACCAGCTCAGTGCCTTGACATGGGAGCTCCAGGCTTTGTGCGGGTTGTCCCTGAATTTCCGGTAAGCCTTTTTCTTCTCCATGTCATAGCGCAGGCCGAACTCACCGACAACCGACGGACCGCCGCCGGAGAATCTTTCTGCCAGCGCCTTCAGTCCCGCCATTTGGCGAGCAAAGGCTTTCCTGATGGCTCTCCCCCCCAGCAGGAGTCTCCCCTGTACATAATCATAGCTGACCCTGCACATAAAGCGGTTAAACCCCACGGTCGGGAAATCATACCAGTGGGGAGCGTTAACAGCGTTTTCGGGAAGAGGCCATTCTATTACCTTGCCTTTCAGCATCATCTCGGCCGGGCCTTCGTAAAGAATAACTGTATCAGCATTGACGCTTCTCAGCTCCTGGGCAAACCTGCAGATAAAAGGCGACAGATAGTCCCGGAGATAGTCTACCTCTCTTCCGTTTTTAACAAAGAAATAATCATTTTGTAATATAACCGGCTCGCCCTTCTCATCGAGTCCCCAGACACCCTCCCTTTTCCAGATATCCTCGCATCCATCGAGCCAGCAGGAGATTTTCCCCGGATTTATCTCATCGCGGCGTGTCTCTCTCAGCCCTGTTAGCTTTATCTCCCAGTATGGCACCGTTCGAGTGAAGCCCGACCCGGTAAGCATTGCATCAATGGGCGTAAAGCTATAGCCAAGCGATTCCCTGGAATCCATATTTGAGCCGTCCAGTTTCAAGCCGATGAAACCAACAGACGGTTCGTTAAATGAGTCAAACCCCAGGACATGGGGCATATCCTTCGTGCGTTCGGCGACCTGCTTGAACGCACCGATGAAATGGGACTGCAGATAATCCTGAACATTCTGTCCCTCAATGACGCATGAAGGAGCGAAGTCTCTTCCGCCAAGAAACAGGGTAAACAGGGTAGCACAGCCGAACCGTACCCTGTTCTGCGCCCATGTCATCGCTGGATATGCCTTGGGATTTCCAGGGTCATAGTTATGCTGCATCAACCAGGCTGCGCCCGCATCATGAAATTTGGTGAAATCGATGCCGACCTTTTCGAATGTCCAGCCGGGGGCACCATCGCCTCCGGTCATACGGCTCCAGCAGTCCTGATGCGGGTCGATAAATACATAAAATCCATGCTCCCCGGCAATTTTTAACAATTTCTCGATATAATCGATAAACGCGGTATCGTACTCACCCGGGCCGGCATGCTCAATCGCCTCCCATGTGATTAAGAACCGCAGCGTATTGAATCCCCAGTGCTTTAACCTGCTGAAATGCTCCTCAGCCTCTTCCAACGGAACAGGATGACCGATAAAAGAAACACTCCTATGCTCCCTGAAATCTGTTTTAACATGTGTGCTCTCATCGGGACTGACCGGTAACTTTGAAGACGCCGTGAAATTCACTCCCCTGAGGAGGACACGCCGTCCGTATTCATCAACGAACCAGCCTTCCTCTATGTGCATTTTTGGCAACAGCACAACAATTCCTCTATCGAAATGTGGAATGACAGTTATTTACTGCGTGTTGATTTCCTTGTGGTATTATAATTGCTAAAATGAACGCGCGAAAGAACATGCCGGGGAGTTACGAAGATGAATAAATTAATAATAACCGCAACAACCGCCAATTCCTGGCTCAACCCCGACCTGAAAAACTGGCCATTGAATACAGACCAGCTCGTCGAAGAGGCAATTCACTGCGCAGAAGCGGGCGCTTCCATCCTTCATGTACACCTGCCGAGGAGCCCCGAGGCGACTGAAGTCGTGGCAAAAATCAGGGAAAGAACCGATGCAATCATCCAAGCAGGCATGTCAAGCTATCCTATCGAGGAAAGGACAACGGATTTTGAAGCAAAACCGGACATGGTCTCTATCATTCTAAATCACCATGATGAGCATTTCCCCGAGATGCATGTAAACCGTCTTCACCCGCTTGAAGAATTCGAGGGATACAGCGGGAAATGCAGGGAGTACGGCGTAAAACCCGAATGGGAGGTCTGGCATACCGGCTCCTACTGGAATCTGCGGTATATGATTGATAGAGGGTGGTTTGAAGGTCCGCATGTCCTGACACTGTTCTTCGGCTGGCCCGGCGGGACGTGGAGTCCACCGACACCGGATAGCTATCTCTATAGAGTGAGACATATGCCCGAGAACTGTCTGCACACCGTCAGTGTGATGGGAGAAGAACAGACGGAAATCGCGACACTTGCCATCGCGATGGGGGGTAATGTCCGCGTGGGGACAGAGGATTATCCATTTATTCGAGAGGGCGTGCCCGCAAAGAACAACGCCGAGCTTGTTGAACGAATGGTAGGAATTTCAAGGGAAATGGGCAGAGAAGTAGCGAATCCATCAGAAGCTCGGAAGATAATAGGCATCTAAAGAAGAGGCGATATCGATGAAACTGAAGGATAAAGTCGCAATAATCACGGGAGCCGGGGCAGGAATCGGGGAAGCAACCGCGCTCCTGTTTGCCCGTGAAGGCGCCAGGGTATGTTGTAATTCCCAGAGCACTTCAGCTCAAAAAGTCGCTGATAAAATCAGGGCTGACGGCGGAGAGGCACTGTTTGTCCAGGGCGATGTTTCACTGGAAAACGAAGCGAAAAAAATTATCGATGAAACGGTAAGGGAATACGGAAAGATTGATATTCTCTATAATAATGCCGGCATCGTAGTGGCGGGCAGCGTTGATAGCTGTCCAACCGATGACCTCGACAGATGCATGGCGGTTAATGTCAGGGGTGTGTATCTATGCTCAAAGTATGCAATCCCTTATTTGAAAAAAACCAGGGGAACCATCATCAACTGCTCTTCTGTTGTGGCATTGAAAGGTGTTGTAAATAGAGCGGCTTACTCCGCATCCAAGGGAGCGGTTTTCTCATTAACAAAGGCGATGGCAATGGACCACATTCAGGATAGAATCAGGGTTAACGCCATTTGTCCGGGGACTATCGATACCCCGTCACTTGCGGTAAGGCTATCGCAAACGGACGATCCGGAGGAGGCGCGACGGCAATTTATCGCCAGGCAGCCGATGGGACGGCTGGGTACTGCAGAAGAGATTGCGGAAGGAGTGCTGCTCCTGGCGACCAATGAATTCTGTACGGGGACGTGCCTCATAATAGATGGAGGGATGACAATCTAATAAACCTCCTTTCCCCGTTAATAGCTGCCTGCAAGGAGTGTGCTATGCAACCTGTGAAATTCGGTATTATCGGGTGCGGCCGTAATGCGTCATTTCACCTGTCGGCGAACAGGAACAACCCTAAACTGGAATTCGTTGCTGCCTATGATACCGACGAGGAAACGCTCAAACGCTTTTCGAAAAGGAACAAACTAACCCCCTTCGATGACCTGGATGCCTTCCTTCAGGGCGATTTTGATGCTGTATTTATCATGACGCCCCATTATCTTCACGCGCCGTTGACCGTTGCCGGTGCCAAAGCGGGGAAACATGTATTGTGTGAGAAGCCTATGGCAAATACCATCGAGGAATGCGACGAGATGATCGCTGCCACCAAAAGGGCGGGGGTGAAGTTCATGGTCGCCGAAAATCACCGGTTCCTCCCCGCTCATCAGTTCATAAAGGATACGGTCAGCCGCGGACTTATAGGAGATGTGTTCCTTGTTCGCACCTATGAGGGAGCCTATGTCGATCAGAACAGAATTATAGATCCCAACTTCTGGATGTTTACCTACGCCCAAGGTGGCGGGGGCGCTCTTATGGACCAGGGTGCACATAAGTTTGCGCTGTTGAACTGGCTTCTGGGAGAAGTAGATTCAGCACTGTGCTGGTGTGGGAAGGCGATAAATAGCCCTCCACCGATAGGGGAAGATACTTCAATGACCCTTCTACGGTATAAAAACGGGGCAATGGCTGAAGTCACCCTCTCTTCCGCTACCATACACATTCCAACGAATCGGCTCGAACTGCACGGAACAAAAGGTACCATAGTGGAGGACCACGACTGGGAGAAACCCGTTAAAATCTACTCCGTCCATGAAGCTGCTGAGAAAAAGGGCGAGTATTACAGCCCGGAYATAGAACACGGGCCTTTCCCTCAGTAYTACACKATTTCCTTCCGGCATGAGGACACACACTTTGCCGAATGCATCCTGAACGATACAACYCCYGAGTTCACTCCCGAAGAGGCGCGKGARGCCATCRCGGTCATTCACCTYGCTTAYCTCGCTGCMAARAAGGGAGCGGTTGCTACGATGGACGAACTAAAGGCAACGGTGAGGGAAAGCGGGACACAAGCCATATATGACGGACTGGAAAAGGTACCTCTCAAGAATTATGAAAACCTGAGGTGGTAGCCAGGCTTGCCCGAGGCGGCCAGCATCACAGGCATTAGAGCTCGATGGATTATCTCTGGGCCGATTCACTCGGCATAGTTGGGGTTATTCTAGTCGTTGGAACATACCTTTTACTCCAGCTCAACAGAATAAACAGTTACTCGCTAAGCTATTCACTGTTTAATGGCCTGGGTGCTCTACTGATTCTGATATCATTGATTTTCAAGTTCAATGTTTCGGCATTCATTATAGAGCTGTTTTGGGTTATCATTAGCACCATCGGAGTAATCAGATATTTCAAAAGAAAAAAGCAAACAGAGAAAAGTTCCTAATGAGGAGGGGAAATGCCGGATATAAATGATATGAAAAAGGCACTGAAAAAATGGATTGATGTATTCGACGACCCCGAAGTCGCGGCGGAATTCGAAGGATACAATAAAACCATGCAATTTATATTTCCCGATATCGATTTAAAGATGCAGCTGGTCTTTGAAGGGCCCAGGGTAACGATTGTCGAGGGTTTCAAGGAAGATGCCGATATGAGCCTGACGGTTCCCTCCGATATGTTCCTCGGTATAACCTCCGGCGAGATTAACCCCATGGATGCCTTTATGGAGGGAAAGCTTAAACCTGTCGGGGATATGTCAGATCTCGAAAAACTGGAAGTATTTATGAACGCTGATTTGGATTAAGCAAAAGCGGTATCGCTTGATTTCAGGAGGCTTTGGAAATGGAAACTGCTCAGCCCAGACCTGTAGGATTCTCCAGGGAAAAGGCAAAAAAAGTCTTAGAGAAACATGATATTGATGTGCTTGTAGCGTCAACGCCGGTAAATGTATTTTACACAAGCGGCATGCCCACCCTGCATGTCGCACCGAACCCTATCCTGTATGTACTCGCAAATCAATTTCCCACATTATCCATGGTCAGGAGAGACGGGGAGGAATGCGCCTTCGCCTGGATAGTTTATCAAAGCACGGATAAATGGACATGGATTGAGGATATTACCCCAACAATCTCTCCCCAGCAGGCGATGGAAGAAGTATGCAATAAAATCACGGCGTGGGGGATGTCTGATAAAAAAATCGGCCTTGAATCTCTCATGCCCAGGTATCAATCCGATTGCATAAGGGAACGGTTCCCCGAAGCAACTATTGTTGACGGGGATAGAGCATTCCTCGATATGCGGCTGGTCAAGACGGAGGAGGAGCTCGCCCGTATCAAGAAATCAACCGAGATCGCGGAAAAGGCGATTATGAATGTAATCGATGCCGCAAAGGACGGCATCACCGATAATGAGTTATTGCAGGTTGCCCGCAGGACGATAGTCGATGAGGGAGCAGAGGGCTGGGACCACCTGACTATGGGACTCGGGGCATCCGACCCCGAAGCGCCGGGGGTGGGATACACCGTCAAACGGGGAGAGATTAACCGTATAGATATCGGGGCGGTATACAAAGGCTATATCTCGGATATCAGCAGACAGTTTGTGGTCGGAGAACCACCCGAAGGCGCCATGGACCACATGGACAAGCTGATGAAGATTCAGGAATACCTGGAGGAGAATATAAAGCCCGGCGTGAATACAGTCCAATTAAATAACGACGTTAAAAAGTTCTGTAAGTCCTTAATAAAAGTGGGTATGGTGGCTATTACCGGGCACAGCATCGGGCTGGAATGCGAGGAGGCCCACCTGTTCAGCCCCATGCGGACCCTGGATATTGAGTTCGAAGAGGGGATGGTCCTGGATATCGAGGTCTGGAAGTCGTTCAAAGAATTCAACCTGGTCGGGGTCGAGGACTGCTACAGGATAACCGGCAGCGGTGTTGAAAGGCTGTCAACCTTGGATAAGCATATTTTTATCCGTTAATCGATGAAAATAGTGAGGGAGAGAAAGAAGTGAGGGTAAAAGATAAGGTTGTCGTTATAACAGGCGCCGCCTCAGGCATCGGGCGGGCAACCGCGATCCTATTCGCCAGAGAAGGAGCGATTATACACATTTCCGATATCGATGAAGCAGGGCTCAGGGAAACGCGCGATTTGATAAAGAAAGGAAAGGATAATGTCTTTGCCAGGAGACTGGATGTAACAAAGTTTGACGATGTTAAGAAGGCTATTGACGATGTTTATAAGAAACACGGCAGAATCGATGTCCTGATTGTCAATGCAGGCGTCGTGAGGGTCGGGCAGATTGAGGATTTCCCCGAGGAGGACTATGACCTGCTCATAAATGTCAACCTGAAAGGCACGTTCTTCACCTGCAAAGCCGCTGTTCCGTATTTCAAAAAGCAGAAATCTGGCACTATCATAACGCTGGCTTCCGTTGCAGCCCATATCGGGCAGAATAACCATGCGAATTACTGCTCAACCAAGGCGGGAGTTCTGGGATTTACCAAGGCACTGGCCTTAGATATGGCGCCGTATAATGTGCGGGTGAACAGCGTCAGCCCGGGCGCCACGGATACCCCGATGTTGCGGAGCGACGTCACCAAGGAAGCAAAACAGCGAGGCATCTCATTTGAGGACGTGAAGAAGGAATTCGAGGGTCAGGGCGTCATGGGGAGGTGGGCGCAGGCGGAGGAGATAGCAAAAGGTATTCTCTTCTTAGCTACCGACGATGCCTCATATATGACCGGCGCCGATTTGCGCCTGGATGGCGGCTGGACCGCAAGGTAACCCCTGATAGCGCTGGTTGCTTACAAGAAATGGTATTATATAATGCTTATATCTATAAATTTTCGGTGGGGGGTACATAATGAAAAGACTTCTCATATACCTGTTTATAGCAGTTTTCACCTGTGGGGTGCTTGCTGCAGGATGCGAGGAGAACGGCGGCGAGGGCCTGGACACCGAGCTCGAGGTAACAACAGTCGAGCCTCAGCCAACACTCTCTGGAACCATAGCCGTCCTTACGCCCGCAGCAACGCCTTCGCCAACATTCGCACAAATAACGATGATACCGCCGTGCTGCAATGGTGATAGTCCGGGATGTGAAGACTGTCTGCCGTCGGGTTTCAGCGATGTGGGAGACTGGGACCCGAGTGGCACCTGGATACAGGATATGGCGCTGGACACGGTCGGTACCAAGGAATCCTGCAGCGACGATGTAGGGTCCGATGGCGGGAAGCCGTTCTATCAAATGAGGCTTGGCATAAGTGACAAGACCCAAGCTAATAATTTCGCCTGCCTTTTAGATGCGATGGCCGCCAATCCTATTACGGACGATATCGCCGCATTGTATTACCGCGAAGCATGGTGCTCGGAAACAATCTCCTACTGGCATAAAGAAGCAGAAATCCCCTACGATTCAGGTTACCGTAACGGGAACTGGCTGTATGACTGGCAGCTCACCAGCACCAGCGCGCTCAGGGACTATTATAAGGCTGAAGAATTTATCGGGCAGATATTCGATTTCCCCGGTATAGGGAGAGGGCTCTGGGTCGATTGGTATGATCTCGATTACTCTGACTTCAAGCCCGGGATAAACGCTCCGGCTCCGGGTGCATACGTTTGCCTCAAATGCTTCGTGCCACTGATCGAGGTGGGCAGTATTATGTACCCGGCCTACTGGCTCAGCTCCGGTCACAGCATGATGGTAGATGAGATGACGGTGTACCAGACCCAAAGTGGAGAGGTGATCAGAGTCCATGCTACGTTTTTAGAAGGAAACTCAGGAAACCGTGTTAAAGATACACGGGAGATGGATGATATCCGTGAATTTACCCCGTGGGGCAGTGAATACATCGAAAGCTCGGCATGTGATTATGGAATGAAAATCTGCGGATTCGGTATCGACCTGGATTTGTGGGGGAATCCGATCTATGATGAGAGCCGGCTACATTACATCACGGCGCTGGAGGGTTCCGCCGCTCCCGACCTACAGCAATTCTCCGTTCAGGATAGAGATTCCAGCTATGCCGACAGTATAGCGTCATACGCAGCACAGATCGGACGTGCCGGAATCAAAGTGACATCCTCTTCCGCCGATGTGTCAGTGGCTGGGATTCCAGACGGTGAAAGAAATCAATGGGAATTCCCTAAAGACGGGACGGGGCGGCAATCACAGCAAATCGAGATAACGATAGACCTTATCGCCGAGCATCCGGTACCGATCCAGGGTATTATGCTTGACTGGGAGGGTCAGTCGATTCCCGATGGGTATGACATTTTATGGGCTGGCGAAAATGCCAGGTACAATACGGCAACCATACCCTCGTTGCGAGATCTCGACCCGCTAGACGATGGAGAGTACACGGGCTCTATTCCGGTTGCGTTTGGCAAGTCCGGGCAGTCAGTGCGCTATATCAAGCTCATCTTCCCAGCAGGTACATTCGAGGATGATGCCACGCTGAGGAACCTGCGCTTTATCCACGACTGGGGGCCGGATAACGACGCCAAAGATATCTCTTAGGACGAGAGGGTCGCAGGAAGCTGGAGACGGCTGGAAGGGCACTAAGAAGAGCCAGGCATTCCATAGACCGATTTCCCAAGCAGGTGTCAGCGTCATGGTTCTTTCTGTGTTTATACTATGCTGCTACAGCTTTTGGTTGTCAGCCCCGCCGCCTTCCCGGGCGCCGCCTCTCTCCTCTAACTGCCTTACTCTGGCTGCATGCATCTCCTGTATTTTTTCGTATATCTCGGTGGCCTTCTCCTTCCCGATAGGATAAACCGAGAGGAAAATCAACAGTATGACTGTGAACAGGGCCATGAACCCCACCATACCGCTCCTGATTCCCATGTTCATGAATTCGGGCACGGGCTCCCCGGGGACGTAGCCTATAATCGTGCTGAGGATGAGAGATGTGCTTACTCCGATGATGAGAAATGACAGCTTCTCCATAGCGCAGATCGCTCCGTAGTACGAGCCCTCCCTCCTGGCTCCGGTCTTGACCTCCTCCGCATCGACCAGGTCGCCTGCCATGACCGCCCTCGAAAGCAGGACCCCCGACATAACGGCGCCGACGGCAAACGCCCATATCATCCCCTGCCAAGTGGCTTCGACGAATAGAACTGGTATAAATGCCAGTGTAATCCCTATCGAGCTTGCCGCCATGGTCACCTTAGGTCCGTAGCTTATATAGACCTTCCGCCAGACAATGAAGGATAGGAAGATGCCGGCCATCGCGGGTCCGAATATGATGGGAACCTCCGCCAGCCCCAGCCCGAGACAGTGCAGGGCGAAGAAGGGAAGCATCGCAGCCAGCCAGCCGAATATGCACCAGGTCATAAGGTTTATGACCACGAACCTGAGAAACGTGGTATTGCGGAAAGTCGTCAGCAGCGACCTTCCCAGCGCCCAGGGTTGATCCAGTGAGAACTCCCTCCGCTCCCTGATCCCCAGCAGTGTCAGCAGAATGGCCACTGCAAAGATTACCCCGACGATCAGCCCCGCCCACGTCCAGCCACCAAACGTGCCTATCGGGTGCTCCGGGGCTATATCAATGCTCAGCTCCTTGCTGTACTCGCCGGGAGGAGCGGCGCTGTCGGTCACCACTATAGTGAATATAAACTCCGCTTTCTCTTTCGGCGTCCCCGATATAGTGCCGGTCTCGCTATCCAGACTGGTCCCGTAGGGCAGGCATCCATCCGTTACCGACCACACATACGGCGGCTTCCCGCCCGTAGCCTCCAGCGCCGCTTCATAGTCCTCGCCTGCCTTCCCATCACACAGGCTCCTAGTGGCGATTCCCAGCGGTGCTCCCTCTTCCATTACATAGATATTCATCTCCCGACTGCACGCGCCCGATTCGGCATCGGCAACCTCTACGACGAAGGTGAAATTACCCGCATCCGCCGGCGACCCGCTGATACGGCCCCCGCTGTCCAGGGTCAAACCGGCGGGTACCTGCTCTCCGTCCCCCGTAGACCATACGTAGGGCTCCTCTCCTCCGCAGGCACGCAGCTCAGCCGCATACGGCACCCCCACCATACCTTCGGGCAGCGCCCCGCTCGTGATTCCAAGAGGAGTCGTGGAGAAAGAAACTACGAGCAGCGGGAATATCATAATGGCGAGTGCGCCCCCTACGACGGCGAAGAGCTCCCGGTAGATGGTCACCTCGGTCCTGTCCCTCACGCTCTGCCACAGCTGGGGAAACAGCGCCGCCCACGGGATGGCGCACATACTGAACGCCCAGGCCCAGCCGGACAGCATCAGGGTCACGAAGAGGAATATGCCTATGTTCCAGGGCTCGGACAGCGCCGCGCCCCCGACGGGAGGTGACCAGAGGAGAACGAAGAACAATATCATGAGCGGAGCCCCAAAGATAATCCAGGGCCTCCTCCGCCCGATCCTGGTGCGCGTTTTATCCGATAAAACGCCGATTATGGGGTCGTTTATCGCGTTCCAGACGCCGAACGCGATAGCGTAGGACAGCCCCGCCAGCCACGCATCGAGGTGAACGACCTCGATGAGGTAAAACAGCAGGAACGTGGCGATTACCTCATAGGAGCCCGTCTCGCCGATTCCGCCTATGGAAAAGGCTACCTTCTGGGCTCTCCCCGTGAAGGGCAAAGATATTTTCATTCTTTACTCTTACCCGCCATAGCACCCGCCCATGATACCAGCATACCGCCGAAGGTCAAGCCAGCGGCACAGAACATCACCGCACTGAATCCCCATGCCTGTGCTACTGCGCCTCCCATCAGCGGCCCGACACCGCCGGCGAGGTGCTCCGTGGTATAGAGCAGGCCGACTGCTGTGCCGCGCTCCACGTTCCTCCTCATCAGCAGAGTCAGCGCACCAACCCAGAGACAGGAGAAGGCAATCGCCAGCACAATCTGAACGGGAATGAGCTGCAAATAGTGTGTCGATACTCCGTAGCCGATAAATACAGCCAGGGAAAGAACGAGCCCGACTGCGAACATGCGCGCCGGGTGGAACCGCTGTACGAGCTGCATAGCCACGAATTGACCGCCTACATTGATAGCCCACAGGTTGCCGATCCAGCCCTTGTCGGCACCGATACCGTAAAGGAACAGGGGAAAGATAGACCAGATAGCGCAGGCGCCCAAGTGCCTGAGCAGGAAGGGCAGGTATACCCGACGGTTGGCCCATATTATATCCACCGGCAAAGCGGGTACAGGAATCCGCTCGCGCGGTTCCTCGCGCAGTGTAAGGGATGCCAGCAGGGCCAGTCCTGCCCCGATGGCACTGGCGATAAACAGGGCATCGTAGCCCCCAATATCATCCGCGACAAGTGCACCAACGAGGGCGCCGCCGGCGCTGAAGCCAGCGTATCTGCCGACACGGGAGCCCGACTCGAAAACATAGGCCATGGCAGCGCCCAGCGAGATGCCGAAAGCGAAACCGATAAACGCCCTGACTACCAGTAGTATCATTGGACCGTGCGCGACAAGCTGGAGGAGATAAGCCCCTGCCGCCAGAGCCAGCCCCAGCCTGATGAATACCAGCCTGCCGTGCAGGTCCGACAGGCGGCCGAACAGGAAAGCAGATATGAAAACAGCTATGCCGTACGCCGCGATAATGAGCCCGACCTCGAACTCCGACGCACCCATTTCGTCGGCAAAGAGCGGCATAAAGATAAGGGAGAGCTCCATGGAAAAATAGGAGAAAAAGCCCACCAATACGAGCCTGAGAGGAGACGGAAAATAACGAACGATACTGTTAGAAATCGCCAACTACTTCCCTAGAGCCTGTCGGCAAGGTCCGACAAGCCTAAACTGCGAAGCTTGTCTTTAGCGGGGCGCCCCTCGTCGTCGAGTGGACGCAGCCGGTAATAATCCCTGAGCATGAGAGCCATATCGGGCACAGAGCCGGCGGCTCCGCCTTCCTTCACAGGCGTCAGCATCCGCTTTGGCAATCTATCATCGACCGCCCTCACGCCCATAAGGTTACACAAACCCCTCTTGAGCAGCCATATCCGCTCGCCGCACTCCATCATCTCCGCCAGGCTGTAATCGAAACCTGTCGTTGTCCTCAGCATATCAACCAGGTCACGCAGGCTCAGAGAGCCGAGGACAAACTGGCAGATGATCGCAGAATTCACCACCATGCCCAAATCCTCACAGAGCATGGTCATCTTCGCCTTACCTTCACTCGTCTTCGCCTCATACGGCCCGGGTAGTCCAATCTCCGGGTAGGACATCCCATCCGCTTCAATAGCAAGAACCAGGTGTTGATTGTGACAGGCGCCACGTATGGAGGTAGCATAGGCCAACCCCAGGCCGTGCCCCGCCCTCGGGTCGTGCATGGGGGCTTCAAGTCCTTTGCTCTCAATCGCGTAATCGACGGCTTTACCGCCGAGCCTCTGCGCCGCGCGCCTGCTTCCCTCCGCAAGAATATCCCCTAGTCCCTCACGCCGCCCTATCCTCTCTACCATCTTCAGTACGGCATCCGCATTGCCCCATTTCAGTTCAATGCCGCCCGTATCCCCGCTGTCGATAATACCGTTCTCAAAGCAATCGATGGCGAAGGCGATAGTGCAGCCGCAGGAGATGGTATCGACTCCATACCTGTTACAGGCCTCGTTTATCTTTATCAGCCCCGCCAGGTCGTCGACCATGAGCATACTTCCGAAGCTGGCGAGGGTCTCGTATTCCGGCCCTGGACCTTCCTCTGTTGCATAGGGTCCCTCTTTAACACTGACCACCCGCTTACAGGCAACGGGGCATCCGTGGCAGGCAGCGGTCTTGACCAGGTACTCCTTCGCCATGACCTGCCCGCTTATTTTTCTCGCTATGTCGAGGTCTTGACCCAGTGCCCAATTCTTGTATGGCACGTCACCGCGTTTGGTGCCTGCGACCATGCCACCGGCCGTTCCATACGCCCTCAGGCTTTCCGTGTCTTTGCTCGTCTTAACCTTCTCCAGAACTTCCTTGCGGATTTTCTCAAATCCCGCGGCATCGGCCGGCTCAACGCTGCCTGTCCCCCTGATGACAACCGCTTTCAGCTTCTTGGAGCCCATCACCGCCCCGCCACCGGTGCGGCCAAGGGCGGAACGCTTGTCGTTTATTATCGCGGCATACCTGACCAGTTTCTCACCCGCCTGCCCGATAGTCAGGACTTTTACCTCCTTACCCCCTTTAAACTGTTTCTTAAGGATATCGGTAACCTCATAGGTATCCATGCCCCAGATGTCGGAGGCATCCCTTATCTCTACATGCTCATCCTCGATAACGATAGAGACGGGCTTGTCGGAAGCACCCTCTATTGCGATGCCGTCGTAGCCCGCGAATCTCATCCCCACGCCAAAGTTACCACCGCAGTTAGTTTCTCCCCAGATACCTGTTAAGGGAGATTTGAAACATGCCGCAAAGCGCGCCGCTCCGGGCAGCCTGACCCCTGTCAGCGGACCCGTCATCAGGAAGAGGACGTTCCCCCCGGAAAGAGGGTCTACATCTGGGGAAACTCGGTCGAGAAAGAGCTTTGCTGCCACACCACCCCCGCCGATGAACTTACGCAGCACCTCCCGCTCGACCGTGGTCTTGCCAACGGCGCCGGTGGTCAAGTTGACCTCCAGGATATTCCCCATATAGCCTTTCACTTCTAACCCCCCGTCTACCTGATGAGCCCAAATCCCAAGAAACTTCTTGCGCCCAATTATACAACACGCCATGCTTATTACAATATACGATATACAGTCACTATATTTACTCCTTTCCGTCTCTTAAAAAGTGGTACAATCACCAGGGGCTGGTCAAAAGCAGTGAACTAACATCCGGAACCCAGGGCTGTTTCGCCTGAACGGGAGATAATGATATGGGGTCAGGGGCCTTTTTCAGCGGGGCCGAAAGGTGGAAATAGCTTAAAACGATAAGGGAAGTACAGTATGTCAATCTGGATATGTATATTGCTAATTGCCCTCTGCGCGGTCTGCTGGGACGTGGGGATTGTGTGGCAGAAGCAGGCGGCCGATACCCTTCCCAAAATAACGCTGGGCAGGGATATACTTAGAATCCTTAAGGCCTTCGTATCCTGCAAAAAGTGGATGGCCGGCCTGGTTATCTCAGCATTTGGCTGGGGGTTATTCGCGTTAGCACTGAATTATACGCCGGTATCCCTGGCCCGTTCCATCCAGGGATCCGGCTTTGTACTCCTTGCCTTTTTCTCCATATTCTTCCTGAACCACCGTCTTAAAGCCAAGGAGTGGATGGGAGTGATTATTGTAACTGCTGGCATCGTTGCACTGG
This sequence comes from Dehalococcoidia bacterium, assembly GCA_011174795.1. Taxonomy (GTDB): domain Bacteria; phylum Chloroflexota; class Dehalococcoidia; order SZUA-161; family SZUA-161; genus W281. The sequence goes on from DUEY01000003.1 coordinate 35,538, forward strand.
GACTCAGCGAGCCGGCTGAAAACGAGACTACAAGCGTGATGGAACCGTCACACCTGATACCCGCGCTGGCAGTAGCTATTGCCCTGTGCTCCGCTATTTACGGGGCCAAGAGGCTATTCAACCTGGGGTTTAACTGGCTTATCGTGTTCAGCATCTTTTCCGGCGTGCTGCTGGGGTCGGGCGATGTGCTAACCAAAGCAGTTTTGGTTTCCATAGACAAGGAAGCTTATATCACCGCGTTCGGATTTATTCCGCCTTTCCTGATAGTGTTCTACGTTACCGGCTTCTTCCTGCTCTCCCGCGGTTACCAGCAGGGACGGGCTATTGTTGTTACCGGCGTTTCGGATTTCTGTTCGAGGCTGGTTACAATATTCATCGGTGTGCTTGCCATGGGCGAAATCTTTCCCGAGGAAACACTGTACTGGGGCCTGAGGGCGGGAGGACTGGGGGCAATACTGTTCGGCACTATCCTGCTGGCACGGTTCTCCGGCGAACAACTCGCCGATGAACTCGCTGAGAAAACACCGGCACAGTTGTGATTCGGAATAGAAGCTCAGTAATGGCGCCCTGATATGCCCTTCAGATACCGCACCACTCGACAATGGTCATGGCATAGAGCCTGGCCGCATCGAGGACATTCTGGATATCTATGCACTCATTGAAGCCGTGCGCCAGCTCCGGATTGCCAGGCCCCACCACGATTGTCGGAATACCCGCCTTCCGTATCCAACCGGCGTCGCAGTCGAAGGCGGAACCGTACAGGCTCGCAGGCTTGTCGAAGACCGCCTCGCTCGCTGCCGCAGCAGCCTTGCAGATAGGTTCCTCGTGCGAGGTCTCGAATGCCGGCTGGCTGAACAAAACGTATACCTCGGGCGGGTTTTCACGCAGCCAGGGGTCGGTCTGCGCTAAGCGTGCTAAATGAGCCTGAATCTCCTCGGCCACGCTCTCCGGGGTATCCTGCGGCGGATACCAGATAATATACGTCATAGAGCATTCATCGGGGATGTAACCTGATGTCACGTCGCCACCCTGGATGGCTACAGGGAAAAGGACGAAATGGCCGGGATGTATGTATGCAGGGTGGCGCTTGGTCTGCCCCCACTCCTCCTCCAGTTTGGCCAGAGCCTGGTATACAAGGAAAGTCTTGTCAATGGCGGAAACGCCCACGGCAGCCCCGCGGCCCCCCGCCCTTATCAATTCATGTCGATTCGATGTGTGCGTTGCCTTGCCTATCACTCTGATATACATCACGACGATGCCCGGCGATGCGGTATTAATGGACAGCTTATCGGGCGGTGTCGATGGCTCGCAGACTATAGCCGCATCGGCTCTGTAGCCGCGCTCAAGCACCGCTCCAACTCCCGCAGAGGTCTCGTGGTGCTCTTCACCAACCACGCACTGGATGAGAACGTCCCCCTTGGGGCGATAGCCGGCTTTCACCAGCGCCTTTACGGCAATGATAGCAGCCGCGATACCACCTTTCATATCGGTGGAACCGCGGCCGTAAATCTTCCCGTCGATGATTTCACCGCTCCAGGGACCGGCTACCGTCCACTTCTCGGGCGGGCCGGGCGGCACGACATCCACATGCCCGTTGAGGATCAGGGAACGGCCGCCTCCTTGCCCACGCCAGATGCCCACCAGATTGGCTCGACCTTTCTCCACTTCCCACAGGTCAGTCTCCAATCCAAAGGACTCCATAACTGGCTTGAGGAAGTGGTTGACCTGTGTCTCTCCGCTGACACCTTCCGCGATATCGCTCGAGCCAGAATCCACGGGCGTTGCGGGGACACTCGGGATACGGACTATGTCGCAGAGCAACTGCACCAGTTCATCCTTCAGGCTGTCAACCGCCCGCAGGACATTCGCACGAACCTGCTCATCAATCACGTCGGGCCTCCTGTTGCGTGTGATGGAGCCGTAAAGCCAGCCTAGTGCGTGATCATGATCAGGCCGCCGGTGACGTTGATGGCCTGACCCGTGATGTATTCCGCATCCGGTGATGCCAGGAAGAGGATTACCTTTGCCACATCTTCGGGTTCCCCGTTGCGACCCCAGGGTATGAACTGAGTAGCCATGAAGCGCAGGTCCTCCGGTTTCATGCCGCGCAGCTTGCCCTCCCAGACCATCTCGCGGTCCTGCATGGACGTCTTTATCATCCCGGGGCACACGGCATTGACATTTATATGATACTCCCCGACTTCTTTCGACAGCGCCTGGGTAAAGGCGATTACCGCAGCCTTGGAAGCGCCATAGTGCGCCTGGAAAGCGGTTGCTCCCTTGCCGGCAACTGAAGCGGTGTTTACGATTTTACCGTTCTCGGCGGCAATCATGTGGGGCAGAACTGCCTTTGTCACCAGGAATGGCCCTTTTGCGTTCACGTTCATGCAGAAGTCCCACTCTTCCTCGGTCATGTCCACTACAGGGTTCATGGTGGAGACCCCTGCGTTGTTGACCAGTACGTCGATGCGGCCGTGCTTGTCGATAATCGCCGTCACGGTTTGGGCAATCTCTTCCTTCTTGGTGATATCCATCTTGAACCAGTCTACGGGGCGACCGCTAAGCTCGGAGGCTTCTTTTGCGGTTTCCGCCAGCAACTCTTCGTTTATATCCGTGGGCACGACGATGGCATCCTCCCCGGCGAACGCAAGAGTGATGGCACGCCCCATTCCCTCAGCAGCGCCGGTGATTAAGACCACTTTGTCTGTGAATCTCTGCATCTCGTTTTCCTCCATTCCTTTACTCTCAAGACCATGCGTGTAGCCCCGAGGCCATCAAGCAGGTACTGCATACGCGGGGATGCGACCGACTGCCTTAGAACTTGATGTTCATTTGCTTCAGTGTTTCGGGGTCCATGGCCTTGATTATGTCTTCAGGCAGAATGTCGCCGAGCGTAACAGGCACAATATCGCCGATCAGCTTGGCACAGATTGCCTGTTTCGCCGTCGTCTCCAGCACTTCGGCGGCGAGGAACGCCTCATATAAGTTAGGGCCGACACAGGCCGCCCCATGCCCCGCCAGGAGGGCCGCCCTGCGCTCATTGCCCAGTGCATCTACTATGTTCTTGGCCAGCGTTTCCGACCCCACTCGCCCGAACTCAGCGCATTTTACCTCCCCCAGCAGGAAATGATAAGCATCGAGCGATAAGCAGGGTATATCCTGCCGCACTGCAGCGAAGATTTGAGACCACACTCCGTGGCTGTGAACGATTGCATTAACGTCGGGCCGCGCCTCATAAATGCGCAGGTGCATGGGGTATTCAACTGTGGGAAGGTTCTCCGTCGGCCCCACCACATTGCCCTGCATGTCGATTACGGCGACATCGGCAGCGGTTATCGTATTCCAGCCATGAATCGGCTGTCGCTCTGAGGGTTGAGGCAGGATGTATATCAGTCCCGTTTCCGGGTCCCTGAGGCTGAGGTCTCCTGAATCCATCCCCGGGGTCAGCTTCTTCTCCCAGAACGTTATCGCCGCCCCGGCCACCTCCTTAACGAGAGCAGGCTTAATAGTTGCCATATCGTCCCTCCTCTTTACGTTTTACCAGACTCCAGTAAATATGCGAAGCGCCGAAATGGCCTCAGATATAATTAGTGCTGTCCGACGAGGGTCATCTCGGCTATCATCGTGGTCAATTGCAGCCAGCCGCTCACGCCAATCGTCTCACCCGTGATGATGGATGTATACTCAGATAAAAGGAAAGGAACGACTCAGACAACGTCTTCCGGTGTGGCCAGCTGTCCCAGAATCTGCTTCTGGCGACATCCAGCTTTGGCTTCTTCAGATGTCTTGTAAACGTATAGCACAATTTGGTATAAAATGCAAACTATGCTATACTCCATCGGGCATGATGGCTCACCAGAGGGTTCGCTGGTGCTATCTGCGCAATTTCACGAATTACCCACAGAAACGAGGCTATATGATGGCATACCAACCCCCACGCACCATCCGTCAGGACGAAGCCCGTAAATTTATGGAAGGGCTCGAAGAATGCCGGGAGTATGTCAAAGTCCAAAAACTATGGTTCGGTACCTCAACGTTGGAGCCAGGGCAACGTGGCGATATCGATGTCGGCCATCCGAACTCCCAGGAGGTCTTCTTCGTATGTCAGGGCCATGTCCAGCTCTTTGACGAAAGGCAATACCACGAACTGTTCAAGGGAGACGCCATCCTCATTCCAGAAGGCGTGCCTCACACGCTGATCAACGTGGGTGAGGAAGTTGCGCTCATCGCCTGGGCAGGAGCTCCCGGAGAGTAAGGAGCCCCATGGATGCTATTCTCGCTGTTGACCTGGGTACGACTGCTCTGAAATGCGCCCTGCATGACCTGCAGGGCAATGTGATCGCCAAGGATACCGAAGAATATCAGCTCATCACACCCGATGCGTTGTCCGTTGAGATGGACACCGAGACCTACTGGCGAGCCTTCACTACAGCTATCGCCAGGGTTATGAATTCATCGGGAGTCGCCGCGGCAGACGTCAAAGCCCTCGGCCTGTCGGCTCAGGGAGAGACCCTGGTTGTGGTGGACAAGTCCGGCCAGCCCTTGCGAAATGCCATTGTCTGGTTGGACAACCGGGCCCAGTCAGAGGCAGATGAACTGGGCGAACTCCTCGGGCACAGGCATGCCTATGAGATTACAGGGCAGGTCAGGCTCGTGCCAACCTGGCCGGCAGCGAAGGTCCTCTGGCTGCGACGGCACGAGGCGCCGCTCTTCGAGAAGGTTGATAAGTTCCTTTTACTCGAGGATTATTTCCTGCATCGCTTAACGGGTGAATACGTCTGTGAAGGCTCGCTCGTCACATCAACCTGCTACTGGAACTTCAGTACCAAGGAGTGGTGGCCGGAGATGTTGGAGACGCTCGGCATCACCACCGACCAGCTGCCGCGATACGTTGAATCCGGCGTGCCGGTTGGCAAGCTGCTGCCCGAAGTCGCCGAGGAACTAGGCTTGAGCCCGCAGACTGTAGCCTGCACGGGCGCACTGGACCAGGCATGCGGCGCYATCGGCGTRGGCAACATCCRCCCGGGTATMTTCAGTGAGAACACCGGYGCAGCTTTGGCYATCTGTGCGACGGTTTCACRGCCGACACTCGACCCTAACAACCAGATGCCGTGYCACTAYCATGGCGTGCCRGAYCTCTAYATGCTCCACACMTTTACCAGCGGCGGGATAGTGTTGCGCTGGTTCCGTGACGAATTCGCCCAGATGGAGAGTGCGGTGGCTCAGGCCAGCGGACTCGACGCCTACGATTTGATGGGCACAGAGGCAGCGCGGGTGCCGCCGGGCTGCGAAGGGCTGGTGATGTTACCACACCTGCAGGGTGCAATGGCTCCCGAAGCCAATCCAAAGGCCAAGGGGGTGTTCTTCGGCTTCACGTTACGACACGGGCGCAGCCACTTCACCCGGGCAATCATGGAGGCAGTTGGATTCATTGTGCGGTGTAACATCGAAGTAATCGAGGGGATGGGAGTGCCCGTCAATGAAATCCGCGCTCTGGGGGGTGGGGCTCGCAGCCACCTATGGAAGCAGATCGAAGCCGATATCACACGTCGACCGGTGGTGACAACGACCAACGAAGAGGCAGCAACACTCGGCGCCGCCATACTGGCAGGAAAGGCAGTAGGACTGTACGCCAGTATCGAGGAGGCAGCGGGGCAGATGGTACAGGTTAAGGAACGCTTTGAGCCAGACCGGGAAAACTTCGCCGTGTACGACGAGGCTTACACTAACTACGTGCAACTGTACGACCAATCCTGCCCTCTGTTCGGGTAGAAGCAGAGCAGTGTTTGAAAAAACTGGCGAAGCGAAGAATCACCGCACGAAAGGAGCACCTCAGCTATGTCTGCAATCACTGGAAAAAGGATTCGCCTCAACCGTTTGATCGAAGCGGAGACCAACACCTGCCTGATCTGTGCCATCGACCACGGGATGACCTCCCCGCAGTTTTTGAGCGGGCTATACGACACGGAAGCCCGCGTCCGCGAGGCCATCGCTGGAGGAGCCAATGTCCTGATGCTGGGACGGGGCACGGCGAAGAAGTTCTGCCATCTGTTTCGTCGTGATACCTCGCTGGCGCTCATGCTCACTGCCTCTGCCGCCGGTAGACCGTCGGGTGCACAAATTACGCCTATCGGTTCCGTAGAAGAGGCGCTGCATATCGGAGCCGATGCTGTTGTTGTGTATGTGGCTTTGGCGGGCGACAACGAGCCTGACGCGATTACCTATGTCTCCAATATAGGCGAAGACTGCGAGCTGCTGGGCATGCCCTTCATCGCTGAAGCCGAGTACCCTAATGCCTACCAGAGCCTACAATCCATGCAGGGTGAGCTGGGCGCGGAGTACCTGAAGCGAAATGCCCGCCTGTGCGCGGAATTAGGAGCCGACATCGTGAAGGTAAACTGGAGTGGCGACCAGAAATCGTTTGGCGAAATTGTGCGGGCATGCGACCGCCCGGTGGTGCTGGCAGGTGGCAGCCTGATTAGCGACGCAGAGCTTCTCACCCGCATGCAGCAGGTACGTGATGTGGGCGCGATAGGGTGCTCCGTGGGTCGTAATATCTTTCAGCATAAAAACCCGGAAGCCATGACGGCAGCCATCAGCCGTGTGTTCCGCGATAAGTGGCCGGCGAAAAAGGCGCTCCAGGAGCTTGAATCAATTCTAAAGACCTCTGGCAAAGCATAGAAGGGTGTAATCCTGCCCGGGGCTTATCGGGCTTCCCCCGAATCTAACCCTTCCCCCAGGAACGGCGGACGGGGGAGTTGTCCGAACTTCATGAGGACTTCATAAACAGGGAAATGACCATATAGCCGGTGAACGCTTAATCTGTTGTCAGAGACCGGAGCAGGATGAGTCGATGGTTCCGCAAGACAAGCGTATTCAGGTAAGAAAAGCCATGCCAGACGATGCTGGAGATTTTGCCGAACTCGTGCTAATCTCGGCCCCCAGTTTTTTCCCCGCCATATGGGGTGACAGCGCAAACGACGTATTACAATATATGTTCCGCCGGCCACATAATCTTTTCAGCTTCGAGCATACCCTTTTCGCCGAGCTGGACGGCGCCAGAGCCGGCATGTTATTAGGATATGACTGGAGGACAAAGAAACGCGAGGATATACGAACAGGTTTGCTGCTGATGAAAAGAATGAAACTCGGTTTCTTCCTCAGGCTTCCTCCGATGATAAAAACCCAAAGGGTTTTCGGGGGGATTGGCGAGGGGGAATATTACATCAGTAATTTCGCCACCTTCCCTGAGCACAGAGGAATGGGAGCAGGAACGAGGCTACTTCTTGAAGCAGAGGAGGAGGCGAAGCAGAGCGGCGGGGTAAGAATGGTTGTCGATGTCGATGCGGACAACTCAGTCGCACAAAGTCTGTACCAACGGACTGGATATTCAGTAGTTAGGGAGGCATCGCTGTCGCTGCGCGGGGGGAAATATGATCGCCATATTTACAGAATTTGCAAGGAGCTTACGTAATTCCCGAGGCGCCCTTATGCACCGGAATCCCTTTCAAGGGGCGCACCGCACAACGGCGATACTGACCCCGCCTGCCTCACTACCATGACTGAAAGGATTGCTGCGAGAATCGCGGTGATGTTATTATAGACAGGTTTACAGCCGGAGTAGAGCGGGAATTAAATGAAAAAAGATGCATATACGCCCGAACCGGGGAACTTCTACAATAATGGAGTCCCTCAGGACAATGGGTAAATATCTATGCATTCCCACCTGCTGGGAAGATGATTATTTAGACCAGCTCGTAGAACAGGGCATCGGTGAGAAGCTACATGAACTCTACGGTTCCCTGTCCGAATCGGTTATCGGGAGCGGAAGAGCTTCATTTACCCTCCCCCAGGTCTCCCTGGAACAGGCCGGAAACCACATACAGAAAATCCACTCGATGGGTATAAAGTTCGATTATCTGTTGAACGCGGCCTGCATGGGAAATATGGAGTTCGCTGCGGAGGGGCAGAAGAAGCTCCTTTCCCTGCTCCACTGGTTGCAGGAGTGTGAGGTAGAGACTGTTACGGTCAGCATTCCCTATCTCGTCGAAGTCATAAAGAGGTATTTCCCTGAAATCGCTGTGAATATATCGACGATAGCCCACGTGGATTCTGTACCCAAAGCGAAATTCTGGGAAGCGCTGGGCGCAGACAGGATAACGCTAGACTTCATGATGAACCGGGATTTCGAGTTCCTCAGAAGTGTTCGCAGCGCAGTAAACTGCAAGCTCGAAGTGATAATGCACGATCTGTGCATTTACGGGTGCCCCTACAGGTACTACCATTTCAATACAGTGGCGCATGCTTCACAGGAATCGAGCGAAAGCAGCAATCTGAAACATAAGCTTGCCGTTTCCTATCCCACGCTGAAGTGCATCCTGATTAAGCTAACCGATTTCTCCGAAATCATGAAGATAAGGTGGATCAGGCCCGAGGATATCGTTATCTATCGCGACCTGGGCATAGATTTCTTCAAAGTCGTGGGCAGGACGAGGCCGGCCTGGGAGATTTTGACCTGGGCAAAAGCGTACGCAGACGGGGCCTATCAGGGGAACCTGCTGGATATAATGCCCATCGTCCCGGCAGGGATGGAAGGCGCCAGTTCCATCGCCGACGTCGTGCCTATTTACGTAGATAATCAGAAGCTCGATGGATTCCTGGATTACTTTCAATCGAGCCAGTGTCGGACGGATTGCCACGAGTGCAGCTACTGTCGTGAGGTCGCTGAAAAAGCGGTCAAGGTTACGGATAAAGAACAACTGAATGAATTCATAGCTTACTTCACCCGAGCCGCTGACTCCGCAACCAACTGGGAGTCAATTATCTAATTTATCGGCATATAACGGCATTCGAAACGGGGGAATAAACCGGAACAGCCTGCGGAATCCGTATGAATAGACGAACGATAACAGGCATTTTAAAGGCAAACAGTATCCAGTATGTCTGGGCTGGCTTTCCCGTATTGTTCGCCGCCATTTTTTATGCCCTTGGCAGAGCACCGACCCTGAGCGAATGGGATTCCATAGGCCTCATAATAGCTGCAACCGCTCTGATCCTCGGTACCGCCAGCCAGCTTGCCAATGCATACGCCGACCGGGACGAAGACTGGCTCTATGTCCCCAGCAATCCACTGGTCACCGGCGAACTGGCAGCAGGAACGGCCAGGAAAGCCCTTATAGTTCAGAACATCCTGTGCGGGCTGCTCCTCATCGCCCTTTTGGTAGTCAGCGATTTTAACTACCCTCTCATAATAGTGATGGTGGTTGGCTGGTGTTTCGGTCTGGCATATTCATTGCCGCCGTTTAGATTCAAGGAGACCCTTGCCAGCCCGTTTACCCACGCCCTCGCCGCGACTATGGTGCCCATTGCCGGCTGGCTCGTCGTTGAGTCATCGCTGGTTGCGCAGGATGGTTTCATCATAGCCTTTTCCGCTTTCTTTTTCGTCCACCTGGTCGCATTTGGGGTAACCGTTAAGTTAAGAAAAACGCACGAAGATTTGAACGGTGGACAGATTCAGGTCGAAGAGGGCAAGGGAATATCCGACCTCAGAACCAGCGGCCTCGGGTTGAGGGTTAAGACCGCGGTGGCTATAGAGGCGGTTGTGGGTTTAGGGGCATTCATCCTGATACCGATATACTGGGGGCTGGGGATTTTCGATAAAGAATTATCAATCGCATTGCTTACCCTGCCCCTGCTGTTCATGATATTGACTGTAGTTACGCGGGTAAGGAACCCTCTGGGCAATGCCTACAGGTGCGGGATGTTTATGGCGATGGCCTGCGTGTTCATAGTCTTTTCATTCCTCGGCATCGCTCTCGCCGATATTATTCACTGGGCATTTATTGTGCTGGCGTTCGTCTTTTTCACCGCAGTGTTTGCTATACTGCAGAGAGTTACCCGTCCATTCGGACCGTCCTTTCGGCCCATACAGGTGTGAACATCGGGCCACGTGTTTTTCGAGCCGCTGGGGAGGAATCAGAGAATGAATCGAAAAGGTCTGGTGGGCCTCTTCAAGGCAAATCTGCCCCAGTTCGTCTGGATGTCTTTTCCGGTATATATCGGCTCGTTTATTTTTGCGCTCGAAGCCGAGGATAAGGACCCCGAATGGCTACCGATTACTCTCTTCCTGATAACAGTAACCATCCTTGTATCTATCGCCGAATTTGCCAATACCTATGCGGATAGAGATGAAGACTGGCTCTATGTCCCCAGCAATCCGATAGTAACCGGTGAACTCGACGCGGTGACGGCCATGAAGGCCTTTATCGTGCAGAATATCCTGGGCGGTGCGTTTTTAATCGCCCTATTAGCGGTCACCCGCAACTACTGGTTGACACTGGCACTGGCCATCGGCTGGGCGGTAGGTTACACCTATTCAATGCCTCCCTTCAGATTCAAGGAAAGGGTTGTCGGCCCCCTGTTCTTTGCCCTCGGCATATCGCTGAAACCCATCGTCGGCTGGCTGGTTATCGGACCGCTGAACGATTTCATGATCGGTTTTGCGGTATTTCTTTTTGTATGGCTTATGGCATTTCAAATATCTGGAGATAAGCTAAGAAAAACGTCGCTTGCCTTAAATCACGGTATCATTCAGTCAGAAGGGGACAGCGGTGTCCAGAGCATCGGCACTGTCGGCTTGAAACTGACGGTTAAAACCGCTATATTTCTGGAGTCGTTTATCGGTCTGGGGGCATTCATACTGGTCCCTATCTTCTGGCATCTGGATATATTCAACATGACGCTATCGATTGCGTTACTGACCCTGCCTCTGGTATTCATGATCTTAACCGTCATTACGCGAATCAGGGAACCTCTCAGGAATGCTGACAAATGCGGGCAGTTAATAGGAATGGTCTATTCATTTATCGTACTCTCATTTTGCGGCGTAGCGCTGGCAAGCGTCATCCACTGGGCTCTGGCAGCCCTCATCTGTGTCGTCTTTCTTATAGTATTTCGCCTGCTGTTCAGGGTCGTTCATCCCTTCGGTGAGGCTTCCCGAATCCTGTAGAGCCAGACATCTAGCCGTTGAGGCTTTTCAAGCCACTGTAGGGAGTTATAGGAGGAATAATCTATAAGGGGGGCTCTATGGAGTACAAACAGGAGTAGATGATGCTTCTACGTCAGCTTGAATTATATGGAGGAGGACGAAGATGAAAACCAAGCTGCTGTTTACACTGGTAATGGTAGCTTTACTTGGGAGCCTTGTCTCATCAGGATGCTCGACCGAAGCTCCTATCAAGATAGGAGCGCTGCTTGCCATCACCGGTCCAATGGCTACCGACGAGAGCGCGAGCCGGGATGCCATTAAGATGGCTCTTGATGAGGTGGACTATGAAGTGGCAGGTTATGAGATTCAACTGATAGTGGAGGACTGGGCTATGGACCCGGCAGTGTGCCTGTCGAAAACAAAAAAGCTTATAGAAATGGACGATGTGGACATAGTCATAGGCCCGTTTTCCTCCAGCGCAGGGCTCGCCATTCGTGACTATATCGATGAAAACGAGCGTCTATGGATACCTTACTTGTGCACCAGCTCGTCGTTTATAGAGGATTCGTACACCAGATACTTCTTCCGCGCCTCTTACAACTCCGGCCGCCAGCTAACCTCTGTAGGAGCCTATATAGCTTATGAGACGAAAGGCTGGCGCAAGGCGGCTTGTATCGCCCTCGACTATCAGCCCGGCCATGACGAGCTAGAAGGATTCAAGGAGGTTTTCGAGGCGATGGGGGGCGAAGTGGTACAGGAGATATACACGCCCATGGATGCTCTCGACTACGGACCATACGTAACTCAGATTGATGTGGACGATGTCGACTTCCTGTGGTCCTTCCACTACTCAGGATACGCCCTGTCACTTTTCACGGCACTGGAAGAATACGGGATAAAGGACCAGCTGCCGGTGTTTGTCTCATGCAATACATTCTACCCCTCTTTGCTGGCACAAACCGGGGATACCGCCCTGGGAATCGAAAGTGTAAGTAACTATATCACCTATCTAGACACGGCAGAGAACAACAGGTTTGTGCAGGAGCTTGAGGATAATTACCAGGCGGAGGCTACCGATTTCTCCGAGCACGCCTACGTGGCAGCTAAAATGGCGATACTGGCTATTGAGGGAGTCGACGGCGATGTCGATGACGTAGACGGGATGATTGAAGCCCTGGAGCAGTCGGAGTTTGAGGCGCCGCGCGGTCCCATCAAGTTCGAAGTACACAGTCCGGTTCAGAATATGTATCACACGGTGGTAGAAAGGGTGGAGGGCGAGCTGCAAACCACCCTCATAGGTACTTATACCGATATCGGACCGTACTGGCTGCCGCCGGGGATTGAGCTTGACTAGTTTTTAAGGAGGCTGACTCGTTGTGCCCCAGGCAGACCAGTTAGCGCTGGTTTTTTTAAACGGCATATCGTTCGGTATGCTGCTGTTTCTCCTGGCCGCGGGCCTGGTGCTGATGCTCGGGATTATGAACATCGTCAACCTGGCCCACGGCTCGTTCTATATGCTCGCCGGCTTCATTGGCATAGCGGTTGCCATAAAGACGGGAAATTTCCTGCTGGGCGCTGTAGCCGGTATGTTTGCCATCGGCTTCATCGGCCTGGTTATGGAGCGTTTCTTCCTGCGCCGGCTGCCCGGCCATATAGAGCAAATGCTTTTTACCCTGGGCTGCGTCTATATCATCTATGACCTGTCCAGGGTTGCATGGGGCTCAAATCCACAATATCTCCCACCGCCGGAAGTGCTCACCGGTTCGGTTCCCATCGGAGACCTTCAATATCCGATTTACCGCCTGGCAATTATCGGATTCGGCGCGATTATTGCATTCGGCCTGTGGCTGTTCCTGGAGAAGACGCGTTTTGGCGCTATCATCCGTGCCGGAGCCGATGATAAGGAGATGGTCGAGGGGATAGGGATAGACATCAAGCTGGTTTTCACCATGGTTTTCACTCTGGCTGCACTGCTGGCGGGCCTGTCGGGGGTGCTGGCTACTCCTGTACTCACCGCCAATCTGACGCTTGACTGGCAGGTTTTAACCCTCGCCTTCGTGGTAATTGTGGTGGGTGGCTTGAGAACTTTGAAGGGAGCCCTTATCGGCAGCCTCCTCATCGGCATCGTGGACAGCGTCGGCATATTCTTCTTCCCCGAGCTGGCCATGTTTTTAATGTTCGGGGTTACGGCTCTGATCCTCGCGTTCAGGCCAAAGGGGCTCATAGGTTACGGGGGCCTTCGTTGAGATGGTAAATATCCTCTCGAGAGCCCAGCTCATGCGCTACGGCGCTTATGTGCTGGTCGGGCTGGCTGTTTTCCTAATCGTCCCCCAGTTTATAGCCTCGTATTACGTCCTGATATGGGCCGAGATCCTCATCTATGCCATCTTCGCCCTCAGTTTCAATATGCTCATGGGCTACACCGGGCTTCTCTCGCTGGGGCATGCCGCTTTTTTTGGAGCAGGGGGCTATACGGTGGCCCTGCTCGTCGTAAAAGGAGGGATGGACAACTTCTGGCTCTGCATCTTCATTGCTCTCCTGGTTTCAGCGCTTCTCGGGCTGGTTTTCGGCTACCTGGCGCTGCGTACAACAGGCATTTACTTCATCATCATAACCCTGGCTCTGGCACAAATGCTGTGGGCACTTGCCTGGCGCTGGCGTTCACTTACGGGAGGCGATGATGGCCTGCCGGGCATCGACCGCCCCGACTTTGGACTGCCCTGGTCGCTGGAGGATACCACGAATTACTATTATTTCATCCTGGTATTCTTTGTGCTCTCCCTCTTCATCCTTTACCGCATAAGCCGCTCCCCCTTCGGCCGTACACTGGTCGGTATCCGCGAGAACGAACCCCGCATGCAGGCTCTGGGTTATAACACCTGGCGATACAAATATGTTTGTTTCATCATCGCGGCTGTATTCGGAGGCCTCGCGGGGGTTTTGAAGGTCTATCAAGACGGCTTTATCAGCCCGACATACTGCAGCATGATGACCTCGGCACTGGTGGTGCTTATGGCGTTGATAGGGGGTACCAGGGTTTTTACAGGCCCTATCCTGGGCGCCGGTGTGGTCTGGATTATTAAGAGCGTGGTCAGCTCATACACCGAGTACTGGACGCTTATTCTGGGCATTCTTATGGTCGTCATCGTTATGTTTGCCCCTCAGGGGATAGTAGGATATCTTGCGCAACTGAAGGAAAGGTATGGAACTCTTAAAGGCTGAAGGGGTTTCCAAGAACTTCGACAGCTTATATGCGGTGCAGAACGTTTCGTTGAGCGTTAGTGGCGGCGAGCGCCGGGCGATTATCGGGCCCAACGGCGCAGGAAAAACCACTCTGTTCAACCTGCTCGCCGGGGAACTTGAGCCCTGTAGCGGCCGTATCTATTTATTCGGCCAGGACGTAACCACCACCCCCGTGCATCAGCGTGTCCACCTTGGCCTCGCTCGAACATTTCAGATAATGAATCTCATACCCAATCTCTCCGTCCTCGATAATGTGAAGCTGGCGATTCAGGCAATCAAGCCATTCCGGTTCGGGATGTTCCGCTCTCAGAATGCCTATACCAGCCTTCTCGATGAGGCTCAAAGCCTGCTGGATCGCTGGGGTTTGTGGGGCAAGCGGCAAGACCTGATGCAGGAGCTTTCCTACGGGCAACAGCGTCGCGTTGAGCTTATTATGGCTTTAGCATCGAAGCCAAAGATATTGCTGCTGGATGAACCCACCAGCGGACTGTCGGAGGCTGCGGCCGCTTCTTTTCTCGACATGATACGCGAGCTCGGGCGTGATATCACCGTGGTTATTGTCGAGCATGATATGGATGTGGTATTCGACCTAGCCGACTATATCACCGTTCTCCATCACGGCGAGGTAATCGCCGAAGGAACCGGGAGGGAAATCAAAGACAACCACATGGTCAAGGAAATCTATTTAGGCGAGGAAAGTTGACAGTGTTTATAGGCTCTTATAGAATTGCATAACCACTGTTCAGGAGGGGAAAAATGGGAGAGAAATCTGGTCTGAAAGCAATGATGCCCAGCAAAAAGGAAATCGGCTTCATGGTTATCGAGGGGTTTGGCCTGTTCCTGACCGTTACCGGCATGGTAGGCATAACGTTCATCCTCGGGCCACTGAACCATGTGCTAAAGGACCTCGAATATACTCTGCTTTTCGACAATACCGCTTCCGCTTTCTTCCTTTGCTTCGGATTCTGCGTTATCGGCGGCGCCCTGGACTTTGTCGCCAAGACAGCCCTTAAATCCATAGAGAAACAGAAAGCGCTATAACCCGTCCGCAGCATGAAAGCCGCTTGATCCCGGGTGACCGGGTGAAAAGGAGGTATATCCTGTGCGCAGCGATACAGTAAGGGCCAGATTTATGTTCTTCGAGGCCATGGGCAGGACCCTGGAGGAGATGGAGAGGCCGATGGTGGCCGTGGTCAACTCTCAGAACGAGCTGGTTCCGGGGCACATCCATCTCGATGACATCGCCAACGCCGCCCGCGAGGGGATTATCTCCAAGGGGGGGACACCCTTCGAGTTCCCGACCATCGCCATCTGCGACGGGCTGACTATCGGGCATGCCGGCATGTGCTATCCCCTGAGCAGCCGGGAGCTCATTGCCGACTCGATAGAGGCAATGATGGAAGCCAACACCATGGATGCCATGGCGCTGGTCACCGGCTGTGACAAGATAACCCCGGGGATGATGATGGCAGCGGCACGGCTCGACGTCCCCGCAATCATCATCAATGGCGGGCCGATGCTTGGCCGCAGGTACGGGGATGAAAAACCGGCCGCACTGGTCATCGACTTCCTGGGATGCGGTTCCTGTCCCGGCCTGTACACCGCTAACAGCATGGCCTGCATGGCCGAGGCACTGGGGATTGCCCTGCCGTGGAATAGCTGCATCCCCGCCGTCTACGGCCGCCGCCGGGGGCTGGCCCGGAATTCGGGTGTGGCGCTTATGGAGCTGTGGAAAAAGGGGGTAACGCCCAGGCAGATTCTCACCAGGGAGGCGTTCGAGAATGCAATCAGGGTGGATATGGCCATAGGGGGGAGCTCAAACACCCTGCTGCACCTGATGGCCCTCGCCAATGAGGCCGGGGTCGATATCGACCTCGAACTCTTCGACCGCATGAGCCGCACTACGCCCTGTCTCTGTCACCTAAGCCCTGCCGGACCCTACTTCATCAGTGAACTCTATGAAGCCGGAGGACTCGGAGCAGTGATGAAGGAGCTCTCCAAGAAGGACCTCCTCCATCTCGACGCCCCCACCGTAAGCGGACAAACCATAGGAGAGATCATCAAGGATGCCGAGCGGATAGGTGATGACGTGATCAGGAGCATAGACGACCCCTACGATGTTGAAGGGGGGCTGGCCGTCCTCTACGGCAACTTGGCACCTGATGGAGCGGTGGTCAAGCAGTCGGCGGTGGTGCCCGAGATGCTGAAGCACGAGGGGCCGGCGCGGGTCTTCGACATCGAGGAGGAGGCCGCAGACGCTATAATGACGGGCAAGATAAACAAAGGCGACGTAGTGGTGATCAGGTACGAAGGCCCCAAGGGCGGCCCCGGCTTCAGGGAGATGGTGGTATCCACTATCTCCATCGTGGGGATGGGATTGGAGAGAGACATAGCCCTCATTACCGACGGCAGGTTCTCAGGCGTCACCAGCGGGGCTGCTATAGGGCACATATCCCCTGAGGCCATGGAGGGGGGCCCGATAGCCGTTGTCGAGGAAGGGGATATCATTGAGTACGATATCCCCCGCAGAACGCTGAATGTCAGGCTGCCCCAGGAGGAGATAGACGCCCGGCTCGCCCGGTGGTCGAAGCCGCCCCTGAAAAGGGAGGTCAAGAGCTATCTCAAAAGGTATTCGGCGATGGTAACTTCAGCCAGCACCGGAGCCATATTAAGAGTGCCCGATGCCAAAGATGCAGGGGGCAAGAGCTAAAGGCGAGATTGAATATCAGGTTAGCATGAATTTCCGGACTCTACTTGCCTTGTGGAAGGCAAATGTACCCCACTGGGTACTGATAGCTATCCAGCTTTGTTTAGGCGCCGTTATCCTCGGCCTCGAGGGTGTATCACCCGAATGGGTCCCGCTCGGCATTTTCCTGGCGACGGTGGTCCTCGGTCAGTCTATCGCCGAGTTTGCCGGTACGTACGCCGACCGCGATGAAGACCAGCTTTACGGCCCTACCAATCCCATCGTTACCGGTGAGCTGGATGCACGAACAGCGAAAAAGTTTCTCATAGGGCAGAACATCGTGGCCGGGGCATTCGGACTCGCCCTCGTGGTAGTCACCCTCAACTACGCACTCGTGATAGCGATGATAGTATGCTGGTTTATAACGCTGGCATATTCCTTACCGCCTTTCCAGATCAAACGGACAATCTCTGCGCCCTTCTTCCCCGCCCTTGGCGAAGCACTCCTCCTCATTGTCGGCTGGCTGCTTGTCGAGGCATCGCTGACTGCACAAGATGGTTTCATAATAGCCTTTGCCGCATTCCTGTTCCTCTACACCTACGGATTTGTTATAACGCTCAAGTTTCGAAAAACATACCTAGCCTTGAATGCAGGCCTGATCGAGGCCGAACAGGATAGCGGCATATGCAGCCTCAGAACCGTAGACCTGGGGATGAAGGTCAAGACCGCAGTAGCCCTGGAAACGACTACGATACTGGGGGCGTTTATTCTGGTTCCTATCTTCTGGCATCTGGAGATATTTGACATGCCCCTGTCAATCGGGCTGCTGGCGCTGTCCCTGCCGCTAACACTCGCAGGTATAGTCTTGCGTATCAAAGGCCCTATTGAAAACAGTGTGAGGGTCACGCAGCTCATAACGCTCGGCTGGATCCTGGTGCACTTCCTGTTCTTCGCTGTTGCGCTCAACAGCCTGGTCCACTGGGGTTATGCACTCCTCACCGGTATTGTTCTGCTTACGGGGTTCCTCCTGCTTCTCTGGATCGTCCACCCGAGGGGAAGTAAGTCTATCGGTAGCTATTGACATGAATATGAATATTTGCTACGCTGCTTCGAACATCGTTATCACCTTTGTCAAAGGGGGGGAATGAAAGCTAAACTACTATTGATTCTGATAATCGTCGCGTTAGCCGGCAGCCTTGTCGCCGCAGCGTGCACGTCTGAAGAGGAAGCCGAGGAGCCGACAGCAACGCCTGTAGCTACGGAAGCGCCCCTGGAGTCCATCAAAATAGGAGCGATGCTTGGCCTGACCGGGGGGATGTCCACGGGCGAACACCAGACTCTTCACGGTATTGAGTTGGCTTTTGACGAGGTAAATTACGAAGTGGCCGGCCGGGAAATCGAACTCATAGTAGAGGATGTGGGGATGGACCCGGCACCTTGCCTGGAAAAAGTAATAAAGCTTAATGAAATGGACAACGTAGCCCTCGTCATAGGCCCGCCTCTCACCCATCAAGGACTGGCCATTCTCAACTACATCGAGGAGAATGAGCTTATTACCATATCTCATTTCTGCTCCTCACAGCAGTTTGTGAAGGAGAGTTACAGCGACTATTTCTTCCGCTCATCGCATATCTCGGGCGCGCAGGTCACCTCGGTAGCGGGCGACATCGCCTATAAGGTGAAGGGTTATCGTAAAGGGGTGGCGATGGCCATGGACTATGCCACCGGACACGACCAGGTGGAAGGATTCAAGACGGTATTCGAGGGGTTGGGCGGTGAGATTGTCCAGACCATATACACTCCCATGGGCACGCTCGACTACAGCTCCTACATGGCTCAGATAGATGTCGACAATGCCGAGTTTATAACGGGCTACTACTTCGGGGACGATGGCATACGCTGGGTCAAGGCATTGGAAGGGTACGGGATTAAGGACAAACTGGAGGTGTTTGCATTATCAGGCACTGTCGAGCCCCCCGATCTGTGGTCGCAGGGCGACTCAGCCATCGGCATCGAAGACGTGAGCCACTACAGTGTTACCCTAGACACACCCGTTAATAACGGGTTTGTACAGGCAATTTGGGACAATTATCAAGAGGATGTGACCATATACACTGAACATGGCTACACGGCAGCCAGAATGGCTATACTTGCTATCGAGGCCGTCGATGGCGATGTCGAGGATACAGATGGGATGATCGAGGCGCTGGAGAACCTGGATTTCGAGGCGCCGCGAGGGCCACTGAGGTTTGAACTGCACAGCCCGGTTCAAAATGTGTATCACAGGATCGTAGAAAAGGTGGACGGCAAGCTGCAAAATACCGTAATAGGTAACTATACCGATATAGAGCCACTGTGGTTACCTGAGGAACTGCAATAGGCCCAGGGAGGTTAATCCGGGGTGTTGCAGTTGAACGATATTCACACCTACTATGGGGACAGCCATATCCTCCAGGGTGTTTCTCTCAAAGTTGACGAGGGCTCCATCGTGGCTCTCCTGGGGCGTAATGGCGTCGGCAAGACCACTGTTATCCGTTCCATCATCGGCCTTACGCCTCCCCGACAGGGTACGGTGCTGTTTAAAGGCAGGGACATCACCGGCGCCGCGCCCCACCGGGTCGTTCGAATGGGCATAGGTCTGGTGCCTCAAGGCAGGCGGATCTTCCCGTCACTCAGCGTGAAAGAGAACCTGACTATAGCGGCGCGCAGCAATCACGGCCGCCCCCAAAACTGGGACCTAAATAGAGTGCTCTCCTCCTTCCCTATGCTCAAAGAGCGTCTGAACGCCCGGGGCAATACCCTGAGCGGTGGGGAGCTACAAATGCTGGCTATCGCCCGGGCCTTGATGGGCAACCCCGATCTCCTCCTGATAGATGAAGCTTCGGAAGGGCTCGCCCCCCTCGCCCTCCGGGAAATAGGGCGCATTATTAAGCAACTCAAAGCTGAAGAAGGGCTTTCCATCCTGTTGGTAGCGCAGAATATCAACCTTGCTCTTGAGCTGTCTGACTATGTCTATGTAATGGGCAAGGGCAAGATAGCACACGAGTCCTTACCCGGAGAACTGCGGGGCAATGACGAGGTAAAGGCCAAGTATCTCGGTGTATGAGCATACAACGAGATGAGAATCGAGAACGGACGTATTGCACCGAAGATGCTTCCTGGCGGTAGATAGTCGTGAATATCCGGACACTCATAGGCCTATGGAAGGCAAATATTCCAGTAATAGTCTGGGCGAAAATTCCGCTTTTAGCCGGCCTGATTATCCTCGGACTCAATGGTGAAACCCCCGAATGGGCTCCCCTCGCACTATTTCTGGTGATAGTAGCCCTCGTGGCAGCTATTGCTGAGTCAGCAAATACCTACGTGGACCGGGAGGAAGACCGGATATATTTCCCGAGCAATCCACTGGTGACCGGTGAACTCGCCGTTGCGACAGCGGGGAAGGCCCTTATTGTGCAAAACATCATCACCGGTCTGCTTCTCATCGCCCTTGCGGTGGTCACACGCAACTATCAACTGCTCGTAGTTATCATTGCGGGCTGGCTCGTGGCCCTGATGTATTCACTGCCGCCTTTCAGGTTCAAGGAGACGGTAGCAGCACCGTTTTTGCCCGCCCTCGGCATGGCGCTGCTTACAATCGCCACCTGGCTGCTCGTTGAGCCATCGTTAACGGTGAGAAACGGTTTTGTCATAGCCTTTGCCCTATTCCTGTTTATCTTCATTTTCGGTTTCGCAGTGACGATCAAGTTCAGAAAAACGTTTCACGCCTTGAATTCCGACCTCATTATGATAGAATCGGGCAACAGCATCTATGACCTCGATATCACGGGCCTCGGTCTCAAGGTTAAGACCGCGATGGCCCTGGAGGCGATTACTACCCTGGGAGCGTTTATCCTGGTTCCCATCCTCTGGCATCTGGAGGTTTTCGATAGGACTCTGTCAATCGGGTTGCTCGCCCTGCCCCTGCCGCTCACATCCATCGGTGTGGTATTACGAATGAAAGAACCCGTTGAGAATAGCCAGCTATGCACGATGTTCATAACCATGGCCTGTGGGTCGATATTGCTCATGTTGTTTGCGGTAGCCCTTACCACCCTCATCCACTGGGGTTTCGCGATTCTAGCCTGTCTATTTTTCCTGCTCGGGTTTCTTCTATTGCTTTTAACCATCCAGCCCGTTCGCCGCGAGTCGCTTTTCGCTCCCTGGCGGGAACTCTAGCATGAGGCGCTGAAGACGCTTCCAGGGTGGTGACGCGGTGGGGTTGTCATTAAGCACTGTTCAAGGAGGCTCATTATGAAGAGCTGGTTAGGGAAGCTCATTATGACGCACTTTGCCACCAGACACTGTATCAGGGAGGACCACCAAATCATCGACTTTCTCTGGTTCGTACCGATCGGGTTTCTGCCGGTGGTTGTTGCCTGCTTCGCCATAGCCAGCGAATCGTGGTATTGGCTTCTGGGATATCTGGGGTATATGTGTATTCCCTTCGCTTCTATTGAACTGAGGTTTCTGTGCATATACTGTCCCTACTACAGACAACAGCCGGGTTTAACAGTCCACTGCAAGTCTCTATGGGGGCCGGCCAAATTCCTCAAGCCCAGACCAAGGGCACCCGGCGCCATCGACAGAGCTATCTTTTATGCAGGCTGCGTAATCGCGGTTTTCTTCCCCATATACTGGTTAGCTTTGCGACCGGAGCTCCTGGTTATATATATTATGTCGATTATTGTCATGGTTTTTACGCTGGCAAAGTATGAGTGCAATCAATGCCTGTTTTTCCACTGCCCGTTCAATATGGTCAGCAAGGAAATGAAAGAGGAATACCTGAAAAACCTTGAGGAGGAGTAGGTTGAGGCCTGCTGTGCTCCTCATTTCAGTAAATCTCTGCCAGCCCTTACTTGTTCTTGCATTGAGGGCAACGGCTTAGTGTCATTCTTAAAGCCTTCGACCCCGCTCCCTTCGGTCACGTATTCACCGCGGAGATAGCAGATGAAGATGGTAAGCTTCGAAAAATTGTTCGTTAACAGCCCGATACATGCGAGGCGGACTATCAACAGTGTCGAAAAGCTATTGCGTTTCGTTGAATTAACAGGAAAGCAAAACTGCCTCGAGATAGGGTGTGGCAGCGGAGCGACATCAAAGTATATTGCCGAGAAGTATCTGCTGGAGGTTGCGGGAGTCGATATAGACCCAGAAGAAATTACGTTTGCCCAAGAGAAGACTGTCAACCTGCCACTTGTTCATTTTTCGCAAGCTGATGCCACGAGCCTGCCCTTTCCAGATAGCTGCTTCGACATTGTATTGTGCTACAAAGTGTTGCATCATGTACCGGACTGGTCAAAGGCTTTCAACGAGATCAGCAGGGTGTTAAAACCCGGGGGCTATTTCATATACGTTGACTTTGTTGTCCCTCACTGGTCTTTTCGGTTTTGGTCCAGCAGGCTCATGACGATCCTGCTCACGCGCAATTATGGCATTTTAACAGTTGATAGTGTGCGTTCCTTTCTAGAGCGGCATGACTTCTCCACTCTTCACTCGTCGGTATCGAAGAAATATGTTTTGATTTGTAATAAGTACGAAGCGGTATATCAGCGACAGGGGTAGCAGCGACTCCCCCTGCTTTAAGACTGTTAAACTGTAAACGTTTCGGCGCCCGGATAGCCGACATAGCGAAACGCCACTTCGGTTAAGCATGAGAGTCCCAAGTATTTCCAATCTCAAGCCCAACCCCCAGCATTGTTTACTTTCGCAATTTCACCTGCTACAATAGCCTGCGGGTTAGGGCTATGTATGCGGCACAAGTGAAGTGCCGGAGGGCAGCGGAGACAAATCCCATACTGATAAGGAGAGCCCGAAGTGCCGAGCAAGATAATCAGCAATGCCCTGAAAAGCGGTAGAACAGTGCTGACCGAGGTCGAGTCAAAACAACTGATTTCCGGAGCAGGACTGCCGGTTATCGAGACGAAGCTGGCTAAGACGAAGTCCGAAGCCATCTCGGTGAGCAAGAAGATGGGCTTCCCGGTAGCGCTCAAGGTGGTCTCGCCCGACATCATCCACAAGAGCGACTCCGGAGGGGTCAAGCTGGGACTGGGAAACGCAGCCCAGGTGGGCAGGGCTTACACCGAGGTCATGGCGGCTGCCAAGAAAGCTAATCCCAAGGCCAAAGTCCACGGCGTCTCGGTGCAGAAGATGGCCAGGCCCGGAGTCGAGGTGATAATGGGTATGTCCAAGGACGACCAGTTCGGCCCGGTTCTGATGTTCGGTCTCGGCGGAGTGTTCGTCGAAGTGCTCAAGGACGTCGCTTTCAGGATAGTCCCCCTGGTGAGGAGGGACGCCAGCCAGATGATACGGGAGATAAAGGGCTACCCCCTGCTCGAAGGCTACCGTGGCCAGGAGCCAGCGAATATCACAATACTTGAAGACATGCTGCTTAAGCTTTCCGATTTCATAGACAAGACACCGGAAATCAAGGAACTGGATATAAACCCCATTTTAGCCTACAGCGACAGTGCAGTGGCTGTGGACGCCAGGGTGATAC
Source organism: Dehalococcoidia bacterium (assembly GCA_011174795.1). GTDB lineage: Bacteria > Chloroflexota > Dehalococcoidia > SZUA-161 > SZUA-161 > W281. The sequence goes on from DUEY01000003.1 coordinate 58,992, forward strand.
TCGAAACTCAAATATGACTAGCACAACACAGAGCACCCGAAACAAGCTGGACAGAGCCTTCAACCCCCGCTCGGTAGCAGTAGTTGGCGACAAGCAGGCGCTGGGCTACATGTGGCTGAGAAGCCTGAGTTCCTTTCAGGGTAAGGTCTACTCGGTGCAGATAGACCCCAGCGAACTCCCCGGGATATCAGAACTCGGGGTTGAAAATTACCTCAGTCTCCTCGATATACCGTCTCCGGTAGACTACGTTATCGCCGCCGTGCCCCGTGCGGTGGCCCCCGCAATCGTCGCCGATTGCATCAAGAAAGACGTCGGCGGCGTCTGTTTCTTCACCTCGGGATTCGCCGAGACAAACACCGAGGAGGGAATACGGTTGCAACAGACTATCACCGATATGGCACGTGAAGCGGACTTGAATCTCATCGGCCCCAACTGCGTCGGCCTGTATAACCCCGAAATCGGCCTGCGCCATACAGCGGCACAGGCCTATGGAGAGAAGGGCTCGGTGGGCTTCATCGCCCAGAGCGGCACACACGCCACGCTCTTCAGTATAATAGGGGAACGGGACGGCATTAAAATAAGTAAATCGGTCAGCTACGGCAACGCCGTAGTCCTCGACAGCACCGACTTCCTGGAGTATCTGGCGGATGACGATGATACCGGGATAATCGGCATGTACATCGAAGGGGTGAAGGACGGCCGGAGGTTCTTCGACCGCCTGCGCAAGGTGGCCAGCCGGAAGCCGGTGGTTATCTGGAAGGGCGGTGAGTCCGAGGAGGGGGCCAGGGCAACTGCCTCCCATACCGGCGTGCTTGCGGAGTCAGGCATCGTCTGGCAGACTGTTATCAGGCAGTGCGGCGCGATAAAGGTGGATAGCCTGAAGGAGATGATAGATACCGTCAAGGCCTTGCTTTACGTCAAGCCCATCAACGGAACCGGGATGGGACTTATCGCCATGAGCGGGGGGCAATCGGTGGTGATCGCCGATGTATTCGCCAGAACGGGGCTGGAAATCCCGCTCCTGACCGAGCGTTCATATCAGCGGCTGGCCGCCTTCTTCAACATCATCGGGGGCAGCTACCGGAACCCGCTCGATATATCGAGCACCTTCCTGATGGCGGATGACGGGGCCTCGAGTTTGACCAGCATGCTGGATATCCTGAACCAGGACCCCAACATCGACTGTATAGTTCTGGAGCTATTCCCTGTTATCAGGCCACTGAGTAAGGACGCTGAAACTGCTGACCCCATACTGGATGCCATTTCGGACTTCAAGGAACGGGCAAAGCCTTTTATGATAATTGTGACCACAGCGCACAGCGACGCACTGGCGACAGAGATGAGAGATAAGCTGGTGGAACGGGGCATACCCAGCTTCTCCAGCTTTGAGCGGGCGGCGAGGACAGTGAAGAGGCTCGCTGAATTCTATAAATCCCAACGAGAGCTGTCTCAGAATTGAGGATGGCCTAGAAAAGGAGCATATTAAGGCAGGGGAGATGCGAAATGGTTAAAATTCGACTGCAAAGGATGGGAAGGAAAAAGAAGCCCGCTTACCGGGTGGTGGTGGCCGATTCCCGGGCACCGCGTGACGGCGCTTTCATCGAGATCATCGGTCACTACAATCCTCTAACCGACCCGGCGACTGTTGTCATTGACGAAGAGAAAGCCCTCAAGTGGCTGCGCCAGGGGGCACAGCCAACACAGACCGTCGCCAATTTGCTGAAAAAGCTGGAGATCAGCGACAAACTAACTACCTAAAGGACGAGAGGAAAATGAAAGAGCTCATCGAGTACATCGCAAGGTCTATAGTAGACAATCCGGATGAGGTCAAGGTAACCGAGGAAGAGACCGAGGACGGGGTCCTCCTCAAGCTCGAGGTAGCGCCTGAGGATACCGGAAAGGTTATTGGCAAAGAGGGGCGGATCGCTAAGGCGATGCGCACCCTGCTGCGCGTAGCAGCGATTAGAAAAGGAACGCGCGCGACGCTGGAAATAATATCCGGCGACATTCCACCCAGAGAAAATACCTAAGATTACTCAGCCGAACGGTAGGGTTATGGGCGAGGAGTTTGCTCCTCCTGAGTTCCTGACCGTGGGGCATATCCTTGCCCCCTGGGGAACGAAGGGGGAGGTAAAGGTCCAGGTACTGACCGACTTCCCCGAGCGGTTCACGCCTGGCGAGCTGGTCTACGTCAATGGCCGGCCACTTGAGATCGAGAGCAGCCGCGCCCATAAACAGCAGCTCCTGGTGAAACTCGCCACCATCGACAGTATCCAGGACGCGGAGAAGCTGAGAGACCACGACCTCAGCATCCCGCGTTCGGAGATACATGCCCTCCCCCCGGATGAATATTACGCCTTCCAGCTCATAGGCCTCAGGGTTACGACCGCCGACGGCGAATACTTAGGGCGAATCGCCGATATTATGATAACGGCCGGCAACGACGTCTATGTAGTGAAGGGCGACAGCGGCGAGATCCTGATACCCGCCATCGAGGACGTGGTTAAATCAATCGACCTCGACAAGCGCGAGGTCGTCATCGAAGCCATCGAGGGCCTGTTCTAGGTGCGAACCCGAGGCACTAGAGAGGGGCGACCCGACGGGTCGCCCCTCTATTAATCTGCCCTCAACGGAGAGGAAGCGCTCCTCTACTCCTTCGGCGGCTGGGGTGGGGAGGGGTTTATCAGGTCCTTCCCCAGCGTACGCGGCATGATATCCGACAGCTCATCGAGCGTCCATCTCCCCGTCTTAAAGATGGTCTTCACCGGTACGGGCTCGGGGTAGAGTGAAATCTGGCCGCCCTTTACCGCGAAGATACAGCCGTTTATGCCGGCAGCCTCATCGGTCGCCAGATATATCACTATCGGCGCTATATCACCCGGGTCCAGGCTGGCGATGTCCATCGCCTCAATAGGCATGGCAACCCCAGAGGACCGGGCGCGGTCCATAGCAGCCTGCAGCTCCGGCGTCACTGTCAGCCTCGTGCCGGCGATAGGCCGGATGGCATTACAGGTTACACCGTACCTGCCCATATCCCTAGCCACCGTCCTGGTAAATCCGACTATCCCCTCTTTGGCGGCGCTGTAGTTAGCCTGGCCCATGTTCCCCAGGCCTGCCTCGGAGGAGGTATTTATGATGCGGCCGCTTCTCTGCTGCCGGAATACTACACATGCCGGCCTGGTGCAATTGAAATGACCGTAAAGGTGGACTTTAATCACCGCATCCCACTCCTCCGGGCTCATGTTGAACACCATCCGGTCCCTGAGGATACCGGCGTTGTTCACCAGGATATCCAGCCTGCCGAAGGAATCGATTGCGGTCTTGATGATGTTCTCTCCGCCCTCCGTGGTAGCTACATTATCGTAGTTGGCCACCGCCTCCCCGCCCTTGCTCTTAATCTCATCCACTACCTCGTCCGCCGGCGCCTTGGCCTCTCCCGAGCCATCGGGAGCGCCACCCAGGTCGTTGACCACCACCTTGGCGCCCTCTTCAGCCAGCAGAAGGGACTCCTCCTTGCCGATGCCACGGCCGGCGCCGGTGACTACCGCCACTCTACCCTTTAGTCTGTCTCCCATCTTTTGTTTTGACCTCCTTGCGTCTTTTTTATATAAACATTCAGCCGTCAGCGTTCAGCCATCAGCTCTAGGCAAAACCCGGACGGAATTTTGCCCGCACTATTATAGCACTACGGGCGCTCGATAGCACTACCCAGGATATCGGCGAACTCGTGCTTCAACTCCCGTTCCATGAGCTCCGCTATACCCTGGCGGACATCAAGCCCTTCGTAAAGCGCCCGGTATACCTGCCGGGCGATGGGCATCTCAACCTTCAACTCGCCGGCCAGCTTCAGCGCAGCTACGGTAGTGGTTACCCCCTCGGCGACGCCAGTCATGGAGGCCGTTATCTCCTCTAGGGGGCGACCTCTGGCGAGCTCCTGCCCCACGTATCGGTTGCGGCTCAGGGGGCTGGAGCAGGTAGCCACGAGGTCCCCCAGCCCGGCGAGCCCGGCAAAGGTCAGCGGATTGGCTCCCGCTGCCACGCCGAGGCGGGTGATCTCGGCAAGTCCCCGCGTTATCAAGCCCGCCTTGGTATTATCGCCGTAACCCAGTCCATCGACCATCCCTGCAGCCAGGGCGATGACGTTCTTCAGCACGCCGCCCAACTCCACACCGACCACATCGGTATTGGTGTAAACCCGAAACATGGGAGACGCCATCATCTTCTGCACCCGCTCCGCCGTCGAGATATCGCCGGAGGCAACCACCGTCGTCGCCGGAAGGTCCTGCGCTATCTCCCTAGACAGGTTAGGGCCGGAGAGGACGCATATATGCGAATGAAGACCGGGGGCAGTCTCTTCAGCAATCACCTGAGACATCCGCCTGGCGCTTTCAAGCTCAAGCCCCTTGGCCACGCTTAATATGAGCATACGTTTATCGAGGTTCTCCCTTACCGTCCTGACGTTATGCCGCATATCCTGTGCGGGCACGGCCAGGATGACAAGGCTGACTCCGGCAAGCGCCTCCTCGAGCGAGGCTGTGGCGCGAAGGCTCTCCGGAAAGGGGAATCCCGGAAGACGGGCTGTGTTCTCCCTCTCCCGGTTCAACCGCTCAGCCTCCTCCTCAGTACGCGCCCACAGGTTTACCCCCATCCCCTTGCCGCTGAGCATTATGGCCAGGGTGGTGCCCCAGTCCGTGGTACCGATTACGACAACATCACTCATCGTGCGCTCCGCTCTCCCTCTTCTGTCCCTTCTCCCCCACCTTGCTCTCCTTGCCCGATAGCAGCCTAGTTATATTATCCCGATGCTGGAAAACAATCAAGGCTACAGCAACCCCGACGTAGACCAGGTACTGCCAGGGAACCCAGTCCAGAGCCAGAAAGGCGCCCATCATCGCCACCGCACCCAAGGAGCCCAGCAAGGACCCCAGGGAAGCGTAGCGAGATAGAGCAACGACGAGGATAAAGAACCCTATGCAGGCGACAGCTACCATCGGCGCCGGCATGGCCATAGCGAACAGCGCACCGCCGGAAGTGGCTACGCCCCGCCCTCCCCCGAACTTGATGAATATCGACCAGTCATGCCCGGCGATGGCGGCGAAACCGGCGGCCATCTCCCCCGTGTGTGACTCGAGGATGTAGCGGGCAAGCAGGATGGCAGCCACCCCCTTGATTATGTCGCCGGCAAGGGCCAAAGCGGCGTATCTCGTACCCAGGGTACGCAGCACATTGGTTGTACCCGTCTTACCGCTGCCGTATGCCCGGACGTCCACCCCCTTCAGCCTCCCCAGAACCAGCCCGAAGGGGATGGAGCCAATAAGGTAACTGCCAACGACCACAGCCGCGAACTCGATCATCCCTTGCCCTTCCTCTTGAAGATGAGCTTCAGCGGGGTGCCGCCGAAGCCAAAAGCCTCGCGAAGCTTGTTCTCCAAGTAGCGGTGATACGAAAAGTGGAGCAGCTTCGGGTCGTTGACAAAGAAGATGAAGGTGGGCGGGCTGACCTCTGCCTGGGTGACGTACGATACCTTGAGCTTCCTCCCCCGTACCGAGGGAGGCGAATGGGCAGCGATAATGCGGCGAATCTCTTCGTTCAGCGAAGCTGTGGAAACGCGCTTCTGCCTGTCCTGGGAGACCTTTATAGCCGCGGGTAATATCTGGTCAACGCCGCTCCCCAGCAGGGCGGAAACGAACAGGATGGGCACGCCGGGGAAGAATTTCAGCCTCTGGAGGATCTCCCGGGTGCATTCGGCCATATCCTTTTCCAGCTCGCTGGCAAGGTCCCACTTATTCACCGCCAGCACCATCCCCTTGAGCCCCTGTTGCACATAGCCCGCGATGTGGGTATCCTGCGCCGTGATCACCTCGGCCGCCTCAGTGACCAGAATGACGACATCTGCCCTCGCAATAGCGCGCAGGGCGCGCATCACACTGTAGCGTTCGACGCCTCCCTCGACCCTGCCGCGGCGGCGGATTCCGGCGGTGTCGATGAACATCACGGACTCGCCCTCATACCTGAAAACGGTATCCACTGCGTCACGGGTCGTGCCTGGGGTCTCGCTGACAATCGCCCTTTCCTGGCCGAGGATGGCGTTGAGCAGCATCGACTTCCCCACGTTAGGCCGGCCCATGATGGCGATTTTCAGCATGTCGGGCTCTTCCGCCGCGGGAGCGGGGGGCGGCAGCAGAGCGCAGACCGCATCCATAAGGTCAATGACGCCGGTGCCGTGATAGGCGCTGATAGCTATCGGCTCGCCGATGCCCAGCTCGTGGAACTGAAACGCCTGGTGGCGGCGCTGCTCATTGTCCGCTTTATTCACCGCCAGCACCAGGGGCTTGCCCGCGCGCCGCAACGCTTCCGCCACCTCCTGGTCGGGGATGGTTACCCCTTCCACGACGTCCACCATGAAAATGGTAACGTCAGCCTCCCTGATGGCGACCTCAGCCTGGTCCTTCACCTTCTGACGCAGGTCGGATTCGGGCCTGGGCTCGAGCCCGCCGGTGTCTATAATGGTAAGCTCGCGGTCGCCCCAGGAAACGTCGGCATATACCCGGTCGCGGGTGGTGCCCGGCAGGTCCTCGACGATGGCGAGTCGCTCGCCGACCAGCCGGTTGAACAGGGTTGACTTACCAACGTTAGGGCGTCCCACGATGGCGACGATGGGTATGGTCATGATCTACCCCAGGAGTTCCGCCAGTATCGCCTTCTGTACGTGCAGCCTGTTCTCCGCCTGGTCGAAGACCGCCGACTGGGACGAGTCGATAAGCCCCGTTGCGATCTCCTCGCCGTGGTGCGCCGGAAGCGGGTGCATCAGGAGTGCGTCCGCCGCCGCCTGCGACAGGAGGGCTGCATCCACCTGATAGCCGACGAAAGCCGCGCGCCGCTTCTCCGCCTCCGCCTCATGCCCCATGCTCGCCCAGACATCGGTGTAGATAACGTCGGCGCCCTCGGCAGCTTCCTGTGGCTGCTCAACGAGGGTGATTTGAGCGCCGCCCCGGGCGAGGCTGCGTCCCAGAGCTACGACCTCGACCGGTACCGCGTAACCCCGGGGGGATGCGACTTTGAAATTCACACCCACCAGTGCGGAGGCGAGCAGAAGGCTGCTGGCAACGTTGTTGCCGTCGCCGATGAAGGCGATGGTCAGGCCCTCCAAGACGGTCTTCTTCTCATGGATAGTGAGAAGGTCGCCGAGAGCCTGGCACGGGTGCTCCTTATCCGAGAGGGCGTTGATGACGGGAACGGTTGCATACTCCGCCAGCGACTGCACGGTGACATGGTCGAAGGTCCGGGCGGCGATTATATTGACATAACGACTAAGCGTCCGCGCCACGTCCGAGATAGACTCCCTGCTACCCAGGCCGACCTCCGCCGGTGACAGGTAGAGGCTGTGCCCTCCCAGTTGATGCATGGCGACATCGAAGCTCACCCTGGTGCGCAGGGAGGGCTTCTCGAACAGCAGAGCCAGAGTCTTCCCCGCGAGGACGGAGCTCGTGCCCTGCCGCTTCATCTCCACCGCGCTATCGATGATTCGCTTCACATCGTCAGGCGCAAGGTCGGCTATCGAGAGCAGGTCTTTCCCTTTCATGCTTCCCCCTAACTCGCCGCTGGCAGAATTGGCCAAGGAATTATAGCTATGTAAGTATAATACAACACCACATACTTCGCCACCAGCGGCGCTTGTTGGACTTCAGCCCCGATGCTATAATGGCTCAAATCCCGTCCTATGAACTACACCGAGGCGATAGCCTTCCTGCTGGAGCGCACCGACTACGAGAGGTGGCCGGGGTATACCTATGCCAGCAGGTTCGACCTGCGGCGGATGGAGGAATTGCTGCACCGCCTCGGCGACCCCCATCACAGCGCCAGGTCGGTGCACATCGCCGGCTCCAAGGGCAAGGGCAGCACCGCAGCCATGGTCGCTTCGGGACTCCGCGCCTCCGGCTACAGCACCGGCCTCTACACCTCCCCCCACCTCGTTACCATCCGCGAACGGATTGACGTTGATGGGAAACCGATTCCCAAGCGGGAGCTGGCGGAGGTCGTAGCCACACTGCGGCCGCATGCCGATGAAATGGACCGCGAGGGCACCTACGGCGAGCTCAGCACCTTCGAGCTGCTGACCGCCTCCGCTTTCCTCCACTTCCAGCGCAAAGGGGTGGATTTCCAGGTTTTGGAGACCGGGCTGGGGGGCAGGCTGGACGCCACGAATGTGGTCACCCCCGAGCTCTGCGTGATAACACCGATAAGCCTCGACCACCAGGAGGTGCTGGGCGATACCCTGGCCCTCATCGCCGCTGAGAAGGCAGGCATTATAAAGCCGGGTGTTCCTGTAGTCAGCGCACCGCAAGCAGAAGAGGCGGCGGCTGTTATCAGGAAGATATGCCTCGAAAGAGGTGCCAGGCTGATAGAAGTGGAAAAGGAGCTTTCGTGGCGAAAGACCGGGGCCGACCTTTCAGGGCAGTCGCTGGAGGTGAACGGAAGGCGCGGAGTTTACCGGCTCAACATCCCGCTACTGGGCGCACACCAGATGCAGAATGCCGCGACGGCGGTCGCTGCCCTAGAGGTGCTGTATGTGCCACGTGAAAGCATCGAGTCAGGGTTGGCTGCTACCCGCTGGCCGGGCCGCTTGCAGGTCCTGCGACGCAGGCCGCTCCTGGTCGTCGATGGCGCTCATACCGCCGAATCGGCAAAAAAGCTCAAGGAAGCGCTGGAGCAGTACTTCCACTTTTACCGTTTAATACTTATAATAGGTGCATCCGCCGACAAGGACGTGGGAGGAGTTGCTGCCGAGCTTGCGCCGCTGGCGTCCAGCGTTCTCGCAACCAGGTCTCGCCACCCGCGGGCTACCAGCCCCGGCGCAGTAGCTGAGGTATTTGCCCGCCTGGGGCTGAGGCCTGAGGTCACAGAAAGCGTCGCCGAGGCATTAGCCAAGGCGCTGGGGCAGGCAGGAAAGAGAGACCTCATCTGCGCCACAGGGTCGTTGTTTCTTGTGGGCGAGGTGATAGAATATACAAAAGGTTTGCGTCCAGAGCTATATCCGTGAAACGTGAGACGTTAACCGTGTCCGTAAGTTAGCAAAGGGAAAGGGTAAGTCGGATTTTACCATGCTCGTGGTATCTTTAGCGCGGTAACGGACACGCATCCCGTAAAAGCTATGAGGAGGGTTCTGATGAGGCAGGCAAGGTCGGAAATGGGGCAGCAACCGGAGGCGGCTACTACTGTGGTTGATAAGGAAATCAACGAGCTTTTTGGAAGCATTGTCAAGGAAGAAAAGGGCAAGCCAACCACCAAAACACGCCCCAAGAAAGCGGGCAAGGGGAAGAAGGAGAGGCGCCGCGTTGTGATAACCGGCATGGGGGCGATAACCCCACTGGGGCTCACTGTCGATGAATTCTGGCAGGGACTGGTTGAAGGCAGGTCGGGCATTGCCAGAACCGTTGCCTGTGACGTGAGCGAGCTGAGCTGCCAGATATCCGGTGAGGTGAAGGGCTTCGAGCCCCGCGATTACCTGGACCATAAAGAGGCGCGAAGGATGGCCCGGTTCAGCCAGTTGCTCGTCGCCGCCACCAGAATGGCTATGGATGACTCAAGGCTCGACCTCAGCCGCGAGGACGCGGACCGTATGGGTGTGCTCATCGGAAACGGCATCGGCGGCTTTCCCGAAGTCGAGGAAGGGTTCAACACCGTCAAGGAGAAAGGGGGAATGAGGCTAAACCCCTTCTTTATGCCCATTATCCTGCCCAACATGGCAGCGGGGCAGGTAAGCCTCATTTTCGGGCTCAAGGGGTTCTCCTCCACCATAACCACCGCCTGCGCCGCCGCAACCCAGGCCATAGGCGACGCGATAGAGGTGATACGACTGAACAAGGCGGATGTCATGGTCGCCGGCGGCACAGAGAGCGCGATAACTACCACAGGGATAGCCGGCTTCTGCGTCATGAGGGCTCTAACTTCGCAAAACGACGAGCCGACCAAGGCCTGCCGCCCCTTCGACGCCAAGCGAGACGGCTTCGTCCCCTCCGAAGGGGCAGGCATCCTTATACTCGAGAGCCTAGAGCATGCGCTGCGCCGCGGCGCACGGATATACGCCGAGATTGCCGGCGTGGGCATCTCCTCAGACGCCTACCATGTGACAGCTCCCGACAGCGATGGCGCCGGGGCGATGCGGGCGATGCGCTGGGCGATTGAGAACGCAGAGTTAAAGCCCAACGATATCGACTATATCAACGCCCACGGTACCTCTACACCGCTCAACGACGCCACGGAGACCCTGGCGATCAAGAGGCTTTTCGGAGACTATGCCTATCAAGTAGCGATTAGCTCCACAAAATCCATGGTCGGACATCTTCTGGGCGCGTCCGGGGCAGTAGAGGCAATAGCCACCATTAAATCAATCACCGAGGGCGTTATTCATCCCACTATTAACTACGAATATCTCGACCCCGATTGTGACCTCGACTACGTACCGAACGTAGCCCGTAAAAAAGAGGTCAAAGCGGCGCTCTCCAACAGCTTCGGCTTCGGGGGCCAGAACGCCTGTCTGGTCTTCAAGAAATTCGAGGAATAAACGCGCTCGCAGCCAGGTTCACGGGTTGTCCCAAGCGAATTGACCTTTTGGTTAGAACTTTAGTTTTTTAAAAAATGGTAAAAAAATGTCTTGACCCCCAACCTTAGCGTCTGTTATTCTCACCCTGCGTCCACTGAGCAGTTTCTTCCCTGCGCGCCTTAACTGGAGCAACCATCGGTCCCCCGCTCTCCCCTAAGGCGTAACTGCTGCAGGGATGCGCTACAGGACAAGAGAGGGCATCAGCAGTCCGCTTTGTCGCTGTGATTTGTATGAGAGCGAGCCGGTATCGTTCTCACCTGTGCGCTGAAACACCGCCCGACGGTGCTTAGGCTGCTTTGTTAATCTGTAGCTACGAGGGGAGTCATGAGAGCTAGAACAGCAGCGGATATCTGGCAGGCAGCCCTCGAAGAGCTACAGGGCAAAGTAAGCCCGGCAAACTACAACACCTGGTTGAAGAATACCGTTGGATTGTCTCAACAGGATGGCAGCTTGATCGTCGGTGTCCCGAGCACCTTCGTCACCGAGTCGTTGGAAAAGCGCCTCCACCCTCTAATCGAGCAGACCGTAAGCGGCATCACCGGGCGCCCGTTGAAGGTTCAGTTTCAGGTCCATCTGGGCGATGGCAGCGGGGAGTTAGGCCCAACGCCCCCCACGCCCTCCCCCCGACGATACAGTCAGCGTGCCAGCCAGCCCAAATTCAACCGCAGGTACACCTTCGAGACGTTTATCGTCGGCAGCAGCAACCGTCTGGCACATGCCGCAGCCCAGAGGGTAGCGCAGGACCCGGGTGGCAGCTATAATCCTCTGTTCGTCTACAGCGGGGTTGGGCTGGGGAAGACCCATCTCCTGCACGCTATCGGCTGGGTAGCGCTCCGCTCCTGCCCCAAGGTCATGTATGTGACCGCCGAGCAGTTCACCAATGAATTTATCAGCGCTATCAGAGAGGGGAAAAGCGAGGACTTCAGGAATAAGTACCGCAGCGTTGATGTCCTGCTGCTCGACGATGTGCAGTTCATCGCCGGCAAAGAGCAAACCCAGGAGGGTTTATTCCATACCTTCAACGACCTGCATAACGAGAACAGGCAGATAGTCCTGAGCTGCGACCGCCCCCCCAGAACCCTGACCCTGCTCGAAGACAGGCTGCGCTCCCGCTTCGAGGGAGGGCTGATCGTTGACATGCAGCCCCCGGACCTCGAGACCAGAATCGCCATCCTCCAGATTAAGGCGAAAGAGCAGAAGACAGCCGTCCCAGCGGAGGTGCTGAACCAGATCGCCCACCGCATCCACAAGAATATACGGGAGCTCGAGGGTGCGCTTAACCGTGTCCTTGCCTTCGCCCGGCTTATACAGGAGCCGATGACCCCTGAGCTGGTAGCCAAAGCCCTCGCGGAGATAACTACGGACACCCATAGACGCACCCTTACCGTAGCTGCGATTCTAAGCTCAGTGGCAGCCTATTACGGGCTGACCCTGGAGTCGCTCCAGGGTGCAAAGCGGGACAGGCCCCTCACCGTGGCACGCCAGATGGCAATGTACCTTTTACGTGAGGAACTGCAAAGCTCGTGGACCCAGATAGGGAAGGAACTGGGCAACAGAGACCACAGCACCATCCTCCATGGCTACCAGAAGATTGCCAACGATATCAATACCGATGCTGCGCTGCGACGCGACCTGGTAGAGATCCGAGAAGGGCTCTACTCCAAAGCGGTCTAGTCTGCCCTGGCGAGACATAACCCCAAGATGACATAAATTCGTGGAAAACTAACCTTTTTCTGTGGAAATCCCCTTACGATTGTGGAAAACTACGCTTACATTATGTCTTGTTTTTTTATAGTTGTTTTCCACCACAACCCTTTAATTGACGTCCGAAAAGTCCACGATTTTTCAATGCTTTTTTAACAGGTTACCCACTAAACCCCATAATATCCAACCAAAGTTGGAATAATAATGGTTTCCACATAACACACATGCTTATTAACTGTTATTTTACCAATACTTCAACAATAGAATATAATAGGTAATAAATAGATATTATTAGTAAGGATTCGTGGATTGATAGATAGAGCGGAGATTTATGTAAAGGGTGGGGACGGTGGGAACGGGGTGATAAGCTTTCGCAGGGAGAAGTACGTGCCATTCGGCGGACCTAATGGTGGGGATGGAGGGGATGGGGGGAGCGTTTACTTGGTTGGTGATAGCAGCTTGGCAACGCTGCAAGCATTCAGGTATAAGAAGCAGTTTAAAGCTAAACGTGGGGCTCATGGAAAAGGCAAGGATATGATAGGGAGGAGAGGGGATGACCTTCTTGTTACAGTGCCGCTGGGGACGCTGGTGAGGCGAAAGCTGGAGGATGGAAGCACGACGCTGGTCGCTGACATAGTGGAGCATGGCCAGAGGGTCCGGGTAGCTCAGGGGGGAAAGGGAGGTTTCGGCAACGCCCACTTCGTCACCCCTACAAACCAGGCCCCGAGGCGCGCGGAGGGGGGAAAGACCGGTGAGGAAGCATGGCTGCTTCTCGACCTGAAGCTGCTTGCGGATGTCGGCATCGTCGGCTATCCCAATGCGGGTAAGTCCACGCTGCTGAGCAGGGTCTCCCACGCTCGGCCCAAGATTGCAGATTACCCCTTTACCACCACCGAGCCCGTACTCGGCGTCGTGGTCATGGGCTACCGCAGCTTTGTGCTGGCGGATATCCCCGGTATCATTGAAGGAGCGCATCTGGGACACGGGTTGGGGCTGGATTTCCTGCGGCATATCGAGCGCACCAGGGTGCTCATACAGCTTGCTGATGGCTGCTCCGAAACGCTTCTCACCGACCTTGAGAAGGTAGAGGAGGAACTCGAACTATATCAGGCTGGCCTGGAGGACAGGCCGCGTATCGTCGCGGTAAACAAGATCGACCTCCCCGATGTGAAGGCCCGTGTGCCACAGCTCCGGGAAGACCTCAAGAGGCTGGGGGCACCGGTTTACTTCATCTCGGCGGCGACCGGTGAGGGGGTCGAGGAGCTTATGAAGAGGGCGCTGGAGCTGCTCTCCCGGGCAGACAGCGCTCCGGCGAAGGAAAAAGTAGAGGAGGAGTTCAAGGTGTTCCGGCCGCGGCCGCTGTCTCAGCGGAAATCTGCGCCACGCGGGGGCAGGAATGGCTGAGCAGAAGATAGGGATTCTGGGGGGTACCTTCGACCCCGTTCATTACGGGCACCTGGTCGTAGCTGAAGACCTGCGGCAGAAACTGGGCCTGGAGGAGGTGCTCTTCGTGCCTGCGGGGCAGCCCTGGCTCAAGGAGGGGATGGACATCAGCCGTGCCGAGCACCGGCTGGAGATGGTGCTGCTGGCAACCGCCTCCAATCCCCATTTCAACGTCTCGACAGTCGAGTTGGAACGCCCCGGGCCCACCTACAGCGTGGACACTATAATCGAACTGAAGGCAAGCCTGAGCGCCAGGGCTGAGCTCTATTTCATGGTGGGGTACGACGCCCTCGCTGAGCTTCCGCGGTGGAAGGAGCCGGCGCGCCTGCTTGAGCTGTGCCAGGTGGTGGGGTTCGGGCGGCCGGGCCACGAGGAAATCGACCTGCACGAGCTGGATGCCGCCGTCCCCGGCGCATCGGAGCGTATCATGGTGGTCGATGTCCCCCAGATAGATATCAGCGCCACCGATATCCGGCGGCGGGTCGCGCGGGGGCTTTCCATCCGCTACCTGGTCCCCGAAGAGGTCGAGAGGTATATTGCGCAGAACGGGCTTTATCTGGAAGGAGGGAGTTAAGGTTGATGGATAAAAGCGATGACCGACTGCTGGAGGTTTTCAAGGAGCACGCGGTCCTGCGCGGGGATTTCACCCTCACATCGGGATTGAAGACCTCTTATTATTTCGACGGCAGGATGGTAACCCTCTGGCCTGAGGGCGCCTATCTCATCGGCAAGAAGATACTCACTATCATTATGGAAGCGGGAGCGGAGGCTGTGGGGGGCATGACTATGGGCGCCGACCCCATCGCAGCCGCGGTGGCAGTGGTCAGCCACCTTGAGGGGGAACCCATCCCGGCTTTCATCGTGAGGAGCGATGTCAAGGGGCACGGGACGCAGAAGCGCGTCGAGGGACCGCTGAAGGCGGGGTCGAAGGTAGCCATAGTCGACGATGTTATCACCACCGGCGGCTCGGTGCTGCGGGCGATAGACGCGGTGGAGGCGGAGGGCTGCCGGGTGGTGAAGGTGGTGGTTGTTCTCGACCGCCAGCAGGGCGGGACGGAGGAGATCAGGCGCAGGGGCTACGACTTCGCCGCCTTATTGACTGCCGACGCTGAGGGCGAGGTAAGGCTCGCTTAAACCGGCGATGGAGCGTATGTAAAGGAAGAAACATAGAAAGAGAGAGAAGTGGGCAAGCTGATTCCGCTCGTGCTGGCTCTCCTGATACTTATCAGCGCGGTGCTCGCCGGCTGCAGCAACGGCTGACCGTGAAAGCAGGAAGCCCGTTGGGTTTCAAAAAGGTGTTTAAAAGGGGGCGGTGAAAATGTGCAATCTTAAAACCTTCCTTCTTATTTTATTGCTTGCAGTCGTCCTGGCGTCGGGCTGCGCGGATGATGAAGGGGACGGCGGCGGGGATGGCAGCCCATCGCCTACCGCGCCACCTCCGGTTTCGTGGGACATCGCCACAGCCGATTCGGCGGGATACGTCGGGGAATATTCCTCGATCGCGGTTGACGGAAACGGAAAAGCTCATATCGCCTATTTCGAATATATCGAGGATGAATATATCGGCACGGATGCCGTCCCCTATGGCGATCTGAAGTATGCAACGAACGCTAACGGAGCCTGGGAGGCGTTTACCCTCGACACCGGGACGGGAATGACGCCGCGAATCTTCGTCGACGGCAACGACAATGTCCATATCGTCCACACCAGGCTCGGCGCCTCCGACGTTTTAAGCATACTGGATATACGATATACCACCAATGAGTCCGGCTCCTGGGAGACGGTTGCGGTTGCCAGCCAGGTGGTCAAGGGGAGCGATGCCTCCATAGCGGTTGACTCCAACGGTAAAGTGCATATATCGCTGCGCAACGAGGAAGGCGTCGGTACCACGGACGAGGGGAGTGCAGGCGGGCTCAGGTATGTTACCAATGCCAGCGGGGAATGGACATGGGTCGATGTGGATACGAGTGTAAACGCCGGGAACGACGGCGACATCGCCGTGGACAGCAACGGCAAGGTACATATCAGCTATCTCGATAAAGATGCCGGGCTGAAATACGCCACGAATGCCCGCGGTGCCTGGGAGTACCAGCTTGTAGACAATACGTTGCACGTCGGATGGAATACCTCCATCGCTGTCGACGGCAACGATAAGGTGCATATCAGCTATTCCGACCCCTCCGCCATACTGGAGTACCCCGGCAACGGCTACCTGAAGTATGCCACCAATGCCCCGGGGACGTGGTCTATCGAGGTAATCGACGATGAGGATGCCGGTTTCTTCACGGGCAACGCGGTGGATGGTAATGACGCCGTACACATCGCGTACTACTCGTGGGACGGCTTTACGGGCGAGCTCAGGTACGCGACAAATGCCTCCGGCACGTGGGAGAGGGAGACGGTGGACAGCGAAGGGATTACCGGCCTGTACTGCGCGATTGCCCTCGATTCAGCCGGAAAACCCCATATCTCCTACTGGGAACACGATAATAAGGACCTGAAGTACGCCAGGAAAGGGTAATCCGTTTATTATAATCTGTGGTAATTCAATCGCGAGGGAGGCACTCAGCTCAGTTCATTTCTGGCGAGCAGCGCCGCGCCCAGAGCGCCGATAATCTGGGGCTCCTCCGGGATCAGGATGGGAAGCCCGATACCTGATTCCAGGGCGTTCTTGACGCCGATGTTCTTGGCGACGCCCCCGGTGAACACCACCTGCTCCCTGTAGCCAACGGTTCTTCCCATGACAGCCACTCTCGAAGCCACAGCCCTATGGATGCCGGCGACCAGGTCCTCCCGGGTTCTCCCCTCGGCGCGCAGCGAGACCATCTCCGTCTCGGCGAATATGGTACAGGTGCTGCTGATCAGGCAGGGCTCTTTACTGGTCAGCGAGACCGGCCCCATCTCCTCGATGTCGAGGCCGAGCACATCAGCCATAACCTCGAGGAACCTGCCCGTCCCGGCGGCGCACTTGTCGTTCATAACGAAGTCGCTGACGTTGCCGTCCTCGCGGACTCCGATAACCTTGCTGTCCTGCCCGCCGATGTCGATGACCGTTCTCGCTGCGGGTATCAGGAAATTGACGCCTTTGGCGTGGCAGATGATCTCGGTTACCGCCTTGTTGGCGAAGGCAACGCCGTTCCGCCCGTAGCCCGTGGAGATGACGAAGCCGAGGTCGGGCATAGAGAGCCCGGCTTCCTCCAGGGCTGCTGCCGTTACCTTTTCCGCTGCCCGGGCAACGCTGTCGCCTGTCGGTATAACGGCGTGGGACAGGATTTTGCCGTCTGTTACGATGACTGTTTTGGCAGTGGCTGCCCCGACATCGACGCCTGCTGTTATTGTATTCTTGATATTCACCCTCACCTAGCCTCTCCCATCAAGGGAGAGGTTATTTGTTCCCTCCCACCAGGGGAGGGAGGACAGGTTATGGGCGCTTAGCGAAGTGCCCCTACGGGCTACGCCGCCTTGGCGGCTTTGTGGGCTTTGACGAGCTCGGCGAAGGTTTCCACCCTCGTCCGCAGCTGGCCGGCGCTGTAGTTACGGGTGTCGTAGCAGTCCCCCTCCAGCACCAGCACCGGTATACCCAGCTCCTTCTCTATCATCCTCTTGGTTATAATTACCGTGGGGACCCACTCGCGGCAGGAGTAGGGGTAGAAGTTTATCGCTCCGTCAACGTTAAAGGCCTTGCAGTTCTCCAGGTTTATGAGGCAGTGCGCTTCGCAGGAGTGAGGGATGTCCAGGCAGGGGCCTACGCCGATCATATCCGACCATTCCCGGTAGGGATGCTTGGTGAGCACCCAGGGGCTGAGCCAGTTCGGTATCTGGATACGGATGGCGAGGCCGGTGCGCTCTATCATACGTGTTATGCTCGGGTCGACGCTAATCGTGGCGGTGCAGAAGACGCCGGGGGCGCCCTTCTCGAGTATGCCCTCACCCCGTTCCACCCTCTGCTTCACCTCCTCAGCCAGTATCTCCAGAGCCTGCTGCTTGCCCTCTATGTCCCTCGTCGGCATCGAGTTGAGGAAGAAGGCGTGTGCCAGGCTCGCCTGGCTTATCGGCTGGGGGTCGGCGTGACCGATGAGCTCTATGAGCGCCTGAAACGTCAGCCGGAATATAGCGTTCGACCTGTTGGCGGTGCGTATCGCCTCCTCCGTCATCTGGCAGCCGATAATCTCCTCGAACATGCGGAACATCCTGCTCGCCTGTGAGCTGCAGTAGCGGACCCGGGAGTCATTGAATTTCGGCCAGTCTCCCCAGTTCGGGTCCGAGCAGCTATCGAGGTAGGCCACGGGAACGCCGTAGACCTCATGCAGCAGCTCCTCCGCCTCGGCCGGCTGGTCGCAGTGATACGACGCTATCACCGACAGGTCGGGGAAGGGGATCACGCCCTTCACCATCGCACCCAGCCGGGTCTGATAGAGGGCACAGTGAGCTGCGCCGGGCGGCATGCCGCTCTCCTCCCCGACCTCGATGTAGGGGGTGATTTTATCGAATATCTGGCCCATGGTCATGTTGATTATCTGCCCGGGAACGCCGAAATACACTTCCTTCTCATCGGTTGACAGCATCATCGACATCAACGGCCGCAGCTCCATGGGGAAATCGCTGTAGACTATTTTGTCGTGTTCTTCCCGTGCCAGAACCAGGTTAACGAGTTCTCTCATCCATATCCCGAGGAACTTGCGCAGCCCCAGCAGCTCGATGTCCAGGTACTCCTTCAGCCGCCACTCCCCCCTCCTGAAGTCCTCCTCGTCCAGCCCCAGTTTAGCGAACGCCCTGTCGACCCTCGGCCTTTCCCGCTTTATCTCGTCCGGCTCGAAGCCGCACAGCTTGAGAAGCTCGGTATACATGGTCAGCCCCTCCTCCCTGCCTTCATAATTTCAATAAAGGTCTCAATCCTCGTCCTGAGAGGGCCCTTCTCTGAGACGTCGTAGTCCGACTGTACCTTGAGCATGGGGATGCCGAGCTGTTCCTTCACCATTTTCTCGAAGTAGAATGACTGGATATCGTAGCTGCTGCGGTATAAGAGCTGGTACCAGATAATCCCATCCACGTTGAAATCCCGCGCCAGCTCTATCAGGTAGTCCAGCCGCTCCCGAGAGGGTCTGAACCAGGCCGGGGGCTGCCGCCTGCGGAAATACCTGTCCGCCAGAGCCTCCATGAGGTCGCCGTCGGGCTGGACGTTCTCCCAGTAGTGCCTCATCCCCTCGGCGAATTCCTCGATGACGATATATGCGCCGGCCGCCTCGGTCATCTCGAGGACCTTGTAGTCGCCCATGGCCAGGGTAGAGCCTGTGAGCAGAACCCGTGGCCCGTACGCGCCCGACGGGGGCTTCTCCTTAAGCTCTTGAAGAACCGACTCAAGGGCGTCGATGAGGACGGCTTTATCGGCGATGAAGGAAGCGTGATTCAGCTTCACGAACTCGTAGCCGGCCAGGGGCGGCTGTTCGGATTTGCGCAGGAGGCTTATCTCCTTCAGAAGCTCCCTCATCCTGTTGCACAGCGTGATGGCTTCCCTCAGGTGCGCGTCGTCGATCTTGTTGCCGGTGAAGCCCTCCAGCTTTTCCCTGAGCGCGTGCAGCCCCGCGAGGTAATACTCGAAGGCGTGCTCGTCTTTCTGGTGGGGCACGCCGAACCTGAAGACATCGTCATGGGCGAAGAAGTTGAAGCAGTCGGCTATGGTCTTGATATTGTGGTCGGTGACGGGGACGATGAGGAGGTCGAGCATCTGGTAGAGGGGCTCCTCGCCCAGCATCCGGTAGCCGATCTGTGCGCGGCAGAAGGTGTCCATGAAGCGGGGAACATAGGCAGCGCTCTCGCCTACCGGCTCGGGGTCTCCTCCGCGGATGAGGCCCACGGGCACCGCTCCGCAGGCGTAGACCAGCTCCTCCGGCATATAGCCGCCGGGGGCGTAGCCGATGAGCTTGGTTCCGCCCTCGCGCAGCCTCGTCAGCTCTTTGACCCTGGTTGCCAGGTGGTCCGAAAGTCTCTTCATCGACTCCATCGAACACCCTCCCGTGTACCATACTAACAAGCAGGGCTGGCTGCGTCAATTATTGGCTATTTTCGGCATTATTTTAAAGGTTATGTTTTATAAACCCGTTCGTGGTGAGCTTGTCGAACCATGAACGGCCCTTCGATAAGCTCAGGGCGAACGGGAAGGGATTTACTAAACTCAATGGACTCGGGCAACTACAAGCGAACGGTATGTAAAGCTTAAATGTGAGACCACTGCCTTAGTCCCACTTGAAGAACCGGATGGTAAGCGAGAGGCAGACAACCACCCAGCCAACCAGTATCAGGACATCCGTTGTCATGGCGTACAATGGAGTCCCGTCCACCATGGTCTGCCGCAGCGCGTCATTCAGGTAGGTCAGCGGCATTATCTTGACCACCGGTTCGATAAAGGACGGAATACTGGTAACCTCGATGAATGTGCCGGAGAGGAATATCATGGGAAAAACAATGACCTGGGTGATGGGAATCGCTCCCTCCTCCGTCTTGACGAAGGCAGCGATGAGGTAGCCTATAGATGTAAATGCCAGGGTACCGAGCAGCACGAGCCCGCAGAGTATTCCCCAGTTGCCCACCATCTGCACATCGAAGGCTAGCCAGCCGACAAGAACGACCAGTGCCACCTGAATCAGGACAATTACTATGCGGGAAAATCCCTCGCTGGATACCATGGTTGAGCGCCGTAGCGGTGTGCATCCCAGCCGCCGTATTATCCCAGACTGTTTCTGCTGGATGATAGCTATAGCGCTGAAGACGCCGAGGAACATCACCATCATGCCCAGTATGCCGGGGATGAGGTAGTCTATGAAGCGCAGCTGGTGCGAATGAAGGCTGTGTTCCTCGAGGCCGATGAGCTTGACGCTCCCCTGCATGCCCCTGTCTATATCGTCGATTACCTGGTTCAGGATGGGTATCAGCGTCTGCTGATTGACGGTCTGGCTGGGGTCGTAGTAGACGCCGAGGGCAACCGGCTGCCCCAGTTGCAGCGAGGATTCCATATCCTCCGGCACAACGATTATCAAGTCAAGGTCGCCATCCGCGAGCAACTGCAGCGCCTCATCCATCCCCTTTTCACTTATGTCAAACACCTTGGTGTCTTCGTCCATGATGACGCCATCCAGGCCTTCGGCGATGGTTGCTGCGCTTTGAGGCGAGCCCAGGTCAACGATTCCCGTATCGAAAGTCGATACCCCCGGCTCGGCGAAGACCCAGCCCAGCACCAGGATCAGCATGATGGGAAAGAGGAAGATGAATATCAGGGCCATCCTGTCCCTGATAGTTTGCTTGAACCCTGCTATGCATACGCTCTTGAAAGCCTTCAATCGCGTATCCTTTTCCCGGTTAGTTTGATGAATACGTCCTCGAGGTCAGCATGCCGTATGGAGAGGTCGGACAACTCGGCGGACCTTGATGAAGCCAGCTCCAGCAGCGCGGATATGGTAACGGGGATGCTGCCGGTGTAGAGAATAATCTCGTCCCCTTCCTCGATGACATCGGTAACGCCCTTCAGGGCAACGAGGGCCTCCCGGCCGGGGTAACCCGTCATCTTGAACTGGATGGCGCTCTCTGCGAAGTGCTCCTTTATCAGTCCCCGCGGGCTTCCCATGGCGATTATATGGCCGTGGTCCATGATGGCGATCCTGTCGCAGAGCCGCTCCGCCTCCTCCATGTAGTGCGTGGTGAGCAGGATTGTCTTCCCTGCCTTGCGGAATCCCTCGATGACCTCCCACAGGGTACGGCGCGCCTGGGGGTCCAGCCCTGTCGTCGGCTCGTCGAGAAAGATGATATCCGGGTCGTTGACGAAGGCAAGCGCTACGGAAAGACGCTGCTGCTGCCCGCCGGAGAGGTTCTGGAAGAGGACTTTGCGGCTTTCATCGAGGGCTACGAGGTCGATAATCTCGGAAGACGGGACTGACTTCTTGTACAGGCTGCCGTAGTAGTCGACCAACTCGCGAACGTTCAGCTTGGGGAAGAACGCCGGAGTCTGCAGCTGCACCCCTATGCGTTCCTTTACCTCGCGCACATCCTTGAGGGCGTCTATGCCGAGCACGGTTACGCTGCCGCTGTCGGGGGTGCGCAAGCCCTCGATTATCTCCACGGTCGTGGTCTTGCCGGCACCGTTCGGCCCCAGCATACCGAAGACCTCTCCCTGCTTTACGTCGAAGCTGATTCCATCCACGGCCCTGATGGCGCCATACGCCTTGTACAGGTTTGATACGTCGATTACATTAGTCCGGTTGCTCATGGGTAAATACCAGTTGCTCCTTGCGCGCTTTCAGTATTATACTTTGGAGGCGTATGGGGAAACAAGTTGCCCGACGGGAGGAACAAAAGCTGCTTTTAATGCGTCTTTAATGATAGAAGGCACACATATTCGGGTCAAGGAGGCTTGGTATGGACTGGGGAGCCGTCCTCTGGATTATCTTGAGCATACTCGGCGCGGCGTTGATTGCGGGCGGCATCGTCGCCTATCGCAAGAGCCGGGGTACGGGCGCCCGGTCGTTCGGTGCTGCTGCCATTGCCGCCGGGGTCGTTATGTGGGTTATCGTTATCGTGACCATCCCGGTATCGAGCAC
>DUEY01000030.1 GCA_011174795.1 Dehalococcoidia bacterium
GGTCGGGGTATTCCTCCTGGATTACCTCTCTGATAAGCTGCTCGTGGGCAGGATTGAGGAACGACCACAGCAGTGATACCACGAAGCCCCGGGCTCCCCTGTCGACGAGGTGCTGAACCTTCTGGCGTACCTCTTCCTTCTGCAGCGGGATAACAACACCGCCGAAGCAATCGACTCTCTCTCGGACGCCGACGGTCATGTCGAAGGGGATAAGGGGCTCCGGTTTCTGAGCCAGGTACATATAACGCCGCTCACGGGGGTGCAGCCCGTCAGCCCATGCCCTCGATCTACCGATAAGAAGCATATGCTCCTGTCCCGCGGTGGTGATGAGGCCGAGTTTGGGGCCGGTGCGCTGTATCAGGGTGTTCATCGCTAGTGTGGTTGAGTAGCGTATGACGGCGGTCTTCTGCAGGAGCTCGGCGAGGGACATGTCGAGCTGTTTCGCGGCATCCTCCACCCCCCGCCTGAAGCCCACGCTGAGGTTATATCCGGTGGTGGGCGACTTGGCCCTCGCTATCCGGTCGCCCAGTACTACAAGGCAGTCGGTGAAAGTCCCGCCGACGTCTATATCTATTGTTGCATCCATAAATCACTTCTAGGTAAACTCAAATTCTATGCTTGCTCTTGAGAGCATCGATATCAAGCTCTATGTCGTGCGTCGGTGGATGGCCCGGCGGCAGGTACTCTACCTCGAACATCGTGGCGCAGTTAGGACAGTAGAACTCGAGTATCCGGCACCACTCAGGGTCGGGGCTGCAGGTATGTCCGAAGGGGCTTGATTCAGGTTCGATATAGGGCTTGTGTATATCGTGAGGGTCGCGGTCGTAGACCAGGGTGAAATGCTTGTAGTTCTCCCTCGCCGCCCCAAGCTCTTTGCCGCAGTTGTGGCAGCACCACAGCTCCTTGTCCAGGTCGATATCAAGGTACTCTGTTATCCTGACCTTCATGTGCGGCTGACCTCCATTATCCCGTTGAGGTACTTGTCCACGGTGTAAGTCCATCCCTTGGGGATGACATAGGTGGTGTCGGGTGACTCGATTATAGCCGGACCCTCTATCCGGTTGCCGCACCGGAGGCGGTCGTGCCCGTAGATATCAGTTTTAACGAATCCCTTGCCCCAGTAGACGTCTCTGGTACCCTTTTTAGCTTTTTGCGGGTCGGGGCCCTGTTCAGGAGAGGCCGGCAACTGGTAGTGCGGCGTGACGCACTCCGCCTGCAAGGTGATACTCTCAACCGTTAGTTTCCCCGAATCTTTGCCTGAGCGGGAGGCATAGAGCTTACATAGCTTATTCGCCTCAGCCTCGTTTTTCATTTGAACCAGAGGCGATTCAATCCACTGGAAACCGCCTTTGCCGCGCATACCGAATTCAAGCTTGAAGGTAAGGTCCTCGGGGGCGAAGCCCTCGCCCCGCATGTCCCTCTTGGCGCTTTCCATCATCTCGGCGATGGATTGGCCTATTGATTTCAATTCGCTAGCGGGATAGCTCCCGGAGGCGGTTCTCAACGTGGCACGGGGTGAGCGCTCGTAGGTGTGCAGGATATCCATAGTGGAGGCGCCGAAGGCGCTGG
Source organism: Dehalococcoidia bacterium (assembly GCA_011174795.1). Lineage (GTDB taxonomy): Bacteria > Chloroflexota > Dehalococcoidia > SZUA-161 > SZUA-161 > W281. The sequence goes on from DUEY01000030.1 coordinate 1,570, forward strand.
CAACCGCATTGAAGGCGAAGACGATTACCCTGGAGATACCGAGGCGTGAAGCATACCCGCAGCAGCGGGTGCCGCCGCCGCCGCCGAAGGCGAACAGGGTCAGATTGCCGGCCTTCAGCCCTTTACGGTCGATATTCTCCTTGATTTGCCGGGAAACGTCATCTTCGCTGGTCTGGATTATCTTCCAGGCCGCTTCTTCTACGGAGAGACCAAGACCGCTGGCGATGAGGTTATTTATGGCAGCGGCGGCTTTATCTTTCGCCAGCCTCTTTCTTCCGCCCAGGAAGTAGTCGGGATCGAGGTAGCCCAGCACAAGGTCGGCATCGGTTATCGTCGGCTCCATGCCGCCAAGGTCGTAGGCTACCGGCCCGGGAAGAGCCCCCGCGCTTTCAGGCCCCACCCGGACGCCCTTAGCGGCGGGGTCTATCCTCGCTATAGAGCCGCCGCCTCCCCCTGCCGTTCCCAGCGTAACCATGGGCAGCCCGATAGGAACTCCTTCTATGGCTGGTTCTCTCTCGGCGCTAAGCTTCCCGCCGAGCCCCACGCCGATGTCAACGCTGGTGCCTCCCACGTCAACAGAGACAAAGTCCTTAACTTTATATAACTCGCTGGCAATCTTACTGCAGCCGATAAGCCCGGCAACCGGGCCCGAGTTGTATGTGTTGAGTGCTGTCGTCTTGGCCACCCGGGCGGCACCGCCGCTGGAGTGAACGACCAGCAGGGGCCTGCGGTAGCCGCGCTGATGCAGGGCCTCGTCGGCGCGATACAGGTAGCGCACCATGTCGCGGTGAATGTAGGCGTTCAGTACGGCAGAGCAAGTACGGATGTGGTTGTCGGGATGTGCCGTTACGGCGCTGGAAGTAAGTATGCGTACTGAGCCCAGGTAGTGGCGGGGATACTCGCTGTCTATTATCGCCTTTGCCTTCTGCTCGTGAGATGGATTCACCGCCGAGTTGCGCAGACTGATTACTATGCTGCGGGCTCCTGAGTCCAGCAGGAACTCCACTGCTTCCCTCACGTCTCCCTCACTGAGAGGATAGATGGGCTTCCCAGAGCCGGTGACCTCCTCCTTGAGCCCTACCCTCATCCCCGGTGAAGCTATGCTGTCTAGCACCTCGGCGGACTCGCCGCTGACGTGGGATGCGTACAGGGTATCGGTGAACCCCTCGGTAGCTATCAGGCCCAGCTTGGGGCCGTTGCGTTGCAGCAGGCAGTTAGTGCCTATGGTGGTGGAGTACCTGACGACCTGTGTCCGGGAGAGCAGTTCCTCCGCGCTGATGCCGATCTGACCAGCCCCTTCTTCAATGCAGTTGAGGAAGCAGACCGTTAAATCGTGGGGGGTGGTATCTACCTTTACCTGGTATACCCTGTCTCCCGCAGTGATGAAGCCGTCGGTGAAGGAGCCGCCGGTATCGATGTCTATGGTGAAGTCCATTTAAGAATGTCCGTTGTAGTGCTTGAGAATGCCTGCGCCGTCCGAATCAGCGCCTGCATTTTAGCCCCAGCCACGATTGCTTGTCAACACGATGAGCGTGATTTCCCGTCGGGGGGCGATAGAGGGGCACACTGATATCGTCGCTCTCATATGGTAGGAGGTTGTAGGGGTATGCTTCACCAACCTCAGGGCTCTATCATAATCTTTCCGCACTCGCCCCTGATAGCTATTTCGAACGCTTCGTTTATTTCATCCAGAGGAATCTTGTGTGTCGCCAGCGACGCAACGTTGATTTTCTTGTCCCTGATAAGCTCGAATGACTCCGTGAATTCATCCACCGTGGAGTTCAAAGCTCCTGTGACGGTGAGTTCCTTGAGCATTATATTATTGACCGGGAGGCTGACCCAGTCGAAGCATATGCCCACGATGACGATCGTCCCGGCCTTTCTTATCGTAGCCATCGCTTGCTGCGTGGTCGGTACGCTTCCCGCACACTCTAAAACGATGTCTGTGCCCGTGCCGTCCGTCAATTCGAGGATCCTCTCAACGGGATTCGTTATGTTCGCATCGATTACCTCGTCCGCCTCACCCCTGGCTAAAGCAATTCGCGCCGGGCTTATCTCGCTGGCATAGACCGCTCTGGCGCCTAATGCCTTTGCCACTCGCACCGCAAGCTGTCCTATGGCTCCCAGGCCGAACACGGCTACGGTATCGCCCTTCCGCATTCCGGACCGCCTGACGGCGTGCAGCGAGCAGGAGGTTGGCTCCACTAATGCTGCCTCTTCGTAGCTCATGCTGTCGGGCAGCTTGTAGAGCTGGGTATGCTTGAACTTGGTATAGGTGGTGTAGCACCCCATAGATTCCATGAAATCGTTAAAGCACACTTCACAGAGCTCTGCTTTGCCCCGTTTACACCAAACACACCCGCCGCATCCGCCCCTGCCTGTGGGTAACACTCTATCTCCGACCTTCCATCCCTTTACCTCGGCTCCCACTGCGGCGATATCCCCTGAGATCTCATGACCCATCGCTATGGCCGCCCCGGACTTATAGACATGCAGGTCGGAGCCGCATATCCCGCAATATTTTATCTTTATCAGAACCTCGTCTTTATCGATAGCGGGGTCTGGAACCTTCCTGACCTCGATTTTACGCTCGCCGACTACAGATGCTGCTCTCATTGCATTCGCCCCCTCCATAATTCTACCGGGAAATCGGTTCTGACTACGTAAATTATGGCCTGATTATTATGTATCTTTACCGTCAGGATTTCAACCGCAAGTGTAAAGCGCGCTATGCCGCTATCTATTGCTCATGAAAGCGTCAACGTTGCGACTGTATTGCAGGATATAGTACAATTTGCTTCACCGAGTGCATAGCCCATAAAAGAGTTACAATTGATAACACGAAGTAGGTTCGAAGTGAAGGGCTACCAAGGAACAATACTGGAAGTAAATATATCTACCGGCGCCATTAAGCGTTCCAACGTGGATAAACAGGCGTTGAGAGAGTTTATCGGTGGAAGTGGACTGGCGGCCAAGCTCTTTTTCGACCGCGTTTCACCGGATGTAGACCCTCTATCAGGAGATAACATACTCTTTCTCGTAACCGGTCCGCTGACGGGTACCAACCTGCCCGGAACACCTCGTTTTACGGCCTGTTATAAATCCCCGCTGACGGGAATCTGGGGTGAGGCGAACTGCGGGGGCAATTTCGGTGTGGAAATGAGGTTTGCCGGCTATGACGGGATAGCGATAGAGGGCGCTTCCGACAAGCCCGTGTATTTGTTGATAGATGATGAACGGGTGGAGATTAAAGATGCCTCTGACCTCTGGGGCAGGGATACCTACGAGGTGACGGATATTCTCAAGGAACGGATTGGTGGCGGCAGGAAGGTAAAAGTATTGGCGGTAGGGCAGGCGGGAGAGAATACGGTCAAGTATGCTTCGATAATGAATGATAAGGGCTCTGCTCTCGGCCGTACAGGTGGGGGTGCGGTAATGGGAGCAAAGAAGCTGAAGGCGATAGCTGTTCGCGGTACGGGGAAGGTTGAACCCGCCGAGGTGGAAGAATTCGGAAGGAGACGCCGGGAAATCCTGGAAAAGGTGAAGGCGAGTTCGGTTACCAAGTCGATGAAGACCTATGGCACGGGCGCTGTGATTGACCTGATGAAGGTTGGCGATCTGCCGATTAAGAACTGGTCTCTGGGTGAAGTACCGGGCCTCGATGTTAAACTGGATAAAACGACTTTGAGGGACAACTACGTGGTCAGGATGACTGCCTGCCACGGGTGCCCTGTATCATGTAAAAAGGTAGTGAGAATCGAAGAGGGGCCTTACAGGGTTGAGGAAGGTCCCGGGCCGGAGTATGAAACCATTGCCAGCTTCGGAAGCATGCTCATGATAGACGATTTAGCCTGGATAAGTAAGATAAACGAGGTCTGCAACAGATATGGCATTGATACTATCTCCTGTGGCTCCACGCTTGCCTTCGCTATGGATTGCTTTGAGCATGGCCTGATTAACGAGAGCGACACCGGAGGCATTGCCTTGAAATGGGGCGACAAGGATGCCGTTTCAAAGATGGTGGAGAAGATAGCTTGCCGCGATGGGTTCGGTGACGTTCTGGCTGAGGGGAGCAGGGAGGCTGCCCGCAGGATTGGAGACAATGCCCGTGATTATGCTGCCGAGGTCAAAGGTCTTGAGGCACCGATGCATGACCCCAGGGCTCTCCATGGTCTGGGGCTGGCTTATGCCACATCTGTAACCGGCGCCTGCCACAACAAGCACCGGGTTATCTCGGTGGAGATGAACGGGGTTACTTATCCAGAGGTGGGTCTTACCGGCGGATATGTACCGCAGACAAGCGAGGGCAAGGCTAAGATGGTTATGTTGTGTGAGAACCTGGGGATGGTTGTAAACTCCGCAATAGTATGCAGCTTCGTTATGGGCTCTCTGGACATAGCTGACTTGGTGGATATGCTGAGGCTGACGACGGGCTTTGATTACGATTCAAGAGAGATGATGGAGTGCGGTGAGCGTATCTGGTTGCTGAAAAGGGGATTGTGCAATCTCATGGGCGTTAGAGCGGGCGATGACCGTTTGCCGAGGAAGATGATGACGCCGGTGAAGGAGGGAGGTGCTGCCGGCTCGGTGCCCGATATTGAGCTGATGTTGAGGGAGTACTACAGGCTGCGTCCGCTTGATGCCGAAGGCCGTCCGGAAAAGGAAAAGCTTCGAAGCATAGGGTTGGCTGACCTTGCAGCGAGGCTTTGATGATATAATATCGGCAATCTGCTCTAGGCCACCTTACAAAATCGCTGTATTTCCAGGATACCTGGAGTTTGGGGAGGTTTCTCAGCTAAGATTACCGCCTCTATAAAGAAGGGCGGAGAATGCTAAATCTTCGGCGTATCCCGTTTAACTCTTCTGAATATAAGGTTATCTTTGTAAACTTCCTCTTTTTCTTCTCTATTGGCTCCTCTATCGTCTTTATGCCGCTGTACGCTGAGGAACTGGGGGCCTCGAACTTCATGGTGGGGCTTATCAGGTCATCCTATGGGGCGGCATTCCTGATCTCCGCTTTTATCTTCGGTAGGTTATCGGATCTGCACGGCCGATTGCTATTCATCAAATGCGGTCTGGGTCTGGCAGCGGGGGCCTATCTCCTTCAGATTGTAGCGCCCAATCCCATCATACTTCTGGCAGTGCGAGCGCTTGTCGGCTTCTGCCTCGGTATGTCGATATCCGCGATTATGGCTTATGTGCACGAATCCGGCTCACGTATCGGCAGCGCCGCTGCGTATGGCTCTCTCGGCTGGGCTGTCAGCTCAATTGTCGCGGCGGTATTCGAGGAATACAACACCCTGTTTATCGCCAGCGCGGTAGCGGTAGTCCTGGCCTTGTTTGTATCGTTTACCCTGAGGGAGGAGCGGCAGACACATATTGATGTAGCTTTTTTCCCGTTGAATGTTATATGGGCAAATCACAAGATATACCTTCCCTTCCTGTTAAGGCACATGGGTGCTACAGCTATTTGGGCTATATTCCCTCTGTTCCTGGCGGATATGGGTGCGAGTAAATCATGGATTGCTATCATCTGGGGTATAAATCTGGGCGGACAGTTCGTAGCAATGCAGATTGTTCAGCGGTACAATCCAGCGCGCATGTTCACCATCGGGCTGATTATCTCGATAGGCGTGTTTACGGTTTACGCTCTGGCAAGCCACTATCTGCAACTCGTTCCGGTTCAGATCTGCCTGGCAATTAGCTGGTCCTGCCTCTACATCGGTGCCCTGAATTTCCTCTTGAGAAAAAATGTGGAGCGGGGCACTGCTGTCGGCCTGCTCTATTCTGCGAATCACCTGGGCAATAGCATCGGGCCTTTTCTGGGTGGTGCCATATCGCAGCTATGGGGATTCGGAGCGGTGATGTATTGCGCCGCCGGGTTGAGCTCTGCCGGTCTGCTTGCATCGCGGGGAGCAGGCGCCGATACCAGGAACAGGGTGGAAGAGGTATAATCTATTACAATTTTATTTAATCCTACTGTATTAAGCTATCCAAGTCTAAAGCGGATTGCAGCGGGGGGAGATGCGCCTTACCCTTTCCGGTAGACCTCAGAAAATAGCCTATGGCTTCGGTGGCATAGGGGGTACAGGTTACTACGAGGCAATCACCGCGTTCCTGATGTTTTTCCTCGTCGAAGTGGTTCACCTCGATATACTGCTGGCTACCCTGTCCTATGCTCTTGCCTTTGGGCTGTGGAATGCGGTAAATGACCCGATGATAGGGGCTCTTTCGGACAGGACTCGTACCAGGTTCGGAAGGCGGAAGCCGTGGATTCTGGTAGGTGCCCTGCTGTCGCTTCTCTTCTATTTCCTCGTCTGGAGTCCACCCGTAGGTGGGGAGGCCCTGGATTCTCCAATGAACGTGGGGATATTTCTATTTATGACTTTAGCACTGTTCGGCTGGTCGTGGGCCTGGAGCATGTGCAATGTTCCCTGGAGTGCGCTGTTTCCTGAACTGTGGAGAAATATAAAGGACAGGAGCGAGGTAATCATTTACCGGGAAGTCTTTGCGGTAGTAGGAGGCGCACTTGCCATAATGGTGTTTCCCGTAGTTGTGGTGTTTCTATCCTCGGTCTCCGTAGGGATTACTAGTGCTGATTTGCCCGATGGTATGGTGGGGATGCCGTACAGCGAGGCATTAAGGGCTACAGGAGGCGAGGAGCCCTATCAATGGTCGTTGGGAGACGGGCGTTCGCTGCCTGGTAATCTGACGCTGGATAGTGATGGGAGAGTATGGGGCACACCTGCGGTTGCAGGTAATTTTACCTTCGCAGCGGAGGTTACTGATGCCGAGGGGGATACAGGCTGTCAGGAGGTTGAAGTCCATATACGGGAGGAAGGGGCGCCGCTTGCTATTGCCACGAGGAGCCTGTATGAAGGCAAAGCCGGTAAAGAATACGAGGTGGTGTTGACGGCTGTGGGAGGTGTGCCTCCCTACACCTGGACGTGTATAGAAAAGGAAGACGAGTGTTTACCCTATGGAACCGAATTGGATAGTGAGAAAGGTACTATATCGGGAGCTCCCACTGATGAAGCGGAATTCGAATTCACCGTCAAGGTCACTGATAGTGCTGACAATGAAGCCAGCACGGGCTTGAGTATAAATGTAGCGTCGGGGCGTGAAAAGGGGACCTTCAGTGCGTGGATGTGGGCCGGAGTGATATTTGGAGCCGTATTCACCGTTTCATTTATTACCACGATGGTGGCGGCCAGGGAGCGAAGGGAATTCATGCTTGATGAACCGTGGGCAATCGTTACATCGATAAGAACAACCTTGTTCAATTCAACATTTCTAAAGTACGTAGCAATAGACCTGATGATTACGTCCTCGTTTAACTGGTTGGCGGCGATGATGCCCTTCTTTGCCGTACATAGTCTCGGATTAGGGCTGGCGGATGTTCCAGTCATATTCGCTCCCGCAATGGTCGGGATTTTCATATCCTTCGTTTTCTGGAGGAAAGCGTACATACGCTATGGCCCGAAGGCAACTATTGGCGCTGCGGCGATAGCGCTGCCGATAGTTTTTATGCCTGTTCTGGTTGTGCAGACAGCCCTGCAGGGCTCGATATGGGCTTTCTTCTGCGGGGTTGCTATCGCAGGGCTTCAGTTGTGCAGGGGGGTTATGGCGGCTGACCTGGTGGACGCAGATGAGCTCAGGACAGGTGCCAGGAGAGAGGGTTCATACTACGGGGTGCTCGGCGCCTTGATGAAATTATCTTTTGTCGTTATTGCAATTAGCACGTGGCTCACGCTTAGTGTATTCATAGGTTACGTACCGGGCGAACCCAAGCCGGAGTTCATGGATATGGGGATCAGAGTGGGCTACGTTGTATTTATGACTCTCTACGCATTCATATTGCTGATTTTCCTTAAGACCTATCCTCTGGGTAAGGAGAAAGTTGCTGAAATAAGCAATCAAATACAGGAGATGAGGGCCGCGAAGGTAAAGGAGCTTGAAGAGAAAGGTTGGGATTGGGAGGACAAGTAATGCCGACCGACTGGATGGGTATAACATACTCCCACGCGTCAAAGGTGAGAACCCGCTCTGCAGGCAGGCGGGGTGGTTATGACGTTTTTACTGTGATATACTCCCTGACTAGGAGGGAGTTTCAGTGGCGCAGAAGAATATTAAGAATATCGTCGTTGTCATGTTTGACACGCTTCGTCCCGACCACCTGGGCTGTTACGGAAACAAGTGGATAAAGACGCCGAACCTAGACATGGTTGGTGGCGAGAGCATGGTGTTCGATAGAGCTGTTGCCGAAGCCCTGCCCACGGTTCAGGTCAGGCGCGCCCTCTGGACCGGGATGAGGGTCTTTCCGTTTAAGAGGGAGGTCTTCGCCACGGCGGACGAAGCCAACACTGCAGGGTCGTTCTTCCTCGGCGTCCCGGGCACGCCGATGCCCGGCTGGGCGCCTATGCCCTGGTACATGGTGACGATGTCGGAGATACTCCAGGGGCTCTCCTTCCTGTGGTCGGATGAGGAGCAGGAGATTCCGGAATACCGCACTGCGCTTATAACCGATGATTTCCCCCTCTTTTCATTTCCCGGTATGAACTTCTATCGGGGTTTCGGGCACTGGGATTTCATTCGCGGTCAGGCCGGTGACCGCTACGGCACACCTGTTCTGGCAAAGAGATGGGACCTTGAACGCTTTATACCCACGTGGTTCGAGGGCACCTGGGAGCATATGCAGTTATTGCAGCATCTGGCGAACACGGCAAAATGGCAGTCCGAGGAGGACCATTTTGCGCCGCAGGTATTCAGCCGTGCAATAGAGTGGCTGGACGATAGTAAAGAAGATGACAGCCCTTTCTTTCTCCTCGTGGATTGCTGGGACCCTCACGAGCCCTGGGATGCTCCCCAGCACTATGTCGATATATATGACCCCGGATATAAGGGTCTGGAGATGATATCGCCTTACTACGGGCCCACAAGGCTCATGACCGAGAAAGAACTCCACCACATGCGCATGCTGTACGCGGCTGAAGTCACCATGGTGGACACCTGGTTCGGCAAGTTCATGGACAGGGTACGTGAACTGGGGCTGCTCGACAACAGCCTGCTTATCGTGACCTCCGACCACGGGCACGTGATCGGTGAGCACGGCATCTCCGGCAAGCTACCGGCGGGAATGTACGACGAGCTGGTGAACTGCGTCCTCATGGTCAGGCGTCCCGACGGCGTCGGCGCCGGGCAGAGAAGCAACGCGCTGGTACAGCATCACGATATCGCTACGACAATAGTCAACTGCTCCGGCGCCAGGGCTCCCTATGAGTTTGAAGGCAAGGACCTGATGCCCCTCGTCGAGGGGAAGGCTGACAAGGTTCGCGACTATGCCACCTGCGGCTTCTGCCTCAGCGTGTGGTGCCGCGACGACGACTACGTCCTTATCTGCCGTAACACTGGTGATGAGCCGCAGCTCTTCGACATGAGGAACGACCCCGAGCAGAACAACAATATCGCTTCGGATAAGCCGAAGGTTGTGAAGCGCATGTTCGACCTCGTGATAGAAGATGCCGGAGGTCCGGTGCTGCCCAACTGGAGGGTAGACCCCCTGCTCCTCAAGGTACCCGGTGTTCAATCGATAGTGGACTGGACGGACTGGTCCCCTTTTAGAGAGTGGAAAATACACGGAGAGTAGCCGCCTGGCTCCACCAGTGCCTGCCTGCACGAATGAATAGGGGTTAATTGATGCCTATAGGTGCTCACATCGGACGGCTAACCTTTAACATGCAGGCATGAAAAGTTGCCTCGATACGCTTGACGAGAAATCTGGTACTGTTGTAAGCTACACGACAACAGCAGGACACCCCCAACAAAGCGAAAGACCTTATTCTGTTAAAGAAGTGTAGTAATGCAGTTCCCTTTGACGGGGAGACCCCAGAAACTGGCTTATTCATTGGGCGGCTTGGGCTATACCGGTTTCTATCAGTTAATCGGTGCGTTCTTCATATTCTTTCTCGTCGATGTCGTTCGCCTCGATGCGTGGCTGGCCGGATTGTCATTCGCTATCTCATTTGGAATCTGGAATGCCATAAACGATACCTTAATCGGTATTTGGTCGGATAAGACGAATACCAGGATAGGGCGGAGGCGGCCGTGGATATTACTGGGAATCCCGCTCACGCTTGTCTTCTCTGTGCTTATCTGGACGCCTCCTGTGGGTGGCATGCCTCTGGAAGAGCCAAAGGATATGTGGATATTCGCCTTCGCCACCGGCATGCTGTTTTGCTGGTCGTGGACGTACAGTATGGTGGCGATTCCCTGGTATGCACTTCTACCCGCGATGTGGCAAAGCGTCAGGGACAGGACCGAGGTTACTATCTGGAAAGAGCTCTGTGCGGTACTAGGTGGTGCCGTCGCTATCATGATATTCCCCATCATGATAGTCAATCTTTCCACAGTACCCCTTAGTATTACCGCTGAGGACCTGTCCGACGGCATGGTGGGTGTGCCGTACACTGAGGGGCTGCAAGCCGTTGGCGGAACGGAGCCTTATACATGGGCGGTGGAGGAAGGAAGTACGCTGCCCGGAGGGCTGAAGCTCGATAGCGGCGGCAACCTGTCGGGAATCCCCGAGTATGCGGGTGGTTACACCTTCATGGTAGAGATTATAGACGCCGAATCGGATATAAGCATTGAGGAAGTGAATATATTTATACGTGAGGAAGGAGCGCCCCTTGATGTTAGCACCAGGAGCCTGGGCGAGGGGCTGGAAGGTGAAGAGTATGAAGTGGTGTTAGAGGCGTTTGGGGGAGAGCTGCCCTACACGTGGGTGTGTGTGGAGAAGGAGGATCAGTGTTTACCCTACGGGGTGGAGCTGGATAGAGAAACGGGCACCATATCGGGGGAGCCAACCGATGAGGCTGAATATAAATTTACGGTTATGGTCACCGATAGCGCCACTCCTCCTCATGAGGCGACGCGGGAACTGAGCATCGAGGTGGTTGAGCACGAGAGGGGGTCCTTTAGCGGGTGGATGTGGGCCGGATTGATTGTAAGCATCTTGTTCTCGGTTACTTTTCTAATATCGTTATTAGGAGTCCACGAGCCGAAGGGATTTGTACTGGACAAATCCTGGTCGGTTGTCAGGTCTCTCAAAACGACATTTATCAATAAAACGTTTCTCTCTTTCATGATGATTAACTTGATGACGTGGTGCATTTTCGGCTGGCTTATAGGGATGGTTCCATTCTTTGTCAAGCACAGTCTGGGATTGGGGCTGAGCGATATGCCCCTGCTATTCGCTCCGACAATGCTCGGCATTTTTCTTTTCTTCCCTGTCTGGAGGAAGGTGTATATACACCGCGGGCCCAAGTTCACGCTGGCGGTCGCCTCCATAGCCACAGCCTTAGGTTTTGTACCCTGTCTAGTCGTCCAGAACCTCTGGCAGGGAGCCATATGGGCATTCTGTGATGGTGCCGCTGTAGGGGGTATATTGTTGGCTCGTGGGGTTATGACAGCGGATTTACCGGACGCGGATGAGGTCGCAACCGGTGGAGCCAAGAGAGAAGGCGCCTACTATGGAGCGATCAAGGCGGGTGAGAAGCTGTCGTTCGTTATCATCGGCGTCAGCACCTCTCTTGTACTGAGCACGCTTATCGGATATGTTGCCGGCCAGCCAAAGCCGGAGTTTATGGATATGGGAATCAGAATCGGCATGGTTGGCTTCTCAGCCCTCTATGTAGTGATATTGCTGGTTTTTCTGAAAATATATCCTCTAGGCAAAGAGGCGGTTGAGGAGATCAGCGCCAGGCTTCAGGAAATACGCGAGTCGAAGGTGGAGGACAAAGGAGGACATGAATAGGCGAGCGTAGGGACGCCCAGGTAGGTCGCCTTGAAGGGGGGAAAGGGGCACGGCACGCCGTGCCCCTTGTTATTGCGGGGAGTCCGCCAGAGGCAGGCGACGTGGCAATCTTATGGGGGCTGGAGCAGGATTCGCGGGATAAGAATATTTGACGCAATTTCCCCTTGAGTATGGTCGGGATTAGGGATATAATCGAATTGCGAGGCCCGTAAAAATAAGAGTCAGCCCTTGAGGTGAAGGGAGCTAGCTTGCGCGAGTCCTGCGGTATACTTGGTGTCTATGCTCAAGGGGAAGAAGTAGCTCGCACCGCTTATTTTGGTCTCTATGCTCTACAGCACCGGGGTCAGGAGAGCGCAGG
>DUEY01000031.1 GCA_011174795.1 Dehalococcoidia bacterium
CGCCTGCCACTGTCTCACCATGCCCAGGAAGCCGTTGTTGAGAATGGCTATCTTCACAGCGATTTTATCTTGGACCGCGGTGGCCAGTTCCTGGATGGTCATCTGGAAGCCGCCGTCACCCGCTATTGCCCACACGGTCTCCTCTGGCCGTCCCACCTTGGCACCGATAGCCGCCGGCAGCTCGAATCCCATCGTCCCAAGACCGCCAGAGGAGATGAGGCTGTTTTGCTTCTGATAGCAGAAGTGCTGCGCTGCCCACATCTGGTTCTGGCCGACGCCGGTGACGACGATAGCATCGCCTTTGGTAACTTCAGCTATCTTGCTCACGACAAACTGCGGCAGAAGCTCATCGGATTCGCGGATGAAGGCCGGTGGATGCTCTTTGCGCCACACCTCGATGGTTTTCAGCCAGTCCTTATGCTCCTGAGCCTCGACCTGTTTGTTCAGAACTCTGAGAACATTCTTGATATCGCCGACGATGGGCAGGTGCACCCGCACATTCTTGCCTATCTCGGCAGGGTCGATATCGATATGAATAATCTGAGCGTGGGGAGCGAAGCCACTTACTTTTCCTGTCGCCCTGTCATCGAACCTCATCCCGATAGCGATAATGAGGTCGGAGGAGTCCACCGCAAGATTGGCACAGGCCGTGCCGTGCATACCGAGCATACCCAGGCTGAGCTTGTGGGTTTCAGGGAAGCAACTGATTCCCAGCAGGGTGGTTATCACTGGAATCTGCGCTTTCTCCGCCAGCTCAAGAAGCTCCTGGTAGGCGCCCGAGATGTTTATACCCCTGCCAGCGAGGATAACGGGTTGCTTAGCCTCACTGATGAGCTTTGCCGCCTTCTTGATCTGGGCGGCATGGCCGTGAACTGTCGGCCTGTAGCCACGAAGTTCGACCTTCTCCGGGTAATTGAAAGTTGCCTCCTCGATGAATACATCGCGGGGTATGTCGAGGAGCACCGGTCCAGGCCGTCCCGTCTTGGCGATATGGAAAGCCTCTTTAACCGTGATAGCCATTTCATCCGCAGTGAGTACAAGGTGGCTATGCTTGGTGATAGGCACGCAAATGCCGGTAATATCGATCTCCTGGAATGCATCTTTCCCGATAAACGGCCTCGCCACCTGGCCCGTTACTGCCACAATCGGGGAGGAATCGAGGTGAGCGTTGGCTATTCCGGTAACGAGGTTGCAGGCACCGGGCCCTGAGGTAGCGAAACAGACTCCTACCTTGCCCGTCGCTCGGGCGTAGCCATCGGCGGCATGGGCGGCACCCTGCTCGTGGCGGACCAGGATATGGCGCAACTGCGGGTACTGGGGAAGGACGTCATACAGGGGGAGTACAGCACCTCCTGGGAAGCCAAAGATTACCTCAACACCTTCCTTGATCAGGCTTTCACACAGTATTTGGGCACCGTTTAGTTTCATACCGAACTCCTATCTGAACACCGCGCCAGTTGATGCCGAAGTCACGCTCTCTATATAGCGCCTGAGATACCCTGTCTTTATCTTCGGCTCGAATTCAGGCAACCGGCTGAGCCTCTGCTCGATCTCCTCATCGCTGAGTTCCACGTCGATTCTGTTACCGACGATGTCAATCTTTATCTTATCACCTTCTCTTAATGCGGCAATAGGCCCTCTCTCCGCCGCCTCGGGAGACACATGCCCGATTGCAGCGCCCTTGGTGGCGCCGGAGAAGCGTCCGTCGGTGATGAGAGCCACCTCTCTATCCAGTCCCATCCCCGATATAAGCGAGGTTGGGGTAAGCATTTCGGGCATGCCCGGCCCGCCCTTGGGCCCCTCGTAGCGGATGACCACTACATCACCCGGATTGATTGAGCCTTTCATAATGGCGCTGGTGGCTTCGTCCTCAGATTCGAAGACTCGCGCCAGACCTTCGTGCTTCATCATATCGGGAATCACCGCCGCGCTCTTGACCACGGCCCCCTGGGGCGCGAGATTGCCGAAGAGGATGCTCAGGCCCCCTGTTGTCGAATGAGGGCTCGATGCGGGGCGGATAACCTCGCTGTCCCTGACACTGGCGCTGGCGATGTAGTCGCCCAGCGTTTTACCGGATACCGTCTTTACCTTCAGGTTCAGCCTGTCACCGAGTTCCTTCATCACTGCTGCTATCCCGCCGGCGATGTCCAGGTCCTCAAGGTGATAATCCCCTGCCGGCCTCATTTTAGCGAGATGAGGCGTACGCTTACTTATATCGTTTATGGTCTCCAGCGAGAAATCTATGCCCGCTTCGTGTGCCAGTGCCATGAGGTGCAGCACGGAGTTGGTGCTGCCGCCGAGTGCCATGTCCACCGCGAAGGCATTGTAAAGCGAGTCCCTGGTGACGATGTCGCGGGGATGGATATCCGCCGCCAGCAGTTTCATCACCTTCCTTCCAGCCTCCCTGGCCAGATGAATCCTGCGGGAATCCACTGCGGGGATAGTCCCGTTACCCGAGAGCCCTAGCCCCAGAGCCTCGGTCAGACAGTTCATCGTATTAGCGGTAAACATCCCGGAGCAACTGCCGCAGCCAGGGCAGGCCGCAACCTCCAGCGCTTCGAGTTCCGCCTGGCTCATCTCCCCCTTCGCCGCCTTACCCACTGCTTCGAAGACGTCGTTAATATCAACACACCTGCCGTTGGGCAGGCGCCCTGCCAGCATCGGCCCGCCGCTGACGAAGATAGCCGGTATATTAAGCCTCACAGCGGCCATCAGCATCCCGGGGACGATCTTATCGCAGTTCGGTATAAACACCAGAGCATCGAAGGCATGAGCCTGGATCACAGTCTCCACGGAATCCGCTATCAGCTCCCGGCTGGGGAGGCTGTACCTCATACCGAGATGGCCCATGGCAATGCCGTCGCAGACACCGATTGTATTGAACTCCAGCGGTGTCCCCCCCGCGGTGTACACCCCCGCTTTCACTGCCTCCGCTACCTCCCGCAGGTGGATGTGCCCCGGGATTATCTCATTGAAGCTGTTGACAATGCCCACGATGGGACATTCGATCTCGCTTTTCGTCAACCCCAGGGCATACATCAGCGAGCGGTGCGGGGCACGCTCGACGCCCTGTTTCGTTACATCACTTCTCATTACGTATACACCATTCGTCAATTACGACTGATTAAAACATAGCTGAGTTTCAGTGTCAAGGGAAATAGCAGCGCTCAGCGTTTCTCGACGTTATTGCAGGGCGTCCGCCAGAGGCGGACGATGCGGCAATCCCACGGCATATCGGGGCGCGAAACTGGTGAAAACGAGATTGCATGTCCCTCAATGATGAGGGAGAGCCTCGGTGCCACTGGCAACAGGCAAATCGCTAGCTCTTGGCAGCCAGAACGCGCTGTGTTGTTGAGCCAATCTCGGCCGGGCTTATCGCTATGGTAGCGCCGGCTTCTTTCAGGGCAGCGATTTTCTCCTGTGCCTTGCCGGAACTGCCCGTGATGATGGCACCGGCGTGACCCATCCGCCTGCCTGGAGGGGCGCTGCTGCCGGCGACAAAGGCGATAACAGGCTTGGACATGTTGCCCTTGATAAACTCCGCCGCTTGTTGCTCCTGGTTGCCGCCAATCTCGCCGATGAGCACCACAGCCTCGGTCTGCGGGTCTTTCTCGAAGAGTTCCAGTGCATCGACGAACACCGTACCGATAATCGGGTCGCCGCCCAGGCCGATGCAGGTTGACTGCCCGATGCCCAGATTCGTTAGCTGGCTTACTGCCTCATAGGTCAGGGTACCGCTGCGCGAGATAACGCCGACATTCCCCTCGAGGAAGATGTCGCCGCTCATGATGCCGACCTTGGACTTCCCCGGGGAGATCAGTCCGGGGCAGTTGGGCCCGATGAGCCGAACCCCCCTCTGTTTCAGGTAGTGGTAGACCGTGACCATATCCAGCGTCCTGATGCCCTCGGTGATGCAAACGATGAGCGGGATTCCGGCGTCGGCGGCCTCCATCATGGCATCGCCGGCGAAAGGGGCGGGAACGAAGATGATGCTGGTATTAGCACCTGTCTCCTTCACCGCCTGCTCCACGGTGTCGAACACCGGGACGCCTTCGACGTCGGCTCCCCCCTTACCAGGGGTTACGCCGGCAACGACATTGGTGCCGTATTTGATGCAGCGGCGCGTGTGAAAGGTGCCCTCGCCGCCGGTGATTCCCTGCACGAGAAGTCGTGTTTCCTTATCAACCAGTATACTCAAGATAAACACCTCAACTGGATTTTTTCGYYGCCTCTACCGCCTTGTGCGCAGCCTCCTGGAAGCTGTAAGCCCTRATGAGGTCAAGMCCKGATTCATTGAGGATGCGCTCYCCCTCCTCMACGTTGGTGCCCGCCAGTCTGACCACAACRGGYACCTTTAKCTCCATCTGCTTCGAYGCAGCAACKATGCCCTCGGCGATKACATCCACCCGTGCCATACCGCCGAATATATTTACCAGCACYGCCTTGACTGCCGGGTCGGAGGTCAGGATCGCAAACGCCTCGACGACGCGGTCGGGGTTATTCAGCGTGCCGATGTCCAGGAAGTTTGCGGCATTACCTCCCTCCTGCTTGAGGAGGTCGAGGACTGCCATAGCGAGGCCTGCTCCGTTCACGATGCAGCCGATGTCGCCGTCCAGCTTGACGTAGTTCTCGATACCGCGTTCCTTCGCCTCTACCTCCAGCGGGTCTTCCTGCTCGGTATCGCGCAATGCTGTTACCTCGGGCTGGCAGTAGGAGGCGTTATCGTCGAAGTTCAGCTTGGCGTCGACGGCGAGCAGCCTGCCATCGGTGGCAACTGCCAGCGGGTTTATCTCAGCCAGCGAGCAGTCCTTAGCCTGGAACAGCTTGTACAGGTTGGAGATGATATCGGAAGCAGTTTTCATCTGCGTCTTATCAAGGTTCAGGCCGTATGCCAAGCGCCGCGCCTGGTAGGGGCGGACGCCGACTCCGGGGTCAATATAAGCTTTTAATATCTTCTCGGGGCTCGTCCTCGCTATCTCCTCGATATCCATCCCCCCGGCCTCGCTGGCTATGACCACTGGCAGGCCGGCCACGGTGTCGATAACAATACCGAGGTAGAGCTCGCGCTCGATATCTACCGCCTCCGCGACGAGGACAGAGTTCACCGGCACCCCTTGGGGTGACGTCTGGTGGGTAACAAGCCTTGTGCCGAGCATGCGCCGGGCGACCTGTTCCGCTTCGTCGGGGGACGAGACAAGCTGGATGCCGCCGGCCTTGCCCCTTCCTCCGGCGTGTACCTGTGCCTTCACCACCAGCCGCCCGGTAAGGCCGGCCGCTATCTTCTTCGCCTCGGCGACCGACCTGGCTACCCCGCCGCGGGGAATAGGAACGCCGAACTCCGCCAGCAACTCTTTCGCCTGATACTCGTGTACCTTCATATATCGCTCTCCTTAATCACCTGAGCACTCAGTGGGCAAAAAAAATTCACTTCATATAGCCTTAGTTTCCAATCCGGCATCATGCGTATTGAAGTGAATCGACGTTTCACAGCGCCGCTACTATATTAGCACATGCCGGAGTGAGGTGCAATTCGTACTCTTGTCTATGGAGCTTCGCCTTGACTATGGACGGCTGCGAATGCTACAATTTGCCTAGCTTCGACTGTTTCGTTAAACTGGTGTCGTGGTGGGCGTAGCCTAGCGGTTAAGGCGCCAGGTTGTGGCCCTGGAGATCGAGGGTTCAAATCCCTCCGCTCACCCCACCAATCCCCACTATAAGACGTAAATGCGCCCGTAGCTCAGTGGATAGAGCATTGGTCTTCGGAACCAAGGGTCGTGGGTTCGAATCCCTCCGGGCGCGCCAGTCTCCCTAACAATCTGTAAATTTGTCCTGCTGCACCAGATAGTGTACCCGTGTATTTAAAGTAAAGCTTGACTTACATATCGGCCAATGATATAAATACCAAAAATAATATATTTATGCAGATTTCTTAGACGATTCGATCCTTTGAAATGAAAGATACTGTTAATCCTGTAGAACCTTTTGTTTCCGGCCGTTCACGTGCATTGTGGGCTATGGCTTTCTTTTTAATTGCAGCCTTGATCACTCTGATAGCGATTGGTTACGATTATGCTGAGATTGATCTTCTCTTACGGATAGAAGCGGGAGAAATGGTTTTCTATAATGAAATAGAGGAGAACGATAGCAGGCAGGCCATAATGGGATATGTGCAGACAGGCATATATATCATAATGTTAATACCATTCTACATATGGATTTACCGTGCTCATAAGAACCTCCCAGCTCTTAATGCCAGTCACCTGAGATTTACACCGGGGTGGGCGGTAGGATGGTTCTTCGTGCCTGTTATGAATGCGTTTCGTCCGTATCAGGTTATGAAAGAAATTTGGAAGGCTAGTGATCCAGAGGTTGGTATTATGGATAATACAGCCTGGGAAAATGCACATCCATCTTATCTAATTGGGTGGTGGTGGGCACTCCTGATCATAGCCGGTATCGTAGGCCGGGTAGGAGTATATTATTGGAGGGGAGCGGAAGAAATTAGCGAATTATTAACTGGAAGCTATGCTGTGATAGCTTCTGATATTTTGTTTATCCCAGCTATTGTATTGGTTGTACTGATTATATGGAATATAGACCGTCGGCAGAATGAAAAATATGAATATATAACCATGCATAAACCTCAATTAGCCAAGCCTTCTTTGTGATAGACGGGAAGTAGGCGGGTTCTAAAGCGAAATGGAGTCCCTATAGGATCAGGGGGCTCTTTTTTTATTTACGGGTAGGTGGCACAGAACAGCGCAGGCTGGTACAATAAAGGAACAAGCTTGCGAAATAAGAGCACGTGGCATATGATGACCTACACATGGTGGGACCGAGGACAGAAAGTGAGGAAGTACCATGGGAGATAAGTACAAGGTTATCATCCGCAGCTGCCCTGATTACGATGACCTGAGCCGTATCCGCGGCATTGTTACCGGGGGCATGGAGCAGTTAGGCGCTAGGCCTCATGGCAAGGTGCTGTTAAAGCCTAATATCGTTTTCGCCCACAGGAGATACGGCCGTTTTACCTACACCAATCCAGCCGTTATCGAGGCGATTATCGACGAACTGGCGACGAGGCCGGAGGTAGAGAGGATCACCCTGGGCGAGAGAACGGCTGTCTATATGCCGACGCGGTATAACTTCGGCGAGGCTGGATACAACCGGTTCCGGAAGAAGCCCAAGGTCAAGGTTCGCTTCTTTGAAGAGGATGTCCTGGTTGAGATCCCGTTTGAGAGGGGCAGCGTCCACAAGTCCCTGCGCCTCCCGCGTACCCTCATCGAGGCAGACTACAAGGTCTATGCACCCAAGCTCAAGCACCATGTCAGCAGTAGGCTGACGTGTTCGCTGAAGCTAAATATCGGTATCTGCGACCAGAAGGAGCGTCTCAAGTTCCATCACTATAAGCTCGAGGAGAAGATAGCTGACCTCTACGAGCCAGGGCATCCCGACCTCGTTGTGGTGGACGCGATAACGATCGGGCAGCAGAACGAGATCGTGGCGAAGCCGATGCACCTGGGGGTCATCATTATGGGCACCTCGGGCGTGGCTGTTGATTCTGTGGCAGCGCGGCTCATCGGGTTCAAACCGGATGATATCGAACACCTCAGGATAGCCAGGTCGCGCGGGTGGGAGCCGGTATCCGATGACGACATCGAAATTATTACCGATGTCCCCTTTGAGGAATTACAGGAGAGGACCAAAGGATTCGACCGCACCTTCTCCGACCTGCAGAAGCTGGACACACGGCTGCGATTCTTCATAGGCAAGTACCCCGAGATTGATGACATCTGCTACGGCGGGTGCATAAATATGCTCAAGGGAGCTCTTGCTACCTTCGACGCCTATAAACCGGGCTGCCTCAAGGATTGCAACGACAGCGCTATTGTAATCGGTGAATACGAAGGCGATGTGGACGGCCACGGGCATACAATCCTCCTGGTCGGCAACTGCGCCAATGTCAATGGCGAGGTGAAGGGAAAGACAAAGCGTATCAAGGGGTGCCCGGTGTCTATACCGTTATTCGCTCTACCCGGGACTTTCTACTGCAAGCTGCCCAACGTTTACATGGATTTTAATTATTTCGTCAAGTATCCGTACTGCTTTATCGTCTCCTACATCCATAAGTTTATCAATAGAGTCCTGCTGAGATAACAATAGGGGTTTCGATATGTCCGCTGAGTCGGCGGTAACCGACGATATGAGGAAGCACATCGGCGCCAGGCTGTTTGCCGACTTCCCTGCGGAAGAGGTCACGATGTGGGGTATCAGGAGGTTCCTGGAGGCTACAACCGATGAGAACCCCTTGTGGCAGGACGAGGACTACGCCCGGAAGACCCGCTGGGGCGGTATCATCGCCCCGCCCGCCTTTCTCGAGGCGTTCAATCCGGCCAACCACGCTTTCAGGAAGTATCCCGATATGTCCCACATGAGCCTCCCTTTTCAGCCTCCATTTCCCCGAACCTTCCAGGCGTTCAACGAGTACCAGTTCTTCATCCCGCTCCGGCCTGGTGACAGCATCACGAGCATCTCCAAGATCGGGGATATCTACGAGCGGGAGAGCACGTCGGGCGGAGGGAGGATGGTGTTCATACGCATGGATAACGAGCACCGCAATCAAAGGGGTGAGCTGGTTGGCATAACGAGCGAGGCTATGGTATCTATCGAGGGGTCTTCCTCCAAGGGTACGGGCTCAAGCCAGACGACGGCGCCGGAGAAGGTGGAATCGCAGCTACCCCGTACCGGGCAGGTCTATTTCGAGGATATAGATATCGGCACACGGTTGCCGCCCCTGGTGAAGGAAATTACCCTGTTCACCATTCTGAAGTGGGCGGCGGCGGTGAACGATTACGGCCCCCACCATTTCGACTACCAGTTCGCCACACAGATGCTGGGTCTGCCCAACGTCATCGCCCACGGTACGCAGAACACCGCCTTCCTGGCGCAGCTCGTGACGAACTGGCTGGGAGGCGAGGGCGTTCTCAGGAAGCACTATGCCGAACTGAGGGGAAATGTCTTTCCCGGCGATACGCTCACCTTCCGGGGCAGGGTGGATAAGAAATATGTGCAGGACGGAGAGAATGTCGCCGAGATAGAGAGCCAGGTGGAGAACCAGAACGGGCGCCGGGTGATACTCGGCAGGTCGACCGTGATACTGCCGGGAAGAGGGTAGTTACTATGAAAGGATACCGCACGCCGTCGTGGTTCCGTATGAAGGGGTTCGCCGGGAAGAAAAAGGCGAAAGCTCAGAAGGGTGAACCCGGCAGGGTCAGACCGGGAAGAAGGGCAGGAGGTAAATGATTATGGAATATGTTCATCTGGAGGTAGGCAAGGATATAACCGCCCTGGCGGGATACTATACCCCGCTCAAGGAGCTGAGATTGAAACACAACGGTAAGGAAGTGCTGTGCGTGATAGGAACGTCCACGGTGGAGTCATCATGCTGCGGCGGCGGTGTCTGCGGCTATGCCATCGTGCCCGGATATATAATGAACTGGAAAGACCGGGAGAACGAAGAAGGACTGGCGATATCCGATGTGGAGCCAATCGCCGATAAGACTACCCAGCAGGAAATCGCCAGAACAATCAGAGAAAACGAGCACATACAGAATGTTTCCTTCTGGTGATTGGGAAGGGTAGACAGGAGGTTTAATGCGATGAGTATGGCGGAAGAACTGGGGAAAATAGAGAAGCCCGAGGCTGCGAAATACGCCAAGGGGAGGAAGCTGTTATTTGTGCCTCTTATCTTCTCTCCACTTGAGCTGGAGGAGGACCTCGGAAAGAGAATCCGTAAATACTGGGATGAGGTCGAAGACCATTTGTCCAATCTGGAGCTGAAGCTTGGCGTCGTGACCAAGATATTTCATGAGCTGGTGCCTGTGGGTGGGGATGAGGGAGTCAGGGCAATCGAGGACCTGAACAGCGAAAGCGGCCATATTATTCGCAACAGGGTGGACAAGGGGGCGGAGATTCAGCCGCTCGAAGATGCCGATGCGCTGACGGCGTTTATGGACTGGAGCCGGTGCCTGGCGATAGGTTTACAGAACCAGCAGGTGTTCACCACGGTCTATGAAGCGTATCTGGAAGCCCACTCGGGAAGAAATAAGAGCATAGCCCAGAGGCTCGACGAAGTTCTGAAGGGAGATGATATCGGGATACTGCTGATGAGGGAGGGGCATCAGGTGCAGTTCCCTGAGGATATAGAGGTTTTCTACGTCGCCCCACCGGCACTTGATGAACTCAAGCGCTGGATAAGGGGGCGAGAGGGGGTAGCTCCGCCCGAAAAGGGTACCGAAGCGGAAGAGAAAGCGCAGGCGGAATCTTCAGAGTCGACAGACAAGGATTCCGGCGAGGCTGCAGAGACATAATGGAATTAACGATAAACAAGACCAGGCTTTCCCTGGTTCAGGGCGATATTACCCAGTCTGACACTGATGCCATCGTCAACGCTGCTAACCCCGGCCTTATGGGAGGTGGTGGTGTGGACGGTGCCATCCACCGGGCGGGGGGCCCTGCCATACTGGAGGAATGCAGGCAGATTCGGGCGGAAAGAGGTCGGCTGCCGACGGGCCAGGCGGTTATCACCACCGGGGGCAAGCTCAGAGCAAAGCACGTCATCCACACCGTGGGTCCGGTGTGGCATGGCGGCGACAGTGGCGAGGCGGAGCTACTGGCAAGCGCCTACCGGGAGAGCCTGAAGCTGGCGGTGGAGCGAGCCTTGAAAACCGTTTCATTCCCTTCTATCAGTACCGGTGTCTACGGGTATCCGGTAGCGCCTGCCGCCAAGGTGGCATTGCAGACCGTCATCGATTTCCTTAATAGGGACGAATCTCTGGGGGAAGTGGTCTTCGTCCTCTTCGATTCAACGACCTGCCGCGCCTACGAAACGGCTCTTCAGGAGCTAGCACCCGGGGGAAAGTAACCTCAGATGAAGGTAATCTACCACCCGCGATACAAGGAGGTTTACGCCAGCGACCCCGCCGCGCATTCCGGTCGCATGGAGAGCATCCTGAAGGAGATATCGCCCCACTTCGAGCTGGTTACACCGGAGCCCGCATCTGTAGAGGACATAAAGCTGGTCCACTCCGACTGGCATATCGAGAACATCAAGCGGCATCCCCTGCTCTATGAGATAGCCCTGCTGTCGGCAGGAGGGGCTATCAGGGCAGCAGAGCTGGCAGTGAGCGGTGAGCCCGCTTTCGGACTGATAAGGCCGCCGGGACACCATGCCAGTCCTGACCACTGCTGGGGCTTCTGCTTCTTCAATAATATTGCTCTATCTATAGCAAGGCTGAGGGTAGAGGGTGTTGTCAGCAGGGCCGCGATACTGGATTTCGACCTCCATTTCGGGGACGGTACAGACCATTTCTTCAGCGATGTGCCCGAGGTGACCTACTTCCATCCCGAGCACCGGGACAGGCAGGGATTCGTGGACAGTATAGCAAGCTTTCTGGAGGGGCAGGAAGCTGATATCATCGCTGTATCCGCCGGGTTCGACCGCCATGAGGAGGACTGGGGAGGGCAGCTCAAGACCGAGGACTACCAGGAAATCGGGAAGCTGGTGAAGGAGTTCTCGGAGAGAGCATGCCAGGGGAGACGGTATGGCGTCCTTGAAGGCGGCTATAACCACGCTGTCCTGGGGAGGAACGTCAGGGCCTTCGTCGAGGGGCTGAGCTAGCCTCTATGCGGCTTGCCACAGTCGCGGTGCAGGTGTTAGAATTACGCAGTGAGGCTACAAACGGGGCGCTAGCTCAATTTGGCAGAGCAACTGACTCTTAATCAGTGGGTTACAGGTTCGAGTCCTGTGCGCCCTACCACCAAAATGCTCATTTTGCTTAACAAATTGCTTAACAAATTGCCAAACTTTCTGAGCCTTCACTAGCTTTCCCCTTTCTTCGTTTCCAGTATGGAGCTAAAAGCAGTCTGGGCGTGTATTGGCATCAATACCGCCGTCGACAACAACGATGCTGCCATGAACGTAGGAAGCCTCCGGACTACAGAGGAAGTAAACGACGGCAGCGATTTCCTCGGACTTTCCAAACCTATTTAAAGGGATTACCATACTTCGGACACCGTCACCTGTATTGGGGTCTTCAAGCACCTTGTGGAGCATGGGCGTATCGGTGTTGCCCGGTGCCACACCGTTGAGCCTTACGCCGAGCCTGCCCCAATTCGACGCTCGGTGCCGCAATGCTCTACCCAGGGCGAACTTCGACCCCATGTAGGCTTGTCCAGACGCTAAAAGGATACCATCAGCCTCTTCATACTCTGTGAGGATCCGCCATGCCTCATCCTCGTCATGGTTTAGTAAAGCCTGAACATATGGTGATTCATCAGGCGGCATCCATAGAGCCGCGTTTGAAAGAATTACCACTGCAGCCGGGTCTCTACCCTGCTTTAATAACTCGAATAGCCCGTCGAGTAAGTCTATCGCTCCGAAGTAGTTCACGGAAGGGATTAGAGAAAGCGGTCGTACATAGGTAGCTAGCCCTGCACAAGCCACAAAGCTATCGATAGAGTTTCCACAGTGTTGCTTCACGCCAGCAATGGCGGACTCGCGGCCTGCTTTGGTGGAGAGATCAGCAATAATCTCAGCATCCTTGATGTCGATTCCAATTACTTGAGCTCCCTCCTTCTCAAAGCGGGTTCGCGTAGCGGCCCCTATACCTGAGGCTGATCCGGTAACTACTGTTATTGACACTGGACCTCCTTGTATAGCTCCCATTCAAATCACCAGCAATGACATTTCAATAATTGCGCTATTCAAAACAACTACGCTAATGTGATCTACCCCCGGCTATTGTACCACTTCCGAAATTACTATTAAGGAGTTCGTATTTCCCCCCATTGTTGCTTGAAGACATCTTGGAAAGTACACAGGTGGACAGTGCAAATGGAGTAAACGATAGCCCCTGCAGCCGTTACCGCTCTCCAGGGTAACGCCACCTTCAGGGGCTATTGCTGCTGCCGCAGCGTTACGGATGCTGCTTTTTACACATCATCCGCATGGTTATGTCTTAACCTCTGCTACGGTATATTGTAGTGAGCATCCCTGAGTGCAGCGAGATACTGGGCTATAAACATGGCGTCTGAGATGCTCATATGGTCCCCGCCGGTATCATGCCTTACACAGGCGAAGTTCACCGCGTTGAGCTCACCAAGCGCCCTGTTCCCGGCAAGGTACTGGGCAGCCATCATGGCGTCGGCGATGTTGACCACGCCATTCTCGTGGATGTCGCCTCTGAGGTAGGTGTCGACTATCGGTGCTCCGGTTGGCAGTTCCAGCATAGAGTCGTCATAGATATGGTTGAAGTTAACCGTCAGGTCGTAGCTCTGCGTCGCGGAGCCGACGAGCCTGACCACGAGGTCGGC
>DUEY01000032.1 GCA_011174795.1 Dehalococcoidia bacterium
ATTCGAAGCGAAAAGTCAAAAGAGTGTATCTTCTGCCAGAAGTCAAAAGAGGACCGCGATAGCCAGAATTACATCCTCTTCAGAGGGGCCAAGAACTTCGTGATTCTAAACACCTACCCCTACAATCCCGGCCACCTGATGGTAGCGCCATACAGGCACCTGCCCACGCTTGATGAGATGACTGAAGAGGAGATGTTGGAGCACTTCGACCTGGTAAGAAGATGCACCAGAGCCTTAACCGAGGCCTATAAACCGGATGGATTCAACATCGGTATAAACCTCGGAAGGGTAGCAGGAGCAGGGATTGAGGGCCATGTCCATACCCACGTTGTCCCCCGCTGGAATGGCGACACCAACTTCGTGACGGTGGTATCCGACTTCAGGGTAATCCCACACGCTCTAGACGCAACATACGCCGAGTTGAGAGATAAGCTAGCCTGAGATTCGTACGCAGAAGGTCAAACCGAGCCCTGCATTTGACCATACATACAGAGAAAAGGCGACTTTTCTGTACCAACGATTTAGCTTATAATGAAAGCAGCGGGATTCGTAATAAATGCAGGATACAAAAGCTATTATCCCCGAGCCTGCCAGCAGTCTTCTCTCCTTTGTTCAATCTAATACAGGGCAGAACATCTCCTCCTGCTACCAGTGTGGCAAGTGCAGTGCGGGATGTCCCACTGCCTATGCCATGGACATCGGCCCACGGCAGGTAATGCGTGCAATCCAGCTCGGCCTTAAGGACGAGATACTGGGTAGCTCGGCGATCTGGCTTTGCGTGAGCTGCCAGACCTGCTCCGTGAGGTGTCCCCGGGAGATTGACATCGCCCGGGTTATAGAGTCACTGAGGCTGCTTTCTCAGGCTGAAGGCACTCCCCCCGCGCAGAGAGAGATAGCGGTCTTCCATCGAGCTTTCCTCCAGCAGGTGCGCATCTTCGGCCGCCTCTACGAGGTCGGTCTTGGTATTATGTATAACCTGCGCAGCGGTCACTTCTTCAATAACATGAATCGTTTACCATCGCTCTTCGCCAAGAAAAAGCTCCGCCTCATCCCCCAAAGAACAAAAGGGGTATCTGACGCACGGCGGATAGCCGCACGTGTGAAGAAACTGGAAAGCGAGCTGAAATAAGCATTGGCTAAGGTTGGGTCCAATACAGGCAATCAGACTGCGGAACGCGTCTATTCGTATTACCCCGGGTGTTCACAGCTTGCCACAGCTGAGGAGTATGACGTCTCCGCACGTCTGGTATCACGTAAGCTGGGAATCGAACTGCGCGAACTGGAGGACTGGATTTGCTGCGGTGCCTCGGCAGCACACTCTACAGACCACTGGCTGAGCCTGGCCCTTCCCGCTCACACATTAAAACAAGCCGAGGAAGCGGGTCTCCCCCTCGCTGTTCCCTGCGCTATGTGTTTCTCCCGGCTGAAATTCGCTCTCCATGAGCTTGAGAACAAGGAAACCCGGGATATCGTCAGCCATATTATCGAGAAAGAGTTGAGCACCGCGGTTGCCGTCGAGCCGATGCTCAAGATACTGGCGGACGAGAGTCTGCCCATCCCGGTTGTGAAGCCCCTCAGCGGATTAAAGGTGGCCTGCTATTACGGCTGCCTCCTGGTCCGCCCGCCGGAGGTAGTGAAATTCGACAATGCGGAGAACCCGCAAACGATGGAGCGCCTGATGCAGAGACTCGGTGCCGAGCCAATCAACTGGGGATTGAAAACCGCCTGCTGCGGTGCCGGCGTGGCGTTTCCCCGCCTTGATGTCGTTCTCAAGCTATCGTATCGCCTTCTTTCTCTGATAAAAGCAAGCGGCGCCGATTGTGTAGCCGTCGCCTGTCCCATGTGCCACGCCAACCTGGATATGTACCAGAAGGACATGAAAGCGAAGTTCGGGGAGAAATTAGACCTGCCTGTCCTCTACTTCACCCAGCTCATGGGGCTTGCTTTGGGCTTCTCGCCCAAGGAGTTGCTGCTGAATAAACATATTACAAACCCGCTACCCATGTTGCGCAAGAAGGAGCTCATCTAGGAGGAAGCATGTCGCGCATAGGCGTTTTCATCTGCCACTGCGGCACCAATATCGGGGGCGTTGTCAATGTACCCGAGGTGGTCGAGGCTGCCCGCCATATGCCACTCGTGGCTTTCGCCGATGAGAACAAGTATACCTGCAGCGAGGTGGGTCAGTCATCCATACGCAACGCCATAGCCGAGCACAAGCTCGACCGCGTGGTGATAGCCTCCTGCTCCCCACGAATGCACGAAAATACCTTCCGTAGAACCGTTACTGCTGCCGGTATCAACCCCTACCTCCTCGAGATGGCAAACCTCAGGGAGCACTGCAGCTGGGTGCACTCCGATGCTAGGGATGCCACATCCAAAGCTATTGACCTGGTAAGGATGGCGGTCTCGAAAGTTGCCCGTCACGAAGCCCTGTTCCCCAAGCAGATAGGCCTGACCAAGCGCGCTCTCGTGATTGGCGGGGGTGTTACGGGAATACAGGCAGCGCTGGATATAGCCGCCTCCGGGCACGAAGTTGTCTTAGTAGAGAAGGAGCCCAGCATCGGTGGGCGCATGGCACAGCTCGATAAAACCTTCCCCACCCTCGATTGCTCAGCGTGCATATTGACTCCGAAGATGGTGGATGTAGCACAGCATCCCAAAATCACGCTCCTCAGCTACTCCGAGATTGTCGATGTCAGGGGTTTCGTGGGCAACTTCGAGGTGGACATCCTACGGAAAGCGAAACTGGTCGACTATGAGAAATGTACCGGCTGCGGCCTCTGCTGGCAGGCGTGTCCCGAGAAGATACCGTCGGAGTTTAACCTCGGTCTGGGGCACCGCACAGCCATCTATATACCCTTTGCCCAAGCTGTCCCGAACAAGCCGGTTATCGACATAGCGAACTGCCGCTATGAGAACTATCGCAGGTGGAAGGAAACAGAGGAGGGTGAAGAGCCGCCGCAGTGCCGTATCTGCGAGGGGGTATGCCCGACCGAAGCTATCGACCGGACGCAGCAGGACGAGATAATAACCGAGAAATTCGGCGCTATTGTAGTTACCACCGGCTTTAAGACCTTCGACTACAGCGTCTACGGAGAATACGGCGGCGGAAGATATCCCAATGTCATCACTTCGCTACAGCTAGAGCGGCTGATGTCCGCCGCGGGACCAACGGAGGGCGAGGTACTGCGCCCCTCGGATGGCACCCATCCCAAGAGCGTGGTCTTTATCCAGTGCGTTGGTTCGCGTGACGACAAGGTGAATCGGCCCTACTGCAGCAAGGTCTGCTGCATGTACACGGCGAAACATGCCATCATGCTCAAGGAGCACGACCCCGAGGTACAGTGCTACGTATTCTATATAGATATCCGTGCCGGCGGCAAGGACTTCGAGGAGTTCGCCCGCCGCGCCCAGGACGAAACAGGAGCGCTTTACCTTAGAGGCAGGGTCTCCCAGATCTACCAGCAGGGGGATAAGCTTATGGTTCTGGGCGAGGACTCGCTCATGGGGAGGCCGGTGGAGATAACCGCCGACCTTGTTGTACTGGCGACAGGAATGGAGCCAAGCGAGAATGCAGCGGAGATCGCCCAGACTCTCAATATCAGCTACAACACCTACAATTTCCTGATCGAGGCACATCCCAAGCTGCGCCCGGTGGAAACCCAGACCGACGGTATATTCGTCGCCGGCGCCGCCGTAGGACCGCGTGACATACCGGAGTGCGTGGCGCATGGCAGCGCCGCCGCCGTCAAGGCAGTCGCACTCCTCAGCCAGGACAGCCTCACCACCGACCCGCTTATTTCGGTCGTTGACCCGATGAAGTGCGTCGGCTGCTTCGCCTGCAAGGAAGTCTGCCCCTTCAACGCAATCGAGGAACAGGTCACCAGAGACGGTCGCACTATCTCTTCAATTAACGAAAGCGTCTGCAAGGGCTGCGGTCTCTGCGTCGTTGCCTGCCGCCCCGGCGCGATTAACCTGCGCGGCTTCACGAACCAGCAACTGCTCTCGGAGGTATTGACACTTGTCGGCAGATAACGAGCCCCTCATCATCGGATTCTTATGCAACTGGTGCAGCTATGCCGGCGCGGACATGGCCGGCACCAGCCGTATGGCGTATCCCAGCAATATACGCATTATACGCGTCCCCTGCTCAGGCAGGGTCGACCCTCTGCTTATAGTCAAGTGCTTCCAGGAAGGCGCAGATGCCGTCCTCGTCGCCGGCTGCCACCCCGGTGATTGCCATTATAACGAGGGCAATTACTACAGTCGCCGCCGCTTCGCGGTTCTGAGAGCGCTGCTCGATTTCATGGGCATCGATAAAGAGCGTTTTCGCGTGGAGTGGGTCTCGGCATCAGAGGGTAAGCGTTTCTCCCAGATAGTCTCCCAGTTCACCGAGGACATGAACAGGATCGGCGCAAGGAAGGCAGGTTGATGGAAGCAGACTTCACCAGTCAAATCAGGGAGAAAGCCAGAGAACTGCTGGAAAAGGGTACTGTTGAATGCGTAATCGGCTATGAGACCGGCAGCGACGGCGTCAGCGCACGCCCCTCGTTCATCTATAACCCATCAGAGGTAGAACGGCTGGTCTTCGACAATACCTGTAGCCATAACCTGGTCAAGTATCTACTCGATAAAAAAGGTAAGCCTACCGCTATAGTGGTCAAGGGCTGCGACTCGCGTGCTCTCAACCTCCTTCTCAGCGAGAAGCAGCTACAACGTGACCAGATATTCATCATCGGCGTGGTCTGTCCCGGGGTGGTAGAGTGGGGCTGGAACAGGCGCAGCGAGCAGTTTCAAAAACGCTGTGACCTGTGCCGGCAGCACACGCCTCTAGTGTACGACCTCCTGATAGGGACACCCGTTACCGAGGAGCCGCCCCCCGAGTTTACCGACATTGCCGAGATGTCAGCCAGGGCCACAGAGGAGAGGGCATCCTTCTGGCGCGAACAGGCGGAACGCTGCCTCCGCTGCTACGCCTGCCGCCAGGCCTGTCCCGGCTGCTACTGCATCGACTGCTTCGTGGAGCAACTCGATCCAGAATGGGTGGGTATCAGGATCGCCACCGGCGAGAACCTGATGTGGAACACTATCCGGGCATTTCACCTGGCAGGACGCTGCATTGCCTGCAACGAGTGTGAGCGGGTCTGCCCGGTCAATCTGCCCCTCAGCCTGCTTAACAGAAAGCTGGAGGAGGAGATGCTCGAGTTGTTTGACTACCGGGCGGGCATGAGCGAAGACGCCACAGCACCCTTAATTACCTTCATAAAGGAAGAGAAACTTGGAATAGGCGAATGACAAAGGTTCTGGGTAAAAAAGAGCTGGAATCCTGGCTGAACAGCATCATGCAGGAACGGATACTGGTCGCGCCCAAACGCGTTGATGACCTCGTCCTATTCACTCCCGTTCACTCAGTGGATGAGATCGCCTTCGACTTCCAGAACACAACGCTCTCACCCAAGGAGCTGTTCTTTCCCAGGACCGAGACCCTGTTTACCATCGTACATAAAGACGGTGAAATCGAGTTCACGCCCGTAACGGTAGACCGGGAGACAGTTCTCTTCGGCATACGCCCCTGTGATGCCAGGGGTATCGCTATACTTGACGGACCGTATCTGAGCGACCCTCCAGACTCACTCTGGGCTCAGCACAGGGACAAGACCACCCTCATCGGACTCGCCTGTGCCAAACCCGCTCCCCAGTGCTTCTGCACCAGCATGGGCAGCTCCCCCACCGATACCTCAAACGTGGACATACTGCTTACCGAGGTTGACGACGGCTACGCCGTTGAAATCGTTACCGAAAAGGGTGAGAAGCTGCTCCAGGGTGCTGAACTGAAGGAATCAGACGTTAAACCTTCAGTGCCTCAGTGCGATGCCAGCGTCCCCGCCGAAGGTATTGTCGATGCTGTAAAAAGAGCGTTCGAAGACCCCTACTGGAGCCGCTTAGCGGACCGCTGCATCCACTGCAATATCTGCGCCTACGTCTGTCCCACCTGCTACTGCTTCGACATACGGGATTACAAGGCTGGAGGCAAGATAGAGCGGATACGCACTTGGGAGAGCTGCCAGTCTAAAGGTTTCTCCCGTATCGCTGGCGGCTATGACCCCCGGGCAAACAAGGGGAGCCGCCTCCGCCAGCGCTTCTGTCACAAGCTGCTCTACTTCCCGGAGCAGTTCGGGCCCCTGGGATGCGTAGGATGCGGCCGCTGCGTAACCGCCTGCCCGGTGAATATAGACATCAGGGAGATCATCTCCGATATCCAAGAACGAGGAGCGCAAGTTGGTCAAAGAAGCAACTGAACCGACAAACGTAAACCCTTTCGTGCCCTATCCAGCCACACTGAAGGATGTCACTG
This sequence comes from Dehalococcoidia bacterium, assembly GCA_011174795.1. Classification (GTDB taxonomy): domain Bacteria; phylum Chloroflexota; class Dehalococcoidia; order SZUA-161; family SZUA-161; genus W281. The sequence continues at coordinate 6,356 of DUEY01000032.1, forward strand.
ACCTGACCCCCGATGTCAAGCTCTTCACCGTGGTACTGGACAGAGCGGAAGACGAGTTCGACTATAAACCGGGACAGTTCGCCTTCGTCTCCGCTTTCGGGGTAGGCGAGGCTCCATTCGGCCTGACGTCGGTGGCTCACCGCAAAGAGGGCCTGCAATTCGCTATCAGAAGGGTAGGCACCGTCACCAATACCCTTCACCAACTCGAGCCCGGTACCAAGCTGGGCGTGCGGGGGCCCTTCGGCAACTTCTTCCCTCTGGACGATTATAAAGGCAAGAACATCTTCATCGTCGGCGGCGGCATTGGATTTGCCCCACTGCGCCCGGTGGTAAACACTCTCCTCGACCGCCGCAAAGACTATGGAAACATACTTATTCTCAATGCAGCCCGCAGCCCCCAGGACCTCTGCTTCCGCTCCGAGTGCGATGACTGGGGTAAAGCCCCCAATACTAAAGTCGAACTCACCGTTGACGCCGGCGATGAGAACTGGAAAGGGCGCGTCGCCCTTGCGCCCGATGTGGTTGAGGAACTGAAGCCCTCTCCCGATAACGCCATCTCCATAATCTGCGGCCCTCCCATCATGATCAGGTTCACACTCCAGAGGCTGAAGAAGCTCGGCTTCGGGGACGAACAGATTGTGACCACGCTGGAGGGCAAGATGAAGTGCGGTCTGGGGAAATGCTTCCGCTGCAATGTTGGCGAGATCTACGTTTGTAGAGACGGCCCGGTCTTCACCTTCGAGCAAATCTCCCAGTTCATAGAGCAATTCTGATATAATCTACCTTAGCCCGCAATACATTGATCGACACTGATGCAGAACCAGGAGGGGCAGTGTGAGCGCGGAGAGAATCATCGTCCTGATTATCGGAATCATCGTCCTGCTGGCAGCGCTCGTCCTCATGTTCTCTGGAGGGGCTTTGCTCGTTGCGAATAGCGTCCTCAAAGATAGCGAAGGATTAATTACCACCAGAACCATCCAGATTGAAAGCGATTCCTATGCCGTCACCACCATGCCCGCCGATGTAGACTTAAGAGGGGCATGGATATGGGACTGGAGCGACCTGGTTGCCTTCAAGATAGAAGGCTCAAACAATGATCCTTCGAGGGGCACATTCATGGGAATAGCACAGGAGTCGGACGTTAATTCCTACCTCAGAGATGTCGATTATGATGAGATCACCGAGTTTACTATCTTCCCCTATGAAGTGGCATATACCGGACATCCGGGTGACTCAGCACCAACAGCCCCAACTTCGCAGGGATTCTGGGATGAATCAGCTCACGGCTCCGGCACTCTGTCAATACAGTGGGAGCTGAAAACGGGAAGCTGGGTGCTCGTGCTGATGAACGATGATGGATCTATGGGGATCGACTTCGACATAGTTCTCGGCGCCAAGGTCCCCATAATGTTTGCCGTGGGCGTGGGTTTCGTCGTCGGCGGGATAGTGGTACTCGCCGTCGGGGTACTTCTAATCTATCTGGCAGTACGTAAGCCGCGTAAACCACAGAGCACAGGAACAGAAGTACAGCAATAGATCAGGTGCATCGCAGCCCAATCGGCACCTACTCTATCTTCTCCAGGAGCTCGCGTATATTCTGCTCGTCGCGCAGCCTGACGGGGAAGACCGTCGGGTGCTTCTCGAAGCGCGGCACGTTTACCGCAAAATCGCTGGGGATAACACCTGTGGGGCAGATGTTAAAACACTCTTTGCAGGGAGGACACGTCTTAACAGCTATCTCGGGGAAGAAGACCACCTGCCGCTCGGTGCCTCTGCCCACGAAGCCGAGGGCATTGGCACCTTTCACCTCGGCGCAGTAGCGCACGCACAGGCCGCAGAGAATACAGTAGGTCGGTTCTCTATCGAGCCTGGCACTGTCAACTTTATACCGCTCAGCAAGCTCCTCCTTCAGCCCCGGTGAGCGCGAGCGGAGCAACTCCAATATCACCTTGCGAATCTTCTGCACACGCGGCGTATCAGTCTCGACAACCAGCCCCTCCTCCACCGGATAAGCGCAGGCAGCCACTATCCTCGACCTATCGCCCTTCTTTATCTCCACGCTGCAGAGACGGCATGCTCCGTAGGGAGCCAGTCTATCGTCATAGCAGAGAGCCGGAATCTTGATCCCCGCCTGACTAGCCGCCTGGATAAGGGTCATCCCCTCCTCTGCCTTGACCTCTTGCCCGTCTATCTGCATCGTAACCTGTTTCACTTTTCACTCCTCTTCTCCCTGCTTATCTCCCTCCTCAACGGCGGGGGCGGTACGGGTTCCCCAGAGAGCTTCCTCACCGCACTGAATTTGGCGGGGCAGAGGTCAAAACATGTGCCACACTTGTTGCACTTCTCCTGGTCGATGACATGAACCAGACCCTTGTCGCCGGAAATCGCCCCTACCGGGCAGTTACGCAGACAGATCAAGCACGCCTGACACTTATCGGGCTCGATGTAGAACGATATCAAGTCCTTGCACACCTTCGCCGGGCAACGCTTCTCCTTTATATGTGCCTCATATTCATCGCGGAAGTACTGTATCGTGGTCAGCACCGGGTTTGCGGCGGTCTGTCCCAGAGCGCAGAGCGAAGCATCCTTGAGTACATCAGACAGGTCTTCGAGCAGTTCGATATCCCCATCACGCCCTTCCCCTCTTACGATTCGCCCCAGTACCTTATGGTAATGTCTCAACCCTTCCCGGCAGGGGACGCACTTGCCACATGATTCTTCCGTCAGGAAATCTACGAAATAGCGCGCGACATCCACCATGCAGTTATCCTCATCCATCACAATCATGCCACCTGAGCCCATCATAGCGCCCACCTTGCTCAACTCGTCGAAGTCAACCGGCTTATCCAGGAACTGCTCGGG
>DUEY01000033.1 GCA_011174795.1 Dehalococcoidia bacterium
CTGGTCCGGGGCATGCCTGTGGTAGAATACTCTCAGAACGGCGTTTCCCGGGAGATCGAGAGGCTGTGGGAAACGATTTCAAAAAGGCTCGGTAGTTAACAAGGGGGAAATAATGCCTATTTATGACTACAGGTGCTTGGACTGCGGCAAAGTATCGGAACTATTCGTACGTGGTGCCGACAACCAAGCTGCCCGGTGTACCGGCTGTGGCAGCGAAAACATGGAGAAGCTTATCTCCTCTTCATACATGATAAAGATGGATGCGTCTCGACCAGGTACTACGTGTTGCGGCAGGGCGGAGCGCTGTGAAACCCCGCCGTGCTCAACGGGAGAAAAATGCGAAAGGTAATAGGGGGGAACGAGTATGAGATATGCGATACCTGTCAGTCAGGGTAAGCTCGCCGCTCATTTCGGCCACTGCGAGCATTTCGCCCTGTTCGATGTCGACGAGGCAACAAACACAATTGTGCACAGGGAGCTGGTGGCATCGCCGGGACACCAGCCGGGGCTGCTTCCGGTATGGCTTGCCGAAGAAGGGGTCACCGCCGTTATAGCAGGCGGTATGGGCTCCCGGGCTCAGGCGCTGTTCAGGGAGAACCGCATTCAGGTTATCGTTGGCGCCTTGAGTGATGACCCCGAGCAAATCGTGCTGACACACCTGCAGGGCACACTGGCTACCGGCGAAAACGTGTGTGACCACTAGCAGAGATGCTCAGAGAGAACAGGAGGTTTGAACTTGGCGACTGAAGAGCAGATAAGACAAAGCCTTGACGAGATACTGGTCCCCGGCGCTATGCGCAGCCTGGTGAAGCTCAACCTGGTCCGGGATATCGCGGTTTCAGATGAGAAGGCAAGCATAACCCTTGCCACAACAGCCGTGAACCCTCAGACACAGGACTGGCTCAAAGATAAGGTGGCTAAAGTCACTACCGGGCTTGACGGGATAAAGGAAGCAGAGATAGATTTCGTGGAAGCCAGCCCCAAGGAGCTCAACGAGGTCAGCAATATTATTGCCATCATGAGCGGCAAGGGCGGAGTGGGCAAATCCCTCGTGACCGGCCTCATCGGCATCTCCCTGGCGCGCAGTGGATATGAGGTGGGCATCCTCGATGCCGACATCACCGGCCCCAGCATACCCCGGATGTTCGGTATCAGCGTCCGTCCCACAGGCAGCGAAACCGGTATCATGCCGGCGCTGTCCAAACTGGGGATCGCGATAATGTCCATCAACCTGCTCCTGCCCCACGAAGATGATGCTGTTATCTGGCGCGGCCCCCTCATCGGCAAGACCATCACGCAGTTCTGGGAGGACGTTCTCTGGGGCAAGCTGGACTATCTCCTGGTGGACCTGCCGCCGGGAACCGCCGATGCACCCCTGACCGTGATGCAGACACTCCCCTTATCTGGTGTAATCATCACCTTCACGCCGCAGGACTTGGCCGCCATGGTGGTGAGGAAGGCGATGCAGATGGCACAGAAAATGAACATCCCCATCAAGGGCGTGGTCGAGAATATGAGCTACTTCTCCCTGCCCGACAGCGGGAAGAGGATAGAGCTCTTCGGCAGCAGCAAGGGACAGGATATGGCACATGCAGCCGGAGCCCCCCTGCTGGCACAGTTTCCTATAGACCCCGAACTCGCCCGGCTCTGCGACGACGGCAACATCGAGCGCTACGACTCAGAGGAATTGAAAAGGCTCAGCGAGTCCTTCCTCCAGGCTATGTAACGTAAGGCAAGGTAAGGATAGGACAGGAATGAAAGTCTGCATAGTCGGTGGAGGCGGTGGAGCCAGCAATGCCGTTAACGTTATCAGGCGGCTGGATAAAGAAGCACGGATCGACATATTCACCGACAGGTCTGAAATAGGAAACCAGCCCTGCGAAATACCCTTCGTCCTGAAGGGAGACCTGCCTTCCTGGGACGATACCTTTGTATTCAGGAAGAAGTTCTACAGTGAGAGAGCTGTCAACGTCCACTTCAATACTGAAGTCACCGGTATCGTCAGGGCGAAGAGACGCATTATTGCCGGAGGAGAAAGCTACAGCTACGATAAACTGATTCTGGATTTAGGGTCTACCCCCCACATCCCTGCCATCAAAGGATTGGACGGGCGCAACGAGTTCGTCCTGACCACTAACCTGGACACCGCCAGAATCTTAGAACAGGCTATTCTCCAACACTCTACGGCAGCCATTATCGGCGTCGGTCAAATCGCCCTTGAAGTTGCTGCCGTTCTCAACGCGAGGAACTACAAGAGGGTGCACCTCATCGGCCGTTCGGACAGGCTTCTCCGTGCCTACCTGGATAAGGATATGGCGGAAAGAATCGAGGCAAGGGTCCGGGACAGGGGAATCGACCTCATGCTTTCGGCGAAGATAGAGGGCATCGCAAGCCGTGACGGCAAAAAAATTCTAACCGTCTCCAGCCAGGAGCTGGAAGCGGGCTTCGTCCTTTTCGCCACCGGCTCCCGTCCCAACGTTGAACTGGCGCAGCAGGCGGGGCTCGAGACAGGTGAAAGCGGCGGGATTACAGTCAACGAATACCTCCAGACCAGCGACCCCGAYATCTATGCKATCGGCGACTGCAGTGAGAACCGGGATGCGATTGGAGGCGAGAAGAGGCTGTACCAGACRGCAACCAGTGCCGCCCGGGGCGGCAGGATAGCYGCCACCAATCTMATSCTGGGCRATGTYCTCCCCTACCAAGGCACCACGATGCCWTTYGTCATGGAGGTYTTCGGCTACCARGTCGGCACMGTGGGCTACACCGAGAGCTATGCCCGAGAGAACRGCAGGGATGTCRTCTCCAGTATGACYACCAGCGCTACCCGCCGCCGCGCTTTCGGCGGCAAGACYATTCACATCAAGCTCATAGCCGACCGCGKSACCCGGGCMCTRGTGGGSGCACAGCTTATCTCGGAGGAGCTGGTAGCRGGAAAGRTYGACCGKCTTGCTSTCGCCATCGCCGAGAGGATTCCCGTTCAAAGGCTATCCTTGCTCGATACCTGCTACCATCCGACTATGGGCACGGCCTACGAGCCTGTTATAATGGCTCTCGATGAGCTCAGGCTAAAACTCGATGGCCTATCCTGACACCGATTCCAGATTTCGAGGTGACGTAAATGTCTTCAGAGTGGGAAAAGGCGCTCGAGGAGATACAGAGGGAACTGTGGGCAGACTACTCCGAAACAGTCATCGACCATGCCCAAAACCCGCGGAACGTGGGCACTATCCCCGATGCTGACGGGTTTGGCAGGTTCACCGGCCCCTGCGGGGATACCATGGAGATCTGGCTCAAGGTGAGAGACGGCGTCATCAGCGAAGCCAGGTTCTGGACCGATGGCTGCGGCACTACCATCGCCGCCGGCAGTATGATTACCGAGATGGTGAAAGGTGAGAATGCCGCCAGGGCATTGAGAATATCCCAGCAGAACGTACTGGATGCCCTGGGAGGGCTGCCCGAGGATAGCGAACACTGCGCGCTGCTGGCAGCGAATACCTTGAAGGAAGCGGTCAAGGATTACATGGCATTCAAGAAAGAACCCTGGAAGCGAGCGTACCGTAAGCGGGAATAGCGCCCTGGAGACGACGTTGACAGCTCGTATCGAACTTGTCCCGACACTGGAACACTGTATCGAAACAACGGCGAGGCAGGAGTTCTCCCGAAGCGCCGATGCATATATGCAACAGGGCGAAGGTGACAGGAAGCTTGAACAGAGGATAGAGCTCCTCAGGGCGTTCCTGGAGACGGCAGATTTCAAAAAGCTGCGAAGAGAAAGCGAGAAGCACCTGGCAGAGGGGAAGCCTGTCAGGTTTCTCTTATATACGGACAAGGGACACCCCAAATACGAAATGAAGGTAGAGCACTAGCTCATCATGTCCATTATATATGGCCCCGTATCGTCCTGGCGGCTGGGCAGGTCGCTGGGCATCGACCTCCTATCCACACAAGGGAGCACCTGCTCCTTCGACTGCGCCTACTGCCAGCTCGGTAAAACCGTCCATCCGCTGACCGAGCGCAGGGAGTTCGTAACGCTCGACGAGGTGGAAAAGGAACTGGAGAAGGCGAAGGGCGTGCCCGCCGACTACGCCACCTTCTCCGGGGTCGGGGAGCCGACCCTTGCCCGCAACCTGGGCGAGGCTATCGGGATAGCGAAGGCAAAGCTAGGGCTGCCGGTGGCGGTGCTCACCAACTCCTCGCTTGTCCCCGCGGATGAAGTGCGCCGAGAGCTTGCGCAGGCTGACGTGGTTGTAGCAAAGGTCGACGCGCCTGACGAGGAGACTTTCCGGGCGATAAACAGGCCCTTCGTCAGGTATTCACTCAATGAGATACTCAAGGGGATAAAGCGCTTCAGGGCTGATTACAGAGGTAAGCTGGCGCTGCAGATGATGTTCGTCGAGGCTAATAAAAACTGCGCTGAGGATATGGCGAGGATTGCCAGGGAACTATCGCCGGACGAGGTACAGATAAACACCCCGCTGCGCCTCTGTGCTGTGCAACCGCTGTCTCCTAGGGAGATCGCCGCCATACGCGAAAAGTTCAGCGATATAAAGGGAGTAGTAACTGTCTACGAGGCGGCGAGGACTGAGGTTAAGCCGCTGAGCACAGACGAGACCCTGAGGCGAAGGCCCGGCGTTTAATCGCCGGATTAATACCCGCTTCTAATAACCTTATATATATAATACGCGAATACTGTGATAACGATCACAGCACCGCCGACCAAAAAGAGACGGTCGTAGTAAACAGCCAGGACGCAGAAAGCCGCCAGCAGCACCCCTATCACCGTGATTGCCAAAGGCGACCATCTATATTGCCCTTCCGGGCATTCGAACATCACATCAAAAGCTGTTTTTCCCCTACTCGCTTTAACCGCTATAGAGACCAAAGACTGTAAAACGCTCGTCGCAGCCATGGCGAAGGAGGCTGACAGGAATCCCTCCCCGATACGGCGGGCATGCGACGCGGGGCAGCCGCAGCCGAAAAGTTTGCTTGCCAGCAGTAACCCGAATGCAACCACCGCAATGGCGATTGAGCAATAAATCCAAAACAGGCCAATAGTAGCAGCTCTTTTCTTGCTGTCGACATCTTCCCCACCCCGCGTGAAGCTGACCCAGAGAAGGGCCCACAGGGAGAGAACTGCTAGCAGGATACCCGTCGCTGTCAACAAGAAATCATCCAGTTGCATTGCCGGACGCCCTTTCGAGTCAAGCGTATTTTAACGCCGAACAACCCTCAATGACCACCGCTTGCCGTCAACCAGTGCCGGCGGGCGAGGTTTGCTCCCCTCTCCCCCAGTATGACGTTATCACCCACAGAGAGAGCTCTGCGCTCACAAATACGCTTCTACTCTATATGAATCTTAAAGCTCTGAAGTACAATAAGCACAGCGTTTGGCGGCTATGGCGACCTTGGATAAACAATAGGGGCACTCTTTTGTGGTTACTTCCTTCGGCGTTTCATACTCACGACGTATCTTGTTTATATACCGCACAAATAAGAATACGAAGAATGCAATTATCAGGAAACTTATGATAGACATGATAAAAACACCATAGTTGATTGTAACCGCGCCAGCTGCCTTGGCATCAGCAAGAGACGCATATGGTCCAACAGGGTCTCCTTCTTGCAGGACAGCGAACAGGTTGGCAAAATCGACGTCGTTGAGCCCCAGTCCTATGGGCGGCATGATGATGTCCGAGACCAGCGACGTCACTATCACTCCGAATGCTGCACCGATTACTATGCCAACCGCCATATCCACCACATTGCCCCGCATGACAAACTCTTTAAATTCCCTCAGCACGCGATTGCCCCCTTTCCCTGATTAATATAAAAGACATCTTTTGAAAAAAAGACATCTTGAATATAGATTATTAGATAGACGGTATTCTATTAAATCCTACAAGGGTTCTATCAGCTCTACACCTGTATAGGGACGCAGCGCTTTGGGGACCACCACGCTGCCATCGGGCTGCTGGTAGTTCTCTAAAACAGCGATGAGGACGCGGGGCAGGGCCAGCCCGGAGCCGTTCAGCGTGTGAACGAACTGGGGCTTCTCCCCCACCTGCGGGCGGTAGCGGATATTCGCCCGGCGCGCCTGAAAATCGCTACAGTTGCTGCATGAACTCACCTCCAGCCACTCCTCACAGCCGGGAGCCCACATCTCGATGTCATAGGACTTGGTGGAGGCGAATCCCAGGTCACCGCTACAAAGCTGTAGCACACGATAGGGGATGCCCAGCTTCTGGCAGACACTCTCGGCGTCCGCCACCATCCTCTCGAGCTCGTCGTTTGAGCTACCGGGCTCGGAGAACTTATAGAGTTCGACCTTATCGAACTGATGACCCCGCTTGATTCCCCTCGTATCCTTGCCCGCCGACATCTTCTCGCGGCGGAAACATGCGGTGTATGCGACGTAGTACAGGGGCAATGTACCCGGCTCCAGGATCTCATCGCGGTGGAGGTTGGTTACCGGCACCTCGGCGGTAGGAACCAGCCACAAATCATCCTCTGCATCGTGGTAGAGGTTGTCGGCGAACTTGGGCAGGTTGCCCGACCCGACCATGCAGTCCTCCTTGACCACAAAAGGCGGATAGACCTCGGTATAGCCGTGCTCCTGTATATGGAGGTCGAGCATGAAGGCAATGAGCGCTCTCTGCAACTTGGCTCCCAGCCCCTTGAGAACGTAGAAGCGGCTCCCAGATATCTTCACCCCCCGCTCGAAGTCGATGATATCCATCCTTGGCCCGATATCCCAGTGAGCAAGAGGCTTGAAGGCAAACTTCGGTGCCTTGCCCCAACTCCGCACCTCAACGTTATCGCTTTCGTCCCTGCCTTCAGGGACGCTGGGATGCACCAGGTTGGGGATTCGGAGCAAGAGGTCGTTCAGCTCCTCCTCTTTCCTGCTTATCTCCTCATCGAGAGACTTAATCTGCTCCCCTACATCCTTCATCTCGGCAAGCAGGCCAGCGGGCTTCTCCTTCATCCCCGCAATCTCCTTGCTGGCCTGCTTCCGCCTCGCCCTGAGGCTTTCCACCTCCTGGAGCAGGCGTCGCCACTCCTCATCGAGGCGCAGTACCTCGTCCAAGGCAGCAGTCTCGCCGCGCTTGGACAGGGACTCCCTGACAAGCTCAGGGTTCTGGCGGATGAATTGAATGCTCAGCATAATCTCTTATCCCATCAACCGCCTGATGGCGTTTTACGCGCCCGGCGGTCGTATAGTACTAAAGATACCACAATCGCCACGCCTGCAACACCGACAACGGGCCAGAGCCAGGTTGATGAAGCGTCATCCGAAGTATCAGGCTCCGGTGTCGCTGTAGGTTCAACCGTCGGCGTCGGTGGCTCCTCATAGTAGTGCAGTATATTGCCACCGCCGCCCACTGCGAAGACATCAGTGGAGGACGCACCCCAGACACCATTGAGATGGCGTGATATGCCGCTGACCATCTCCTTTGTTTCATTACCATCATAATGCCCGATCAATCCCCAGGAACCCACAAGGAATACATCCGTGGGGGAAGTCCCCCAGACATGAAAAATATGAAAATATACTGCGTAAGGCGCAACGCCCACCCAGTTCCACCTGCTGCCATCATAGCGCAGGAAGGTGCCGTATTCCCCCACGGCGTAGACATTGTTAGGGGAGCTGCCCCATACCCCGTAAAGGTTCGTTGTATTACCGCAATCCATAGGGCTCCACTCAATGCCATCGTAGTGCACGATGGTACCTGTCATACCCACGGCGAAAATATCGGCGGTCGATGTGCCCCAGGCACAATAGAAATCCTCTTCGCTGCCGCTTTCCATCTCGCTCCACCCGCTGCCATCATAACGCAGGATGATGCCCTCATCACCCACCACGAAAACGTCGGTGGAAGAATTTCCCCATACCCACCTAAGATTGATTTCGGTGCCGCTTTCCATCTCGCTCCATACGCTGCCGTCATAATGCACGATAACGCCTCCAAGACCAACTGCGAAGACATCACTGGAGGACGTGCCCCATAGAGACCA
>DUEY01000034.1 GCA_011174795.1 Dehalococcoidia bacterium
GGCAGGCGGTTTTTTAGGGAATATTACGAAAGTACCGCAAAAAAAGCTTGTTATGGTCGGCGGTGATGTTTATAATACGGTACAACCGCGGAAGCCCGCACCGAAAACCGCAGCGGCAGGCTATTGAAATGAAGGTTTGGGAGGGCGAAAATGAGCGAGGCTGAGAAAAAGAACAACGATCAAACAGAGATGAAGTATATCGAGGGCGTCAAGGCGCTTGTCGAGTTCGCGTGGCGACGGCAGGACGGGATGAGAACCAATGGTGAGCGCAGGGAATATATCGACATGCGTGTGGGATATTATGTCAGCGTCGCTATCGAGCCCCACCAGATCCAGGATACCGCTATACCGGCTTTGCTCCGGCCACACGTGGACCGAATCGCCGATGAGTTAAAGTCGAACTTTGACGAGACAATCACCAGCAAGATACGGGAGGATTTCAAGGAGAGGCTCACCAGGGAGATCAGGGAATACATTGAAAAGCGAATCGCGGAGAGTATGAAGTTAGCTCAGTTCTGTTTAATCATCAGCGTCAGTCTGGCTGTTATCGGGGTCGGAATCGGCATCGCCGCAGTTGGCGGCTGGCTGGGTTGATGGGGAGGTTGCCGGCGAGGTGGACGAAAGACACTATATTCGGTAGCGGGCTCTGTCGCGTGGTTTAGTTCTTCCCTTGTTTATCTGCTGAATAGTTTATTGTATTATATTCTCAGATTACTGCATTTTTCGGTGTATATATGAAAGCGCTTATTCTCGCACCGTTTTCCTCCGCGGCTCTGGAGAGACTGAATCAGAGCATGGAGGTTACCTATGAGAACTGGATGGATACCCAGAAGCTGCTGTCGCCGGAGGAGTTTGTCGAGCGGATACAGGGGCAGGATATAGCGATACTGGTGGTCGAGGCGGATTTTCTCCCCCGTGAGGTTTTTGAGAAGGCGACAAAGCTGAAGTTCGTGGGTGTTTGCCGGGCGGATGTGAGCCATATCGATATGGAGGCGGCGACTGAGCACGGAGTTCCCGTGGTGAACACGCCGGCGAGGAACGCTATCGCCGTAGCGGAACTGACGATAGGCTTGATGCTGTCGCTGGCGAGGAGAATCCCCGAGGCGCATACCATGGTTCGCTCCCGACAGTGGGTCGACCCCACCGGCGCCTACTTCACCCTGCGGGGAACAGAGTTAACCGGCAAGACCATAGGGATAGTGGGATTCGGCGCCATCGGGCGCCAGGTGGCAACGCGGCTCAGCGCTTTCGACACCACTATCTTGGCATACGACCCCTTTTTACCCCCGGAGCAGGTCAGGGAGCTCGGGGCGGAGCAGGTGGAGCTGGACGATTTGATGGCGCGTTCCGATATCGTCACCATTCACTGCTCGGTTACGCCCGATAGCATGGGCTTGCTCGATGCCAGACGGATAGCCTTGATGAAGCCCACTGCCTATCTGGTGAATGCCGCCAGCACGTTCGTTATCGACAACGAGGCGATTATCCAGGCTTTGAGGGAAAAACGCATTGCCGGGGCTGCCTTCGATGTCTATGAGACATGGCCGGTGCGGCCCGACAGCCCCCTGCTGGAGCTGGATAACGTGGTCCTGACGCCTCACATCGGCGGGGCAACGGCTGAGACGCTGGTGCGCTATTCACAGTGGATCGTCGATGATATAGAAAGGTTCTTGCGAGCGGAGCGTCCCGTGCATCTGCTCAATCCTCAAGTGTGGGATAAGGGTGCCCGGTAAGTACGTTCTGGCGGTGGATGCGGGGTCGGGTGGGGGACGCGCCCTTATCTTCGACCTCAAGGGTAATCTGGTCTCCTTTGCCGCCCGGGACTGGAGCTATGATGTCCCCGATGATGCCGCCCCTATGGGAAAGGAGTTCAATGCGCAGACGTTCTGGGACATCATCTGCCAGCTCATCCACCAGGCGATAGGACAGGCTGAAATTACCCCCACTGATGTGCTCGCGGTGAGCGCTGCCAGCCAGAGGGAGGGCGCGGTCTTCCTCGATAAGGAAGGACGGGAGCTTTACGCCGGGCCGAACGTCGACATCAGGGCCCTGGTGGAGGGTTTTGCCATTGACGGTGAGCATGGCGACGAGGTCTACCGTATAACCGGCCATAAGCCATCGCTCCTCTTCGTTCCTGCCAAGCTGAAGTGGTTCCAGACGAACCGCCCTCAGGTATACGAGAAGATCGATACCGTACTTTCCATCAGCGACTGGATTATATACAGGCTGTCGGGACAGCGTGTAGGCGAAATCACCTCTATCGCCGACCTCGGCTTGTTCGACATAAGCGAGCTCCAGTGGTCACGCCGGCTCATGGAGATGCTCGGGTTGCCTGCGGGGATTTACCCGGAGATAGTCACCGCTGGCACCTGCGTCGGTGAGGTAACGCCGGATGCTGCCGGCCAGTGCGGCCTGAGCCAGGGCACATCGGTTGTAGTCGGCGGAGCCGACACCCAGTGCGGGCTGCTCGGAATGGGGGTTATGGACGGAGGGCAGGTTGGGATTGTCGCGGGCTGGAGTGGGGTTGTTCAAATGGTGACGCCTGAGCCCGTTATTGACGCCGTCGGCAGGATTTGGACGGGCTGCCATGTGCTCCCCCGGAAATGGATTCTGGAGAGCAATGCCCAGGAGTCGGGAGGGGGGTATCGGTGGCTCAAGGAAATTCTCTTCGCTGATTCGGGTGAGTCCGGCGATGCTTATGCTGTGATGGACAGGCTGGCACAGGATGTGCCGCCCGGCGCCGGTGGAGCACTCGCCTTCATCGGCCCGCAGGTGATGGATATGAACCGGATGCTGCCCAGCCTCGGCGGTTTCATTTTTCCCGTGACGCCGACCGTGACAAGTATGAGGAGGGAACATCTCATCAAGGCAGCCCTCGAGAACCTCAGCTATGCCTTCAAGGCTAATTGTGCCCAACTGGAGGAGATATCGGGACTGCAGGCGAAAGAGGTGAGCATCGGCGGCGGGCTGGCGCAGAGTAGATGCCTTGTTCAGGTGCTCTCCGATGTACGCGGCAGTCCGGTAACCGCTTTCGAGGTGCCGCATGTTACGTCCTGCGGGACGGCCATGTGCGCTGCCGTTGGCGCCGGCGCTTATCCAGACCTGGGGCAGGCTGTCGAGGCGATGAGACCCCAGCCTCGGGTAGTCGAGCCGGATTCTCAGAAGGGCCAGGAGTATGCACGGTATTACGAGAAGTGGCTGGCTACTGTCGGCTGGCTTAACCGGCTGCTCGAAGAGGTGGGGTGACGCCCACTCCTATTTTCCCCGTGAGATTGCTTCCCGCTGAAGAAACTTCTAAGAACTTTCCTCACTCCTGACAGTGACAAAGGTACTACCACCACCTCAATTCGCTAAACTTTTTTCCTAGTAGTTTCCTGCCGATAAATGCCAGAAAGAGCTATTGTATAGTTAGTTAGGGGTGTGCTAATGTTTGCGTAGGATATTACCGTTGCCGGTATTCTGGCAGTGATGCGGGGTGAGATGTGAGGCAGACAGTTACGGAGAAACCACTGGAGATGATGCTGACCACCCGTCAGGTGGCAGATTTCTTGCAGGTCAGCGTCTGCACCATAAGGCGCTGGAGTGACAAGGGACTGCTGAAGTTCTACCGCGTCGGCTCCCGAGGTGACAGGCGGTATCGACGCGAGGACGTTCTTCGTTTTCTGGGCAAGCCCCCGGTTGCTTAAGCAAAGCTGGCATGTTCAACAAAGCTGACATTCCTGATGGGATGTCAGCAGTTTGTCTTTAGTACACATAAACCTTCCACTACACGAAGGTAGCAAGAGGGTGGATTTGACGTGGTAAAAAAAGCAGGTCATGTCCGAAAGAGCTCGAAAGCTGCTCCCGTTGCCTCATCGACAAGGTTGCTGAGAAGGTTAAGCGCCTTCATGGAATCGTCTATCGATGCCTTCTTCATGTTCGATAAGAACCTCAACTTTGTGAGTATAAACCCCGCTGCCCGTGAGCTTTTCGGCCTTTCAGAGCAGGAGGTGCTGGGCAGGAACGTAGCCGATATCGTCCCCGGCATCAAGGAGACGGGAGTCTATGACAAGTACTTGAGCGTTATTAAAACCGGCGTGCCCTTACCTCTTGATGATGTTGCTCCCGGCTCGAGGTTCGGGGATGTCCGTGTGAACGTCAAGGCGTTCAAGGTGGGGAGTGGGCTTGGCATCATAGCCACCGACATTTCCGAGAGAAAGCATGCTGAGGAAGAGTTGCGGAGCAAAGAAGAGCATTTCCGCTCGCTCATAGAGAATTCTCTGGATGCCATAGGTGTGTTAAATGCTGATGGGACGCTGCGCTACCAGAGCCCGTCCATCCAGCGACTGATGGGATATATGACGAAAGAGCGAATTAACAAGCAGCCCTTCGACGTTGTCCATCCCGACGACCTGCCGGATGCTCTCAAACTGTTCAACCAGCTGGTTCAATACCCCGGTGATACTATACGCCATGAGGTACGTATTCAGTACAAGGATGGCTCGTGGCATACCCTCGAGGTGATGGCCAGGAATCTTATCGATGATCCGGTGGTGAACGGTATTGTGGCTAACCTGCGTGACATCACCGAGCGCAAGGAGATGGAGGAAGCGCTACGGGGTCAGGAGGAGTATTTCCGCACACTGATAGAAAGCGCTAGCGATGCTGTTGTGATTATAAATGAAAGTGGTACGTTGCTCTACGAAAGCCCGGCTATGGCACGTATACTGGGACTTGAGCCGGGAGAGCGGATTGGCGAGACTGGTTTCGATTTTATTCACCCTGAAGATATGCAAAACGCTGCTACATCCTTTGAAAGATTGATGGAAAAGCCGGGTACCAATATAAATCTTGAGGTCCGTGGTCTGCATAAAGATGGCTCGTGGCGTATGCTTGAGGCTGTGGGCAGGAACCTCATCGATGACCCGGTAGTGAAGGGCATTATCGTCAATTTCCGCGATATAACCGAGCGCAAGGAGATGGAGACTGAGCTGCGGGAGAGCGAGGAGTTCAGCTCCAGCCTGCTGCGCGACTCCCCCAACCCGGTAATGGTTATCAATCCCGACAGCACCATAGGGTATATAAATCCCGCGCTGGAAGAATTGACCGGTTTCTCCGCTGAGGAGGTCCTGGGTCTGCCTATCCCTTACCCCTGGTGGACTGAGGAGACTGGGGGGATAACCGCTGAGGCTATACAAAAATCGGTGGTAAGTGAGCTTACCGGACTGAGAAAAGTCTTCATCGAGGAGCTTTTACAGAAAAAGAACGGGGCGCGATTCTGGGTTCAGGTCAGTGTTACTGTGATAGAAAGAGATGGCGAGCTCAAGTATTACCTGTCGAACTGGGTGGATATCACCGAGCGAAAGCGGATGGAGGATGCGTTGCGGCAGAGCGAGTTCAACTACAGGCTGTTGCTCGATAGCACGCTCGATGGACTGATCGTTGTCGATGCTGAGACGATGAAGGTGGTCTTCGGCAACAAGCGTGCCGCGCGATTGTATGGATTCGATACGGTGGAAGCAGGTATCGGGGTGGATATAATTGACTTTGTGCACCCCAAGGACAGGGAGCAGGTTATCAAGGGTTTTTCCGAGGACGTGTTTGTGTCAGACCGGCGTCAACGATACGAGATCAGGACGAAGACCATGGATGGCAGGGAGATATGGGTGAGCGCCCTTGCCACAAGGATTGAGTATGAGGGAAGACTGGCGGTTCTGCTGTCGGTAAGGGACATAACCGACCGTAGGGAGGCGGAGGAGGAGAGGCAGAGGCTGGAGGAGCAGGTGCAGCTTGCCGGGCGGCTGGCAGCGGTCGGTGAGCTGGCGGCAGGCGTTGCCCATGAGCTGAACAACCCCCTCACCGCAGTCCAGGGATTCGCCGAGCTTCTAACTTCAAGGAAAGACCTGAAAAGGAGCGTAAGGGGTGATGTGAATGCTATCTATCGCGAGGCGCAGCGTGCCAGCAGAATCACCAGCAACCTGCTTACCTTTGCCCGCAGGCACAAGCCCGAGAAAAGCCTCATCTCTATCAACGAACCCCTCGAGAAAAGCCTTGAACTCCACGAGTACCGGATGCGGGTCAACAACATAGAGGTGCAGAGAGACCTTGACCCCAACCTTCCCAAGATAATGGCAGACTTCTACCAGATGCAGGAGGTATTCATAAACCTCCTCACCAATGCCGAGCAGGCGATGACGGAAGCCCACAAACGGGGAAAGCTCATCGTCAGGACGCAGAAGGCGGGCGGTGTCATCCGGATAACCTTTATCGACGACGGCCCGGGCATAGCGGAAGAGGACCTGAAGCGGGTATTCGACCCGTTTTTCACCACCAAAGAGGCGGGGAAGGGTACCGGCCTCGGCCTCAGCATCTGCTACGGTCTGGTCGAAAGCCACGGCGGCCATATCT
>DUEY01000035.1 GCA_011174795.1 Dehalococcoidia bacterium
ACGTAATCCATCACCACCGGGGCGGCAAGGTGGACGCTGGCTTCGAGCATGGCGAGGTCGATGTACTGCCCCTTGCCCGTGCGGCGGCGGTAGTCGAGAGCCGACATCAGTGCTATAAGCACGTACCAGGGGGCTATATAGTCGGTGTAGGCGGCTACCGGCAGCGAGGGCGACCTGTCGGGCCAGCCCAGGAGCTGCACGAAGCCGTTTGTTGCCTGCAGAACCTGCCCGAAGGAGGGCTGACGCGAGTGCGGCCCGTATTGCCCCACCATGGTCATGCTGAGCATGATTATGTCGCGCTTAACCTTTTTCAGCATATCGTAGTCAAGCTCAAGCTTGGTCATGACGCCCGGTCCGAACGTCTCCAGGACGATGTCGGCGCGCTGCACCAGCCTCTTCACAATATCTTTGCCCTTTGGCTCGCGAAGATTGACGTTGATGCTGTACTTGCTGGAGTTGTAGTTAGCGAAAACGCCGCTCGCGTTTAGGCCCATTGCTCCGGGCTTGAATGGCGTCATCAGCCTCGTGCCATCGGGTCTGGCGGCGGACTCAACCTTGATAACCTCGGCGCCGTGGTCGCCGAGGAATTTTGTAACCATGGGTCCGGTGAAGACCCAGGAGAAATCCACGACCTTCAAACCTTCGAGCGGATATTTCTTTTTCTTCATCTCGACACCTCTCTCGCCGTAGTAGACTGATATAACTAGATAACGTTCTCCCTCTTGAGTACGGCAAGCTCGTCTTTGGTGAGCCCCAGCTCTTTCGTATAGATATCCTCGTTGTGCTCGCCGATGAGCGGAGCCCTCTTCCCCTTCCGCCATGCGGTCTCGGTTGACTTGAAATAGGGACCGGGGTAGGTAATGGAGTCACCCAGCTCGGGGTGCTCTATCTCCACCCAGAAGTCCCTGGCGGCGAGCTGAGGCGATTCGTAGAGGTCCTTGGCGTTGTTCACCGGCTGGAGCACGTTTCTCTGTCTCACGGCTTCCTCGTGCAGTTCCGACTTCGTGTGTCTGAGGAAGTACTTGCCGATCTCGGCTTCCCATTCATTGATTCGCTCCTGGGGCACCTCGGTGAAGCTGAGCGTGGTCCAGCTTATATCCTTCATGTTTTTGCCCAGCCCCTCCTTGTTCATGGAGGCTATGAGGTCGTTCATCACTTCAGCACCGGGCTGCGCCATGAGCAGGCGATAGCAGACGTAGCCGTCCTTGCAGGGCCATATCAGTCGATAGGTGACGCCGAGCCGCTTCCAGAGGCTGCCCTCTCTGGTGTGGATATTCTGGTGCAAAAGGTACCAGTCATGGGGGGCATAACAGAGTGTCCAAACCATTGACTCCTGCATGGAGACGTCGACATGCTGCCCCTCGCCGCTGAGCTCTCTGTAGTAGTGTGCCATGAGCGTTCCTACCGCCGCCTGGAGGCTGCCCTGGTAGTAGGACTGGTCGCTGCTGAACCGCACCGGTGGCCGGTCGGGGTCGCCGCAGATGAAGGAGTAGCCCGCCATCGCCATGGTAACCAGGTCTGGTCCGTTGAACCGGCTGTAAGGCCCGGTCTGCCCGAAGGGGGTGATAGAGGTCATGATGATCCTGGGATTGACCTTGCTCAGTGCCTTGTACCCCAGTCCCAGCTTGTCCATATACCCGGGCTTGAAGGACTCGATGACGAAGTCGGCTTTCTTCACCAGCTTCCTGAGCAGCTCCTGCCCGTCCCTGGTCTCGATGTTGAGGGTTATCCCTCTCTTGTTCTGGTTGAAGGCGAACCAGTTGAGGCTCTTCTCGGGGTCGGGGGTATCCTGATAGAAGGGGCCGACGCTGCGGGAAAAGTCTCCGCCCGGCTTTTCCACCTTGATAACGTCGGCGCCCATCTCAGCCAGCACCTTGCCGCATAACGCCCCTCTGTCGTCGGTTAAGTCGAGGACACGGTACTGGTCCAGCATTGGGGGCAGTGCCTTCTCTTTCCTGGCGGGCGTTGCTTTTTTGGGCGTGTTGGACTTCTTGGCCATATCGGGAGGCTCCTTTCACGGGTTGTATGGGGTTGGCTATCTGTGTGAGCGCAAACCTCGAATATTTTCACACATCGCCAGTTGGTTGTCAAAACGGCGGAACAGGTGGGGCTGCCCGCTTGTGGGCCGAGGCGCGGGCCATGGCGTCCACCTTCCTGCGGATCTCGTCGGTCGCCTCGCCGCTCGCCAGGTAGCGGTCGAGTTCCTCGTAGCTGAGTCCCATCTCCCCCTCGTCAGTCTGGCCTGCCCAGAGACCTGCCGAGGGGGTCTTCTCGATTATCCCGTTGGGGATGCTGAGGTAGCTCGCAAGCTCCCTGACCCGGCTCTTCAGCAGGTTTCCCAGCGGCAGGATGTCGGCGCCGGCATCGCCGTACTTGGTACTGTAGCCGACCGCTATCTCGCTCCTGTTGCCTGTGCCCACTACGAGGTAGCGGAGCCGGTTGGCGAAGTAATAGAGCGTGCTCATCCTAAGTCTGGGCTTCAGGTTAGCCTCAGCCACCCTTCTGGTGGCAGGGTCGTAGTCCCCGCCGGCGATGGCTTCGAGGAGGGAATCGTAGATGCTGTCGAGGGTAACGGTCACGGTGGGGATGGAGAACTGCCGGGCGATGAGACCGGCGTCGTCCATGTCCACGGGGTCGCTGTGGCAGGGCATCAGCACCGCGAGGATAGTGTCGGGGAAGGCGCGCTTGCAGAGAACGGCGACCACGGCGGAGTCGAGCCCCCCGCTCAGGCCGAAAACCACCCCCCTGCAATTTGCCCCCGACACCTGCTCTTTGATCCAGTGAACCAGCTTTTGTGATAACTCTTCCATGATACTGCTTTCAGCCTGATAGCTGATAGCTGATGGCTAAAAATGTTACGCCAGCTCGGGCTCGATTAAGCCGTAGTTGCCGTCGCCCCGCCGGTAGAGCAGGCTGAAATGGTCGTTTTCTGCGTTGTAGAAAAGGAAGAAATCGTGTGATAAAAGCTCCATCTGCTCAACCGCTTCCTCCGGCGACATGGGCTTGACGGGGAAACGTTTGACCTTGACTATCCCCTTCTTCTCCTCCGCTTTTTCCTCTGCTTCGGATGCGGCCTGCTCGGCGGCGAGCTGCTTAATGGATGGCTTGATTCTCTTTTTACTGTGGTAGAGCTTGCCCTTGAAGCGCTCGATCTGGCGGTTGAGCACGTCGACGACGCTATCGACAGCGGCAAAAAGGTTCGGTGCTCTCTCCTCTCCCCGGAGCAAGGTGCCGCGGCTGGTTATGGTTACCTGCACTACGTAGCGGTTCTCCACCGCCTTAGTATTTTCTCGGGAAAGCTCGACCTGAGCATCCTGGATATCGGGGAGGCGGCGCTCCAGCTTCTTAAACTTGTTCCGAATATACTTTTCCGCTTCTTCTTCAACATCGAGGTTCTTGCCTTTGATCATGAGTTCCATTTAGCTATGCCCTCCTGCGGGGAAATATTGTGGCTGACTGTTATAAAACATAATATTTTATGCTATCCGACCCTCTATTTTCAACGGTCGCACTGGATGATGCGGACAGCGTTTCCCGGGCTGTGGTGAGCCCCCAGATGGAGGCTGCCCCCGCTGCTTTGAGGGCTGCGGCGCAGGCATCGAGGGTAGCGCCGGTAGTGCAGACGTCGTCGATAAGCAGTACCTTTACGCCATGTAGCCCCTGCGGGCACTCGAAGGCACCGTGAACGTTGCTGCGGCGCTCCGCGGCGCTGGCGCTCCTCGCTTGGGAGACGGTGTCCCGAACCCGCACCAGCGCGCCTTCGACTACCGGCAGGCCGCTGAGCCTGCCTACCTCTATAGCTAGTAATGACGCCTGGTTATAGCCGCGCCGCCGCAGCCGCCTGGGGTGCAGCGGCACCGGGACTATGACCTCGCCGGTCAGCGGATTGGAACGCAGGAAGTCGGCCATAAGTTGCCCCAGAGGCTCAGCCGCAGCCTTGAGATGCCGGTATTTGAACTGGAGAACAGCCTGGCGGGCGGTCCCCTTGAACAGGAAAACGGAGCGGATGCCGTCAATGCTCAACGGGTAGCTGAGACATGCGGGGCACAAGTTACCCTCGGTATAGGGCATACCGCAGCGCTGGCAAAAGGGCAGCTCTAGCCGGGGAAGCGTTCTGGAACACGAGGGGCAGAGCAGGCTGCCTTCGCTCCCGCAGCCGAAGCACCGCAGTGGAAACAGGAGGTCGAGGAGAGCCGTCTTGACTCTTTGCAGCGGGAGGGACGCGTTCAAGCCGCGGCTCCGATGAGCTCTGCGAGTTGGCTGACACCTTCCTTTTTCATGAAATCCTCGATTCCCTGGAGGACATCCAGGGGTGCATGTGGGTTGGAAAAGGTTGCTGTGCCCACCTGGATTGCGCTAGCTCCGGTCATGATGAACTCCAGGGCGTCGCCGGCTGTGGCGATGCCGCCGCAGCCGATAACCGGGATCTTAACCGCTTTCGCTACCTGATAGACCATGTGCAGGGCGACGGGCTTTATCGCCGGCCCGGATAAGCCCCCGCTGACGTTGCCCATGACAGGCCTGCGGCTCACCAAGTCGATCGCCATGCCCTTGAGAGTGTTGATCAGGGATACGGCGTCTGCGCCGGCTTCGATAACGGCGCGGGCGATACTGGTGATGTCGGTGACGTTGGGCGATAGTTTGACGATGAGCGGCAGGGTGGTATTCGCTCTCGCCGCTGCAGTAACCGCTGCTGCAGCCTCGGGGCTTGACCCGAACTCTATTCCACCCGCATCTACATTAGGGCAACTGATATTGACCTCGATGCCGCTTACTCCGGCTACGCCGTCGAGGCGCCTGGCGAGAGCTGCGTAGTCCTCGGCGCTCTCACCGAGGATATTGACGATTACCGGCACGTTCCACCCCGCCCAGACAGGCGCTTTCTCCCTGACAAGCGCCTCGATGCCGATATTCTCCATGCCTATCGAGTTGAGCACTCCCCCCGCTGTCTCCACCAGGCGGGGCTGGGGGTTGCCGGTGCGCGGCTTCAGGGTCGTGCCCTTGCATATAATGGCTCCCAGCTTCTGGATGTCCATGACTTCGGCGTACTCGGCACCATAGCCGAAGGTGCCTGAAGCGGTCATGACAGGATTAGCCAGGAGTAGGCCCCGGCGGTTATCGGGTGCCAGTTGGACTGATAGGCCTGGTGTTTTCATAACTTAAAATATACCTGTTGCAGCAGCAGGGCGTCCTCTTCGCGGTTGGGGCTTTCACAGATAAGCCGCCCCCCAACATCGCGGTCTTTCAGCGCCCTCATCAGGTCGAAGTAGTTGAAGTCCGAGTCCTCCAGTATCAGGTGCTTTCGTTCTCCCCTAGGGCCGTAATCGATGCCCGAAACGTGAATGTGCATGGTATCGAGGGCATATCTTCCCAGTTTGGCCTCGATTCGCTTCAAAATTTTCATAAACTCGTTATAGGAGTTTGCCTTCCCGGTGCGGGCATGCCAGTGGGCGAAATCGATGGCCGGAGCCACCCCATCAAGCTCGGCGCTGAGCTCCAGGATTTCGTCGATGGTGCCGAAGGCTGATGCTTTGCCCATGACCTCCGGCCTGAGTAAAACCCAGTTGCCCTCTTCCCAGAGCTGTGCCGCTATATGCTCGAGGTGATTTTTTACCGTGTCGTAGACCTCGGAGGGCTCGTTATTCATATAGAAAGCGGGGTGGAAGACGACGCAGTCCCCCCCGAATATGCTGGTGATACGGGCGGTCCGGAGGATGCGCTGGTGGCTGGCGGCGACCTTTTTGGGGTCTTGTGAGTTGAGGTTCAGGAAATAGGGGGCGTGGGCGCTCAATTTTATCCCCTGTGCTGCGGCTGTTTCCCCCACAGCTTGCGCGGTCTCAGGACTCATGTCCACCCCCCGCACGAACTCCACCTCCATACAGCCCAGACCCAGCTCGTGTATACGCTCGATTCCGTCTTGTGTTGAGAGCTCTCTGGGCCACCGCGGTATGCCCGCGGTACCAAAAAGCAATCTCTCTTTATTCGACATGCACCTCTTCAGGTTCTACCGGCATCTCGCGCCCCACCGAAGCGGCTACCGGTGCCAGACGCTGCATCAACTGCTCGAAGTTCTCGAAGGTGAGCGATTGGGCGCCGTCCTTGAGCGCCTCGTCGGGGTTGGGATGGACCTCGATCATCAGACCGTCAGCACCCGCAGCTATCGCAGCCAGTGCCATCGGGGTTACGAGGTCCCACTTACCCGTGCCGTGGCTGGGGTCGCCGATTATGGGGAGATGGCTCAGCTTCTTAATGATGGGTATGGCGCTTATATCCATGGTGTTGCGGGTGTGGGTTTCGAAGGTGCGTATTCCTCGTTCGCAGAGCAATAACTGGCGGTTACCCTGGGCTAGGATGTATTCCGCGGATAGCAGCCACTCCTGGATGGTAGCCGACATTCCCCGCTTGAGCATCACCGGCTTGTTGACCTTGCCTGCCTCATCGAGGAGGATGAAGTTCTGCATGTTGCGCGTCCCTATCTGGAGGATATCGGCATACTTCGCCACCAGTTCTACGTCCTGCGGCGTAAGGACCTCGGTGATGAATGGCAGGCCCGTTTCCTCGCGCGCCAGTGCCAGTATCTCAAGCCCCTGCTTGCCCAGGCCGCGAAACTGGTAGGGTGAGGTGCTCGGCTTGAATGCGCCGCCACGGAGGATGTTGGCCCCCGCTGCCTTGACCGCCCTCGCTGTTTCCAGTACCTGCCTCTCCGTCTCTACAGCGCACGGGCCGGCGATTATAGCCAGCTTATTGCCGCCGATGAGGACATCGCCGACCTTTATAGTCGTGTCATCAGGCTTAAACTCTCGACCGGAGAGTTTATAAGGCTTGGAGATGGGGATTACCTCTTCGACCCCGGGAAGGAGTTCGAGCGTATCGCGCAGTTCGGGGAATGTCTGTCCCACCACGCCGATAACGGTGCGCTCCACACCCCTCGATATATGCCCGGCGAGCCCGGAGTGGGTGAGCTTCTGCATCACCCCTTCCATCTCCTGCTCGGTGGAGTCTTTCTTCATGACGACAAGCATGTTACCGTCTCCGTAGTCTACCTGTTTTGTATCTCAGACACGTCCGGTCTGAGGTTGGCGGCGCCCTTCATGTAAACGTGGACAATCTCGTCGGTACTCTTCTCGGTATTACAAAGCATCATGATGCGCAGACACCGTCCCAGGCTGCCGGGAACATCCACCTCCCGGCTGCAGAGCAGCGCGGTGTTCAACCAGCCAAGCTGGCGGGCAGCCATTGCGGGGAACTCCGCGTCCAGGTCGGCGGTGAGGGTGAACATGACCGAGGCTATGTCCTCCACCTTTATCCCGTTGGCTTCGACCATCTCCAGCAGCAGCTCTTTGGTCGCCTCCAGGATGTCCTCTCTGGTATTGGCCTCAACCGTTATCGCTCCCCGGATGCCGCGGCACTGCATCGTTCCTTCTCCCTGGAATTCGTTAGTGTGTTCAAGTATACCATAGCGGTGGCAGTTTGCCACCCCCTGCGGGGGCTTGGGATTGAGAGGCTAACCTTTCTACCTCAGCCCGTGCCGGGCTGCTACCTGCTCCAGGAGGGAGTCCATGTTGTATGGCTTCATATCGCCCGGCGGCTTACCGATAGGGTCGGGGCTCCGTGGACTCTCCGAAAGCACCTCGAGCGTGGCCCTTAACGAGAGAGGCATTGCCTTGAGGTGATAGCCGCCTTCGAGGGATATGAGGAGCTTCCCTTGGCAGAGTTCTTCCGCCAGCCTTTTGATGACGGCGACGATATCACCGTAGCCCTCAACGGAAAGCTCCATCATGGACAGCATGTCGGCCCAGTGGGCGTCGTAGCCGGCGGATGCCAGCATAAGCTGCGGCTTGAATCTTCTTGCTATAGGGGCAAGTATCTCGTTGTAGACGCGGAGGTACTCGGCGTCGCCGCAGTAAGCGGGCATCGGCACGTTGACGTTAGCACCCTTTCCCTCGCCCTCGCCGTCGTCGGTGATAGCACCAGTGCCGGGATAGTGGGGATACTGGTGGGTGGAGAAGTAGAGCACGTTGGGGTCGGAATAGAAGGTATCCTCGGTGGCGTTGCCGTGGTGGACATCGAAATCGGCGATCAGGATGCGCTCCACGTTGTATTTCTCGATGGCGTATTTAGCAGCGATGGCGATGTTGTTGAACAGGCAGAACCCCATCGCCTGGTCCCGGGTGGCGTGATGACCGGGGGGCCGCACCAGGGCGAAGGCGTTGCTGACCTCGCCTTTCATTACCGCGTCAACCGCGTTGAGCGCACCCCCGGCTGCGTAGAGGGCCACTTCGTAGGAGTCCGGTGAGGCGAAGGTATCTCCGTCGAGCCAGCCTCCACCTCGGGCGGAGGTGCTCTGGACGCGGGAGATATGGTGGTCGCTGTGCACCAGAGAGAGTTCCTCATGGGTGGCTGCCCGGGGCGAGATGATGGTAAGCTTGTCCAGAAGCTTCGATTCCTCCAGCAGCGCCATGGTCGCCACAAGGCGCTGACTGTTCTCCACGTGAGCGCCGGTGTCGTGCTTCAGGTAAATCGGGTCATAAACCAGTCCGGTTTTCATCGATATCGCCTCTCCCTATATCTCCGGGGTACTAGGGTAAAGAATAACAGCGGATAATGCAAATCCCCCTGAATAGGGGGCTGCCTGTGATGGCCTGCACTATTTAGGGGGACCATAAACTGCTGGATTACGAGCTTGGCTTGAAATAATCGATGTCCAGGATGCTCCCCTCGCGCTGCTCCTTGAATACCGGCTCGAGGCGCATACCCACCTTTATCTTATCGAGGTCGACTTCACCCAGTATATGGGCCATGCCGGTGTCGGCGCCGTCCATCTGGATGACGCCGTAGGCATAGGGCGGCTCTTTCGGCATGTAGGGCTCTTTATAGCGGACTACGGTGTAGCTGCTCAGGCTCCCCTTGCCGCTCAGTTCCACCCACTCGCTCATCCTGGCGAAGCACGTGGGACAGTGTGTCCGGGGCGGCACGTAAACCTTGCTGCATTTCGGGCACTTTATCCCCATTATCTTCTTGTTATCCCTGAGCTCTGACAGGAATTTAGTGCCTGTGGCCCCGGTGCTGACGAGAAAATTCGAGTGTGCGGTTACCCCGGCAACGATCGGCTCACTGGATATCTCAGGTAAGTTTTCAGCCATGTGAACACCTCTACATCTGGTTTTTAAATTACTCCTCTACAGGCTTCCAATGCAGGATATCATCCGCTCTTCCCTGCCGCTCCTCCTCTGGCCGCCAGACGGCCTCCAGGAGCATTCCCGTCTTCAGCTTCGAAGGGTCCGTCTCGGCGCACCAGCCATCCATCCTGGCGCCGCCTTCGAGTTCCACGGCGATTATGGGGTTCTCCCAGTTCTGCAACTCGCCCGTCCTAGAGTTAAACATGGGGAAGTTAATCTTGAAGGCGGAGATAAGCCTGCCCCGCTGACCCTGGTCTACCCACTCGGTTTGTTTGACATGATGGAAGGGGCAGACGATGCGGGGGGGAATGGTGCAACGACCGCAGACGGGGCACTTGGTCGCTATGATCCTGCCCTGTTTAAGCGCATTGGCGAATTTACTCTGGTATCCGAGCGCGTGCTCGTAGGGAACTTCCCGCGGATAGCGAAACTGGATGAATTCCGGCTGCTCCTCTTTTTTCTGCTCTGCTGTCATAATTGCCTCCTGAACATATCTCTATAGGCCCGGGCTACAGCGTCTTCCTCAGTAGCATTATTACATTCTCTCCCTGGCCGCCGTAGCCGGTGGCGAGCGCTCTCTCAATCTTGCCCGGGATCTGGTGCTCCCCGGCGTCGCCGCGGACCTGGAGCGCTGCCTCTACCAGCCTGACCACCGGTGTCGCACCGATGGGGTTGGTGGCGGTTACGCCTCCCGACGGATTAAACGGTACTTCCTTGTCAATCCCGACCTTGTCCTGCTCGAACAGTTTCCAGGCGGTGTAGTCCTCGCAGATCCCGACCTCCTCCATCCACCTGAGCTCGGCCGGTGAGGCTGGTTCATAGACCTCCCACGCTTGGATTTCTTTAACGGGATTTTTTATGTTTTGCCTTTTATATACCACTTCGCAGGCATGGCGCAGGGTGGATGATGTGGGGTCTTCAGCCATGGTCAGGGCTCCACCTTGGTGACAGGTGAACCAGTCCTCGACCCACACCGGCTTATCGGTAACCTTCTTGGCCCTCTCCTCCGGGCACACAATGAAGGCAGCAGCCCCGGCGGTGGTGGGGCACATATGGAGACGCCGTATCGGCCATGCCAGGAGGACGTCGCTCATCACCTGCTCCACGGTAAGCCCCAGCCTCAGCTGTGCGTAGGGATTCTTCAGCGCACACTGGTCCTGCTTGACGCGCACCATCGCAATATGCTCCTCGGTGCAGCCGGAGCGGTCCATGTAGGCATATGTCCTGCGGGCGAAATTAGTGATCGGTGACATGGGGAACTGACCTGTCCAGTATTCGTTAGCGCCGCCCCCGCCGCGTCCGAAGGCGCCCGCAGCCTCATCCATCTTCTGCCATGAATAGCAGAGGACGGTATCAAATAGGCCGGTGGCGGCGATATTAAAGCTGGCAACAGCCAACACGCCGCCCGTGGTGCCTACATTCTGCAGTTCCAGTCCTGCTTTGCCCACAGCCCCGAGTTCGGGGATTATCCACTTGTCAGGGCAGTGATATCCATCGGCCACCTCGAAAGAGCCCCCGACCAGGTGGTCGACGTCTTTCATCTGCAACCCTGCATCCTCGAGGCAGCGCTCAACGGATTCGGCAATCATCTCGGCCGTAGTAACATCCGGCCTTTTGCTCTTATGATGGGTTTGCCCAACCCCTACTATAGCAATCCTTTCAGCCATGTAATCCTCCTAGTTCTCCAGAGTTATGACGCATTGCAGTTGTCCCGCGGGGCCGTCGACACCGTGAGCGACAGCCTTCTTGGCTCCGGGAACCTGCCTGTCGCCGGCCTCTCCGCGAAGCTGTACCACGCATTCGGCCACACGCTGCATACCGGCAACACAGACCGGCAGACCTGAGAGCATGCCGCCGGAGGGATTTATGGGAAGATCGCCGCCCATCTGGGTTTTCCCGCTGTCTATAAGCTTACCGCCTTCCCCTTTGCCACAAAAGCCCAGCCCCTCGCTCCACAGCAACTCCTGGTATGCGTATTGCTCCGAAATCTCTGCCAGGTCGAAGGTCTTCAGGGGATTGGTAATCCCAGCCATCTTGTAAGCTCGTTGCGCGGCTGTGGTCAGCGCCTCGCAATCTGCTAGGTCTCTGTATCCGAGCTCGTGATGGTCATAGCATGAGCCAAAGCCTGTAATCCAAACTGGCTTGTCCGTTATCTTCCTGGCCTTCTCCTCGCTTGCAAGGATTATCGCGCAGGCGCCGTCAACGGGTGTAGGCTTAGCCTCCTGAACCCTTATCGGGTCGCACAGCATCGTCGACCTGAGCACATCCTCAACTGTGATATTGTCGCAGCACATGGCATAGGGGTTGTTTGCTGCGTTCCTGTGTGATTTCACAACTACCTTGGCGCACTGCTCAGGGGTTATGCCGTACTTGGTGGTGTATCTCATCGCCTGAAGACCGGCGGCGGAGACGAAATCGAGGCCGATCCTTCGCTGGTAGATCTGGTCCATGCCGACCCATTCTATAAGGTTCTTGCCGACCGAGGACTCCTTATTGTAGGAAACCAGCAGTACGGTATCGACATGTCCCGATAGTATCTGCATCGCCCCGTAGTAGACGGCAAGAGAACCGTCTTCCAGTACCCTTTCGTCTTCTCGCCGGTATGCACCCACTACGTAGCCAAGGAACATATAAGCACCGGCGGGACCGCTGAACAGATCATAGGATGCAGCTAATGTGGCGTCTATGCCGGTGCCATCCTCCTTGAACTCGAGCCCGGTCTGCCCCATAACTTCCCTGGTCACATTGTACATGAGTTCGGCAGTGTGCTCAGTTGCTTTTTTCTCTTCAAACTTGGTCTGGGCTACGGCAACTACACCAACCCTTCCTGCCATAAAGCACCTCCGTTTCTTTTCTGCCAGACAATAGTTTGCTAGCTAACACGTCGGCTCAAGTATTTTATGACGTGAGGGCTAGCAACTAGCAATCGTTACAACCGAAGTAATATAGTAAACCACCTTACTTATCGGTGTCAAATCCCTCTGTTCCCTACATACCGTTCGGTCATGGTTGGTGTGATTTTTAAAGTAACGTGTTTAGAACCGTTCGTGGTGAGCTTGTCGAACCATGAACGCCCTTCGACAGGCTCAGGGCGAACGGAAAATAATTGCCCAAACTCAACTATATATATCAACTGAAACCGAATGGTACCTGTTCCCTAAAAATAAGGGGCTGAGAAACACCCGTGCTGGCATGTTATAATCTCGTACATATGTGGAGCGTATTCAGAGGGGTAGGGAACCGATGACTGTCAGAACAGTAAACGTGATGGAGGAAGACTGGGATTATCTCATAGTCCTGGATGCATGTCGGTACGACTATTTCGAGCGCGTGGTCGATGAGTTCTTTGTCGGGCAGTTGGAGAAAAGGGTTTCTCAGGGTGCATCGACTCCGGATTGGCTACGAAGTAATTTTCCTGATTATTACCACGACGTGGTGTACGTGTCGGCGAACACATTCGTGAATTCCAAAGTAGAGGCAGGTGAGTTCGATGCTAAACGGCACTTCCCTAAGATTGTGGACGTTTGCTTATTTGGGTGGGATGATGTACTGGGGACGGTTCCGCCGCGGAGAGTCGTCGATGCGGCACTCGATGCCATGGCACAATTTCCCCGGCACAGACTGATAATTCATTTTGTACAGCCTCATGAACCGTATCTGGCTGAAGGGTACTTCGTAAAAGGCTATCCGCCTCCTTCCACGGATTGCAACGGTAAAATGCGAACTAAAATACAGACATACGGGATGGACTACGTAATCGAGACATTGCTAAACCTGATGCATAGGTTGCTGTTGAAAATTAAAATCGCGAGATTCGCATGGACAGTTCGAGAGAGAAGCGGATTGCCCCCAACTGACTGGCTGTTGCGACAGGTACTCGGATTACGACCAATTTTGCCTATGGATGCTGTAAGAAGAAGGTATGGTAAAAGGGGTTTGCGGGAAGCCTACGCAGCAAATATCAGGTTGGTCTTACGATATGTTGCCGTGTTGTCACATCAGCTCATGGCACAGGGCCATCGTACCGAGAGGCCTAGGATAGTAATCACTTCCGACCATGGGGAGATGCTGGGGGAAGACGGGAGGTACGGCCATTGTGGCGGGAGGCATGGCTTTCTCAGCAGGTACAAAGACTATCCCCTTATACACGTCCCCTGGTTCACGGTAGAAGCTGTGGCGGCATCGGAAGCGCTTGAACTTTCCCGATATGCCTGGGAGAAAGGGCGCATACAAGACAGGGTGGAGGGGCTGAGGCAGCGAGGCAGGCTGTAGGTGTCGGTTCTCCTTGACAATAGAGGCTGCCCTTGTTAAAGTAGGGCGCGCAACCCCGCACAAGCTTATTGTGGCAGCAGGCGATGACGAATAAGCCTCCAGCACCCCCGGGCAGGAAAGGCCTCGTTGAAGTTTTCACCGGCAACGGCAAAGGCAAGACTTCGGCGGCTCTGGGCGTGGTGATGCGCGCTCTGGGTCACGACCTCCGGGTTTTCATCGTGCACTTCATGAAGGGCAACTACCCCTATGGCGAGCAGAAGACCCTTGCCTCCCTTCCCAACGTGGATGTCGCCGTCTACGGTAGGCTGAGTTTCGTAGACCCTAATAATGTCGAGGAGGAGGATAAGGAGGAGGCGAGAAAGGCGCTTCAGGCTGCACGGGAGGCGATGCTCAGCGGCAAGTACGACCTGGTGGTGCTGGACGAGGTGAATGTGGCATCCGCCTGGGGCCTTGTGGGCGTTGACGAAGTGGTCAAACTTATCGAGGAAAAGCCGGATAATGTCGAGATCATCCTTACCGGCCGCTACGCCGACCGGGAGCTGGTGAGGCGTGCCGACCTGGTAACCGAGATGCTGGACATCAAGCATCCCTTCGACAGCGGTATCGAAGCCCGTCCCGGCTTCGAATATTAGTTACCGGTTTCATGTGAGCAGCATTTAGAATAAAATAAAAGGAGGAGGCGGACATGATCACCTTAAGTGTAATCAAGGCGGACATCGGAGGATATGTCGGGCACTCCAGTATGCACCCCGACCTTATCGCTGAGGCTGAGGCGCACATGGAGAAGGCGAGGAAGGAGGGGCTGCTGGTTGACTCCCACGTTACCCGCTGCGGCGACGACCTCCAGCTCATCATGACTCACGAGCAGGGCGAAGGGAATGAGAAAATTCACAAGCTGGCCTGGGACACCTTTTTAGCCTGCACCGATATTGCTAAGAAGCTGAAGCTTCATGGGGCGGGGCAGGACCTTCTCAGCGATGCCTTCTCAGGTAATGTGAAAGGTATGGGGCCTGGCTCGGCGGAGATGGAGTTCGAAGAACGCGGGTCCGAGCCTGTTCTCGTCTTTATGGCGGATAAAACCTCGTCCGGTGCCTGGAATATGCCGCTTTACAAGATGTTTGCCGACCCTTTCAATACGATAGGCCTGGTCATCGCGGAGAATATGCACTCCGGTTTCTCCTATGAGGTGCACGACATAAAAGAGCATCGAAAGGTTGTCTTCAATTGCCCCGAGGAGATATATGATATGCTGGTGCTTATCGGAGCGCCCGCGCGTTATGCGGTAAAAGCAGTTCGCCACCGACCTTCCGGCGTGATTGCGGCTGTATCTTCTACCGATAAGCTGTACGCTATCGCCGGCAAGTATGTCGGCAAGGACGACCCGGTGCTCATCGTCCGCTCCCAGGGTGAGTTTCCTGCGGTAGGCGAGGTACTGGAGCCCTTTGCATTCCCGGAGGCGGTGGAAGGATGGATGAGGGGTTCGCATCACGGACCGCTTATGCCATGTTCCATTCCTCAGTCGAACCCCAGCAGGTTCGACGGGCCGCCCCGCGTGGTGTGTGCCGGATTTCAGTTATCGGGTGGCAAGCTGGTCGGTCCGCGCGATATGTTCGACGACCCCAGCTTCGACGAGGCAAGGCGGCTGGCTAATCTGGCCGCAGAGTATCTGCGCCGGCACGGACCGTTCGAGCCGCACCGCCTTCCGCTGGACGAGATGGAATACACCACCATGCCCAAGGTGATGAAGAAGCTGGAGGGAAGATTCACCGCCCTTGACTGAGCCGCTCAAGCTTCTGCTCGCCACCAACAATCGGGGCAAGCTGCGGGAATACGCCCCGATGCTCGGCGGTCTGCCTTTCGAACTCGTCACCCTCGCTGAGGCGGGGATAACGGTTGATATCGAGGAGACCGGCTCGAGCCTGGAGCAGAACGCGATTCAGAAGGCGACGGAGTACGCTGCGCTGAGCGGGCTTGTCACCCTGGCCGACGACTCCGGGCTGGAGGTAGATGCCCTGGGTGGCGAGCCCGGACCGCTTTCCCGACGCTACGCTGGTGAGAACGTTTCGGACAGTGAAAGGAACGATTACCTGCTGGCGAAGCTCGAGGGGGTCCCCTGGGAGAGAAGGGGGGCGCGCTTCAGGTGCGTCATCGCGGTGGCTGTGCCCGGGGGTGGGGTAGAGACATGCGAGGGCGTGTGTGAAGGTATCATAGCATTCGATACTAAGGGCGAAGGCGGCTTCGGCTACGACCCCGTTTTCCATCTGCCGGAGCTGGATAAGCGGATGGCGGAGCTCACGCTTGAGGAGAAGAACAGGATAAGCCACCGGGCGAGAGCGGCGCAGAAGGCGA
>DUEY01000036.1 GCA_011174795.1 Dehalococcoidia bacterium
AATTCTTCTTCAAGCTCATAGAGGTCCGAGTTATTAAACTGTGTGGCGAGATTCACGTGAGCCGTATCGAAACAGTAACGCAGCGGAGTGAATTCCTTGAGCGCCGCGCTCAGGAACTCGATGTTGATCAGTCTGCTCTGGCCCACGCCCTCTATATGGATTGGTATTTTTTTCTTCAAGCTGAGTTCGGCGAGCTGTTCGCAGCTCTTCCAGGCGATTGACTCCAGTTTATCCTCGCTTTCGCCCGATTCATCCGATGCCGGCGAAGGGAAGTGCACCACCACGTATTCAGGCCCGTACTCCTCAGCATGCTCCATGGTCAGCATAATCATCTTCATCGTCAAATCCCGCTTATCCTCATCCACATCGCAAAGAAAAGACCAAGTCGGAGGCTGAGGATACCAGTCAAGCTGTATCAGGGGAGCATGTATGCTCCAGTCCAGCTTATGATGCTCTATCAGGCGTTCTAGCTCGGGAAGGTCCTCCTCCGGTAGGTTGTAGAACTCCCCGCGGTTAAGACCGTTGCCGATTACCATCTCGTCGAAGCGGGCAAGATCGTGGCAGTGAAAGCCGAGGTTACTCATTCTGACTTCTGGGACCTATCGTGTCTAAATAGCCTTTATAATTGCGCACCAACTCCGAAATGTGGTCGCCGCCAAACTTCTCCACCACCGCTTCAGCAAGGACGAGAGCGAGCATTGCCTCCCCGATGATCCCGGCAGCTGGAACCACACAGACGTCGCTTCGTTCGACGTGAGCCTCAACTTCCTTGCCCGTCCTTAAATCCACCGAGGGCAGGGGTTTCGTCAGGGTCGGAATCGGCTTAACCGCGGCGCGGACAACTATGGGCTCGCCGTTGCTTATGCCTCCCTCGATACCTCCAGCCCGGTTCGTGGCATGATGCCACAGACCTTTTTTATCTGTCTCAATTATATCGTGAACCTGAGAGCCATGGACGTTTGCCACAGTAAAACCCGACCCGCTCTCCACGCCTTTCACTGCATTGATGCTCATCATCGCCTGGGCTATCCTGCCATCGAGCCTGCGGTCCCAGTGAGCGTGGCTTCCTAGCCCGATGGGCACTCCATCGGCAATAACCTCGAAGACGCCACCGACGCTATCTCCTGCATCTTTGGCTTCATCTATAGCCACCATCATGATCCGCTCGGTCTCGCTGTCGA
Organism: Dehalococcoidia bacterium; assembly: GCA_011174795.1. GTDB lineage: Bacteria > Chloroflexota > Dehalococcoidia > SZUA-161 > SZUA-161 > W281. The sequence goes on from DUEY01000036.1 coordinate 1,182, forward strand.
TACAGCGCACAGGCGACTTTTCCACTATCGACCAGTCTATGGGATCGATCCGCTTGCTCCAGCATCCACCGATGCAAACGGTGTAACTGTGGAGCTCAATGCCCAACTCCTTAAGCAACCTTCGGGCAACGGCGCCGGCGGCAACGCGGCTTGCTGTCTCCCGGGCGCTGGCGCGCTCCAGAATGGGACGGACGTCGTCAAGGCCATACTTAATAGCCCCCGCCAGGTCAGCGTGACCCGGGCGGAGCTGAGTCAGCGGCTCGACCTCCTGCTCCACCGGCGAGATGCTCATTATCTGCTGCCAGTTCTCCCAGTCGAGGTTCGGGATCAGGAGGGATAGAGGGCTGCCTATAGTAAGGCCTTGGCGCACCCCGGACAGGATTTCAGCACGGTCCTGCTCGATATCCATGCGCTCTCCCCTGCCATAGCCACACTGGCGTCGAGCAAGGTGACCGGCTATGTAGTCCTCGTCCAGAGGCAGCCCCGCGGGCATCCCCTCTATAATGACCACCAGCCCCTTGCCATGCGATTCACCCGCCGTTAGAAACCGAAACATCCCCATATCTCACTCTTCTATATATGTGTTTTCACGGATAGACTCCGCCCCAATCCTGACCTCAGATATAATCTTCCTAGCCAGTTCGGCATGATCCTGCCTTACAAGCACACGTATCTCGCCGATCATGGGAGGCCCGAAAGCCCCTCCCAGCAATTGACCGTATGTCTCAGCGCTAATTATGGCAGGTATACCTTCATTCTCAAGTATCGACTTGATTAACTCGGCATCCATCCTGCTCGTCGCGCTGTACACCTTTAACGTTTTCACACTACCCCAGCTTCGTTAATCCGTTCGTCCTGAGCCTGTCGAAGGGCCGTTTATGGTTCGACAAGCTCACCACGAACGGCATCATTTATCCCAGAGCCCTTTTCGCGGCATCCATCATTATGTCAACTGGAGCTCCCTTACCCGTCCAGAGCTCAAACGAGTCTGCACCCTGATATACCAGCATGGCAAGCCCGTTGAGAGTGCGCGCACCTGCCTCCCTCGCCTGCCTGAGAAGCTCTGTCTCTATAGGATTATACACTACATCGTAGACCAGCGCTCCCCCTGGTATGAGCTTAGCCTCAAGAGGCGATTGCCCCTCGGTCGCACTGTGCTTCATCCCCACCGGGGTGCAGTTGACCAGAAGGTCACAGCCCGCCAGCACCTCACCAAACTGAGGGTCGTCTGCAGAGAGCGCCATTACCTCCGGAGACGGCCATGACCCCGCCCCCAGCGAGGCTACCCCCCCCACGTCGGGAGCGTCGATACAGCTTCGTGGAGGCGGCCCCTGGTTGCGCGCCAAGCTTGCCTCTAGGTCCGACGCCAGCGCTCGGGCCCTCTCTATAATAATATCCGTGAGAAATAGCGATTTCATCCCCGCCCTTGCCAGAGCGAAGCTCGCCGATCGCGCCACGCCGCCGGAGCCAAGGAGCACCGCGCTCCTGCCTTCAGGGTCGAAGCCTCCCTCCTGGCGCAACGCTTTTAAGAACCCGCCGGCATCGGTGTTATAGCCGATGAGCCTGCCGCCCCGGTTCACGACAGTGTTCAGCGACCCGATCTCCCGGACAAGGTCATCCAAGTCGTCCATCAGGGGCACCAACGACTCCTTGTGGGGCACGGTGACATTCGCCCCCACCGTTTCAGGACGTCGCAGCCGCTCCACAACCGCCCCCAGTTCTGCCGGCGCTGTATCCCACAGCTCGTAGCGTATATCAAGCCTGTAATGGTCGAAGGCAGCCTGCTGCAGCATCGGCGAGATCGAATGCTGTATCCCATGCCCTATTAAGCCGGCGTATCTCGTCATGGCAAGAACACCTGTCTGTAAGCGCTCAGCCATCAGCTTTCAGTGAATACCTGATTGCTGAATGCTGTATGCTTAAATAAGAAAAGAGCCAGAGCTGAGATTAAGTCTGAGCAACAGCCCGAATACGGCTTAATCCTGACTGGTCGTATCGCTTCTCTCGCTGTCAAGGTAGCCCTGCAGGATAAGCGCTGCCGCCACGGAGTCAAGCCGCTTCTTCCTCTTATCCCGCTTCATCCCCGCCTCCACCAGCGCACGCTCAGCCTCAACCGTGGAGAACCGCTCATCCCAGGTCAGGACAGGAATCTCGGTGCATTCTGCCAGCGAATCAGCGAAAGCCTGGACTTTCCGCGCCTGCGAGCCCAAGCTGCCATCCAGCGAACGCGGCAGCCCGATAACGATGCGCTCAGCCTCGTGCTCCCGGGCAAGAGCGATGACCTGCTCTATAGCATCAACCTCCGACTTACTCTCGATAACGGTGAGTGCGCTCGCCATGATTCCCAGGGGGTCGCTGAGTGCCACGCCAATCCGCTTCTCCCCAACGTCGAGCCCCAGCATACGCACTGCTATATCTTCTCCCTCACCAGCTTAGCCACCACCTTAAGCGCCTGTTCTGTCTTGCCCTTATCCTTGCCCCCACCCTGCCCCAGGTGGGGCCTGCCACCGCCACTGCCACCAGCTTCCCCGGCAACAGCTTTCACAATCTCACCCGCATGCAGCCCTCGCTCGACGAGGTCGGAGGTCACCATCGCTAGAAAGGTGGGCCTGCCGGCACATACAGCGCCCAGCACGATGACCGCGCTGCCCAGACGCTCCCTCAATATATCGCCCATATGACGCATGACATCAATATTTGAGGCGGAGACTTTAGCTGCCAGCACTGAAACGCCGTTTACCGACTCTACCTCAGCCAGCAGCGAGTCGGCTGTCTCCCTGGACAACTGACGCTCCAGGGCAACAGCGCGTTTGCGCTCGGTATCGAGCTCGCCGAGAATGCCATCGAGCTTATCTTCAACCTCGGCAGCGGGCACCTGAAGCAGGTGGGCTATTTTCTGCAGCGCTTCAACACGCTCCTCTATTAGCTTCTCCGCCCTTCGCCCCGTCACCGCCTCGATGCGGCGCATCCCAGAGCCGATGCTTCCCTCGCTGAGCACATGGAAAAGGCCGATATCGCCAGTGCGGTCGACGTGAGTGCCCCCGCATACCTCCATGCTCACAGGCGACCTGCTTCCACCGATTCTCACCACCCTGACCACGTCACCGTACTTCTCGCCGAAGAGCGCTATCGCCCCTTCAGCCACCGCCTGCTTATGAGGCATCTCCCGCTTGGTCACCGGCAGGTTGCGGCGAATGCCCTCATTGACTATCCGTTGTATACGGCTCAACTCCTCCGGCAGCACCGGTGCTTCCTGGGTGAAGTCGAACCTGAAGTGGTCGGGAGCCACCAATGAGCCCATCTGGCGCACGTGGCTGCCCAGAACCTGGCGCAGCGCAGCTTGCAGCAGGTGGGTGGTCGTATGGTTGCGTGCGATATCGAGACGGCGCGACTTATCAACCGCCGCGGTTATGTCCTCGCCTTCAAATATCTCCCCCTTAGTTACCGTCCCCAGGTGCACCACGATATCCTCACCTGCCCATACCGTATCGCTGACAGCTATTCGTCCTTTACCGCCAATAAGCTCACCTGTATCAGCCACCTGACCGCCCATCTCGGCATAGAAGGGTGTCCGGTCCAGGACAACCTCGACCTGCTGTCCCTTGCGGGCAACATCGACGGTGCCGCCGTCAGCCGCCAGGCTGATGACCCTCGCCTTGCAGCGAGTACGCCCATAGCCGACGAACTCTGTGGGCGGCAGCGACATCGAAGCGTAGTCCACACCTGTTTCCCTGTCGCCCAGCGTGAATTTATGCGCCGCCCGCGCGCGCTCCCGCTGCTTCCCCATCTCCTTCTCAAATCCCTCAAGGTCAACCGACAGCCCGTTCTCAGCAGCAACCTCCGTGGTCAGCTCGGCGGGGAAGCCATAGGTGTCGTAGAGCCTGAATACATCTTCACCGGAAACCTTTCCCTCCATTCTCTTCCTCGCTTGCTCCATAACCTGGCCGAGTATTTTTAAACCTGTATCAAGTGTTTCGGCAAACCTTGCTTCCTCAATATTGATTGTCCTGACAACAAGGTCACAGTTCGCCACCAGTTCGGCGTAGACGCGATCCATGCTGGTAATGACCACTTCGGCTATATCCAAGAGGAATGGCTGCTCCAGCCCCAGCGTCCTGCCCAAGAGGGCAGCACGTCTCAGCACCCGCCGCAGTACGTATCCCCTCCCCTCGTTCGAGGGAATGACACCGTCCGCTATCAGGAAGGTCGCCGCCCGACCGTGCTCCACCACTATCCTCATCGCCCGGTCGGTTTTTTCATCCTCACCATATCTATAACCCGTTAAATCAGCTACTTTCTGCACAATGGGGGCGAAGAGATCGGTCTCGTAAAAAGAACGCTTGCCCTGGAGCACTGCCGCCGTCCGCTCCAGCCCCATCCCGGTATCGATATTCTTATTAGGCAGCGGCGTGCGCTTGCCACCGGCGTTCTGGTAGAACTCAGTAAAAACGAGGTTCCAAATTTCCAGGAAACGCCCGCAATCGCAGGCAGGCGAGCAGCCAAGACCGCAGGCGAACTCCTCACCCATATCGTAATGAATCTCGCTGCACGGCCCGCAGGGACCTGTCTCGCCGGCGGGACCCCAGAAATTGTCCTCCTCGCCGCAGCGGGAAATACGCTCCGCCTCCACTCCCACGTCCCGCCAGTGGCCGAAGGACTCATCGTCATCAAGGAATATGGTAATCCACAGCCTCTCCCGGGGAATCCTGAGCCAGTCGAGGACGAATTCCCAGGCCCAGGCAATAGCCTCCTTCTTGAAGTAGTCGCCGACGCTGAAGTTGCCCAGCATCTCGAAGAAGGTAAGGTGCTTGAGATTGCCCACCGAGTCCATGTCGGTCGTGCGGAAGCACTTCTGACACGACGCCAACCGCGGTGAGGGCGGTACTGCCTCGCCGGTAAAATAGGGCTTGAACTGGACCATGCCCGCGCTGGTCAGGAGGAGCGTGGGGTCCCCCAGGGGTATGAGGGAGGAACTGGGCACAATGCTATGCCCCTTCCCCTCAAAAAAAAGGAGAAACTTCTCCCTGAGTTCATCGCCTGTCATTTTCACTCCAGAAAATCCGCTTCCCTAATACCTTTTGCGATTGTAGACCATGTCCCAATTCATGTCAATTTGGCGCAGCCAAGCCACATCAAGTTGACAATACAGGGTGGATATGCTAAATTTCAGCTATGGCAGCCTCTTCTAAGTATAATCAACATTGCAGCTATCTCATCGACCTATGCCAGGAATTGCTCGCCGAAAGGCGTCTTATCCTCGTGAGCAATCGAGGCCCTGTCGAATACCGGGTGGGCCAGGACGGGGCGCTGCACCTGAACCGGGGCAGCGGAGGGGTTGTAACCGCCCTCAGCGCTATCAGCAGGTATGTGGAGCTTACCTGGATCGCCAGTTCTATGGGAGAAGGAGACCGCAAGGTTGCTGCCCAGCATGATGGGCGCTTCCCGGTCCAGCTCCCGGGGCAGAATCTTTACCTTCGATTCGTTACCACCCCCAGGAATGTCTACCATAAATACTACAATCTGTTCTGTAACCCCCTGATCTGGTTCCTCCAGCATTACATGTGGAACTCACCCTATACCCCCAACTTAGATGCCAAGGTCTACGATGCCTGGGAGAACGGGTATGTTGCCGTGAACCGTGCCTTCGCTGAAGCTACGATCGCTGAAGCAGCAGATGACAAGACCCCTCCCTTCGTCATGATACATGACTACCAGCTTTACCTGGTCGGCGGATATATTCGCCGCCACATGCCCCAGGCTATTCTCCAGCACTTCATCCACATCCCCTGGCCTGCCTCCAGCTACTGGCACCTCTTCCCCGAGCAGATGCGCCGGGCGATCCTGCAAAGCCTCTGCGCTGTCGACATCGTGGGGTTACAAACCAAACGCGACGTCCACCACTTCCTGCACAGTTGCGAGATATTTCTCGACGGCGCCAAAGTCGATTATGAGAACAACACCATAGCCTATGAGGGGCGCCAGACCAAGGTTGCATCGTATCCTGTATCCGTGGATATCGCTACACTGCAGAGGCTCTCCCAATCCCCCAGGGTTCAGAACTACGAGGAAAAGCTGCGCCCTCACCTCGGTGAACATACCATCGTGAGAGTCGACCGAGCAGAGCCGAGCAAGAACATCATCCGCGGCTTGAGAGCCTTCGATATCGTGCTGGAGCGTTATCCTGCCCTGCTGAACAGGGTAAAGATGTTATGCTTCCTAGTCCCGTCCCGTTCCGGGATACGGCAGTACCAGAGATACACCCAGGATATATTCGATTCCGTTGAAGCGATCAATGCCAAGTATGGAACCGAAAGCTGGCAGCCGATAACGGTATTCTACGAGAATAACTATGCCCAGGCTATTGCAGGGATGCGTCTCTGCGACGTGCTCATGGTAAATCCCGTTATCGACGGCATGAACCTAGTAGCCAAGGAAGGGCCTGTCGTCAGCGCCAACCACAGCGTTCTCATTTTATCGGAGTCCGCCGGCGCCCATGAGCAACTGCGGGATAACGCTGTATCAGTAGCGCCTGCAGATGTGGAGGGGACAGCCCGAACACTGTATAAGGCGCTAACCATGGACGAAACAGAGCGGAAAATGAGAGCCGAGGGACTAAAAAAAACGATCGAAAGGGAAGATATCACCAGGTGGATGTACCACCAGTTCCACGACCTCAGGGAGCTGGCCTGCCAGCTACCTCTGCTGCTACTCGTTTGAGAAAGCGTTCCACATCGCCCACTCCATTGAGAGTGAAATCGGCTTGCAGCATGACATCAGTGATCGTCTCCTCCCCCACAACCCCTATGCCGAGCCCCTTGAAAGGCAACGCACCATGGTGCAAGGCGACGAAGACATCGACATCGGTAACGTCATCACCCAGGTAAATCACCCCGCTTAAGCTGTGCTCTGCAATCAATGTACGCACGGCGGTCCATTTGCTGACCTCCAGCGGCGGTCTGAGCTCGACCGTCATCTTCCCCTGGCTTACCCTCAGTCCGCTTTCCCTAACAAGCCCTGCTACCGCTTTGTTGATGGCCCTCAAAGCCGCTTCCCGGTCGTGGCAGCGGCGGTAGTGAATGGATGCGGTAGGGCCCTTGTTCTCAAAAATAACTCCCTCTATACAAATGAGACTGCTGAGCCGGTCGAGCACTGCCTCTACTTTCGCGGGATATTCCTCGGCATTGGGGACAAGCTCGACACTGCCTCCAACCCACCTCTCATAGCCGTGATTGCCAATGTAAACAAGGTCGTCTATACCCACCATCCTCCTCGCCTCGGCAGCGGGTCGCCCCGAAACAGCAACGACGACAGCCAGGTATCCAGCCAAGATAGCAAGGCTCTCCCGGCACACGGGAGAGACACCCGCCTCTGGGGGAGACGGCGCAATCTCGCTGATAGTACCATCGATATCGGTGAAGAGGCCCAAGGGAGTGAGCGATAATAGCTCCCGTACCGATTCAAAATGGTCGAAGAGATAGGGCATGGCTTACTTCTGCTGAAGGCTGCTAGCTCTCTCCCTCCCCTTCTTCCTCCTCAGGGGGAAGGACTTTTATCCTCGTTTTTCGTCGGGGAGCCTTGCCGGGAGGGCCCTCTTCTTTCACCGTCTTAGGCTTCTTGCCCACAGCACGTGCCACCCCCTCCGGCAATTGTTTGGGTTCATCGCCGAAATAGACCTTGGTATGGGGCCAGGGGATCTCGATCCCCTCCTTATCGAAAGCCTTCTTAATCCTCTTCCGCAACTCCCCCATCACCTCCCACTGCCTTATCGGCTTGGTATCTCCCAGTATCTTAATGTCGATCCCCGAATCGCCGAGCTTATCCACCCGGAGCACCTGCGGCGGCTGCAAGAGTGCCTCACTCCAGTATTCTTCACCGGCCATCTCCTGCCCTACCCTGTTTATCACCTTGATAGCGTGATCAAGGTCTTCACCATACGCCACCGAGATATTGAGGTTGACCCTGGAGAACTCCTTGGTGTAGTTGCTGGCGACCTTGATCTCACCATTGGGCACCACGTGCACTATGCCATCAAGGTCTCTAAGCACTGTCCTCCTGATGTTCACCTCCTCCACTATACCGGCGATGCCAGCTACCATTACCACATCACCCTTCCTGTACTGGTTCTCGATGATGATAAAAAGTCCGCTCAACACATCCTTGACTAAGCTCTGCGCGCCGAAGCCGATACCGATGCCGATGACGCCGGCGCCAGCCAGCAGGGGTCCGATATTTACACCCACCTCGGAGAGTATCATGAACCCTGCTATTACCCAGATGACTATTACGGCGAATTGAGTTAGGAAGTGGCTAAGGGTACCCGCCCTCTTCCTTTGCTCTTCACTGATGCGGCGTCTACGCCCGTATATGTGGGTCTCCACCACTTTGTGGATCAACCGCTTGAGGATTTGGTGGACAACAACCGCTATGGCAATGATGATGGCAATGCGAACTCCATGACTCCCCAGCCAGTCGACAACGGTTTCTCCAACAGGAGATAGGTCCACCCCAAACCTGGGAAGAACTGTAAATACAGTAGCAGTGAGGATTAGCAGCGTCCCAAACCATAGAAAGAGCTGGGTTGTAGTATGCGATAGCTCCTTACGGTCTTTCTCGGTTCGGCCAGGCTTTGTCTTTATCACCACCCAGGAAACCACCCTGGGCGCTAATATCCTCAGCAGGATGTACGCCACAACGGCGACAGCAAGAGTAACAAGAAACCAGATACCCTGATCTGAAAACCAGTCCCCAGCCGATTCCCAATGGAAGTCTTGAGCAGGACCATCCATAACCTATTGCCTCCGCGTGCGATATTCCAAGAGCGTGGGCACAGTATATCAGCAAGGCAGGGTCAGGGCAAGAGCTTGACTTAACATACGAGAGCATGTACAGTTCAGTTATTCTAGTGTACACTCAGCTTCAGTAGTATAATATTCCACAGGTAATGGCTGCGAATCGGTCCATCCGATAAACGTGAACTGGGGGGTGTTGGATATGGCTTATGTAGGCATACTTATCATAGCGATACTCATCTCCTTCATTGTCGTACGTGTAGGGGGCTTGGCTTTACAGCTAACCGGCATGGAGCCCGATGTAGCCAGATTCCAGGCGCTGTCCGCCTTTTCAGGGACCGGCTTCACCACAACGGAAGCAGAGCGGGTTGTACGGCATAAAACGAGGCGGCGTATCGTGACAATCCTCATTATTCTGGGCAATGCCGGTCTGGTGGCGATAATAGCGACACTGGTTGCGTCTTTCACCAATGTAACGGGTTACGGCTGGTTTTTCGCACGACTCGGAATAATACTCGTCAGTATCTTCATCCTCTACCGCCTGATAGTGACCAGCAGAATCGGCAATCGGGCTCTCTACTGGGTTAGAAAGCCTCTGATGAAGCGGATACTTATGGAAGCGCCGGCTATCGAAGAAATATTCCATGCTGGAAAGGACTGGGGCATTATTCTCTTGACGATGAAGGAGAAATCGAAGGGTATCGGTATGACCCTTGCTGATGTCAAGGTCGAAGAGGGCATACTTGTTCTGGGTATAGACAGGGAAGAAGCTTTTATTCCCGAGCCAGAGCCCGAGGAGAAAATACAACAGGGGGACCGGCTACTGGTCTACGCAAGCACGAAGTCGGCGAGAGAACTCCTGGCTTAATACAGCGTTTTGCGACTAACCGGTAGCAACCTGAGGCAGGTCTTTCACTGCCGCATCGATGCGCTCATCCGATGCTAACCTGTCCTCCACAGCCCCTTCGAGGAAGTCTTTAAAAATGGCAATGTCAAGGTTGCTATTAGTGCTCAGCAAAAACAGGATATTCTTCCGCTCCTTCCTCTCCTTGCAAGCCAGGGCTTCATCGACCACAGCCTTTATTGCGTACGAGGATTCGGGCGAAGGAACAAATCCTTCGGCACGCGCGAACTCTAGTCCTGCTTCGAAGGCCTGTCGCTGGGTATAGGTCTTCGCTTCTATCCGCTTCTCCCGGTACAGAGCGCTGACCAGCGGTGAGATACCATGGTAGCGCATCCCGCCAGCCCGAATATTAGGCGGAACATACCCGTGGCCGATGGTATACATCTTCAGTAACGGTGCAAATCCGTCAGAATCCGAGTAGTCATAGGCAAAACGTCCTTTTGAGAGGCTGGGAGCAGATGCTGTCTCAACAGCAATAAACCTGCCTCCTTCCTTGCGCTCATGGTAGAAGGGGAAAACCAGACCCCCAAAGCCACTGCCTCCCCCCACAGCACTTATACAGATGTCCGGCTGGGCACCAGCTTCTTTCATCTGAAGCCTGGCTTCTAGTCCGATAAGTGTCTGGTGCAGTATTACGTAGTTCATGACGGTACCCCAGGCAAACTTGGCGTCATCCCGCTTACTGGCCTCCTCAAATGCCTCACTTAAGGCAATACCGAGGCTGCCTGAAGAGTCCGGGTCCTGACTCAGCACCCTGCTACCCGTGCGGGTGCTCTCATTGGGGCTGGGCACCACTTCGGCCCCCAGTAGTTCCATAACGTAGCGTCCATACGCTCTCTCCTCGTAGCTGGCCCTGACCATATAGACCTTGCACTTGATATCGAAGTAATTGCAGGCTGCTGCCAGCGATGCCCCCCACTCCCCATTGCCCGTAGCTGCAATGAGTTGTTTGGTCCCCTCATGGCTGGCATAGAAAGCCTGTACTACAGCGGTATTGAATTCGTAGCTTCCCGAAGGGCTGCCGCCCTCATACTTATAGAAGATGCGCGCCGGTGTTCCCAGCCTCTTCTCCAGCCTTTCCGCCCGATGAAGCGGCGTCGGCCGCCACTCTTTATACAGGTCGTGAAGCTCTCCGGGAATTTGCACCTCCCGTTTATCCTTCTCCAGTTCTTGCTCGATAATAGCATGAGAGGCTAAAGGCTCGAGGTCGTGAAAGCCCAGAGGATAACCGCTCGGGCTCATCGGGGGTGCAACCTCAAACTCCAGGTCGGGGATGATGTTATACCATTTATCAGGCAGCTTCTTAATGTCAAGGGTCACTCTCATATCGATTTACCTCCCCTAGCTGTTAACCACTCTGTATGACTAGGACGACATTATACCAGAAAAAAAGCTATTGAAGGCGAGGCCATTTCTTCATCTTATCGATATAGCCTATGAGCTTCTCTGGTTCTACGGCAAACGGTCTGACCCTCTTGACCTGACGGCGGCTCCACTCAATCCACCTTCTGGCCCAGAACCACGACAGCGTAGCGATAATCACGATCCCTATGAAACCCAGTACGGAGAAATAGCCCCAGTGCCAATCCAACTCCGGCATGTAGTCAAAGTTCATGCCATAGATTCCTGCTATCAAAGTGAGCGGAATGAAGATGGTGGCTACCAGCGCCAGGATTCTCATGCTCTCATTCTGCCGGTTTGCCACGGACGACAGATGAGTGGCCAGCGCATTATCGGCCCTATCCCGCAGAGATTGTCCCAGGTCCTCGATCCGCACTATGTGATCGTATATATCTCGATAAAACAGCTGCGCCTCTTCCCTTATTATCGGGAACTCGCGTCTGCTCAACCGGTTCAGAACCTCGCGCTGGGGAGCCATAACCCTGTGTATCCGCAGAATTGAACTCTTGAGCTTCAGAATCGCCTCCAGCGTCGATTGCCGCGGGCTGCGAATAACCTCCTCCTCAATCTCCGCAGCCACGTCGCCCATCTTGTCGATGGTGGGCAGCACGTTATCGATCAGGGCATCAATCAAGACATAGGTTAAAAAGTCAGCCCCCCGTTTCATGGGGCGGCCATCATCTTCCACAAGCTTGACTATCGAATCAACGCTGTAAAGAGGATCGCTGTGGGTGCTGACAACAAAGTGGGGACCGAGGAATATTCCCAGTTCCGCTGTCTCCACGACGTCCGACTCTACCCTGTGATTGATGCCATGGACGATAATATAGAGGTGGTCGCCGAAATCATCAATCTTCGGATAATGGATCAGTGGACTCACGCAGTCCTCGATAGCCAGATGATGGAAGCCGAAACTGCGTGCCATGAACTCTCCATCCTCCTCGGTAACCCCGCAGATGTCCACCCACAGCAGTCCTTCCTTCGATTGAAAAGCTGCTCGAACCTCCTCCTCGCTGAGGCCACGCCGAAAATGACCATCGGGGCTTAAATGGTATGCCTTGTAGCTCATAGCCTGCCTCCCTTTGTCCGGTTATTTTGCCTCACCCGGTGAGGCTATTTCTCCATGCTGATAATCTGTACCGCCTTAGCCACCCGCAGACTGCACAAGGCCTTCCAGATACCGGGGAAGACCCATCAGCGACTGGCCACCATCCACGTAGAGTATCTGGCCGGTAACCCAGTCGGCATACTCCGAGGCAAGAAACAGGGCTGCTTTGGCGATGTCCTCCGGCTGGCCGAATCTCCCCATGGGAGTTCGCTCTAGAAAGCCCGCATTGATAATGGGGAGATTATAGAACCCCTCGGTGATAGGTGTCATGGTCGACCCGGGACCGATAGCATTGACGTTGATTCCATGCGGCCCGAGCTCCTGTGCCGCTACCCTGGTGAACATGAGCAGCCCTCCCTTGGAGGCACAGTAGGCGGCGATTCCCGTGGTGGGCAGGATGGCATTAGTGGAGGCTATGTTGATAATCTTTCCCTTCGTACCCTTCTCCAGCATAACCTTCGTCACCTCCCTGGTGCAGAGGAAAGCGCCCCTGAGGTTGAGGTCAACGACCTCGTCCCACTCGTGCGCTGCCATCTCCCAGAAGTAGTGCATCCCGCCACGTCCCGCGTTGTTGACTAGGATATCGATTACGCCGAACTTGCCGACAGCTTCGGCAACCATCCTCACGATATCGTCCTCCTGAGAACAGTCGGCCGTAATTCCGTAGACGTTCTCACCGAAGCGTCCCTGCAACTCACGGACCTTCGCTTTCAGACCCTCACCGTTAATATCCGAGATAGCTACCTTGGCCCCTGCATCGAGGAACGCCTCCGCTATACCCAGCCCGATACCCTGTACACCTCCCGTAACCAGCGCCACCCTGTCCGTAAGTTCGATACCCATCTTCAATCCCTCCTTTGATTTTTAATGATCACCTCATGTTAAATCGAACAGCACCTTTATGCTCTTGGTCGATTTCTTGTTCATACATGTCTTCAGCGCTTCTTTATACTGCTCGAGCCTGAATATATGGGTTATCAAAGGTTTGACATCGATCTTTTTATCTTTTAAAAGCTCGAGGAAAATGTCGAAGGTATGCACCTTTTGCCCTTTATATTCATTCGCTCCTATCGCCATTGAGCCCTTGAGCGAGATATCCCGTAACCATAGCGGAGACCATTCGAACCGCTTCGGTGTATCAGCGCCGATGAGGATCACCTGCCCTTTCTCCCTGGTTAGCCTGAGGCTGGTCTCAATCGTATCGGCAGAGCCGACGCAGTCGTAAACAATATCGACGCCACCCATCAGAATCGGCTTGCCTCGTCTTACCTGGTAGACCTTCCCCCCGGTGATCTTGGCTACATCCTGGAATATCCCCGGTCCCGGCTCTACCACCTCATGAGCACCGAAGCTTACCGCGAGTTCTTTCTGGAACTCATGTCTCCCTGCAGCGACGACACAGCACTCCGGGTACAGCGTTCTCAATGCAATAATAGCGGAGAGGCCCAGCGTTCCGAGACCATAGACCAGTACTCTGTCGCCGGGGCGGGGAGGGTTCTGCATTATAGCATGCAATGATACACCGAACGGATCCCCGAGCACTGCCTCCACGAAGCTTACCCCCTCGGGAATCTTGAAACACTGCGTGTGGTGCGCCACGACGAAAGGTGCAAACCCGCCGTTTACCTTACTGTTTGTACTGATTAGCAGTCCAGGCGGCAGGTTCCCTTCTGCGAAGTTACGGCAAAGGGCGGTATCGCCCTCCTGGCACGCCGGACAGGGAGGGTCAATCCCCCTGGGAACGCATGAAAGCATAACGTAGATAAGCACCCGTTCCTCTTTATTTAAACCATCGACCTTTCGGCCTACTTCCTCCACCGTTCCCACGATCTCGTGGCCCAGCACCATGGGAAAGCTTATAAATGGCTGGGTGGGATTGTCCAGACTGCCGTTCAGCAATATGGCGTGCATGTCACTGGCACAGATGCCGCAGTAGACCGTCCTCACCTTCACCCAATCGTGACCGGGCAGCTCGGGCTCCGGGATATCCGCATATCTCAGAGCCGAGAACCTGTCAAAATATGCCCCCTTGTAGAATGTTCCGAGTATCTTGCTGTAAGCCAGACGCGGTAGACTGAACTCGAACCTCAGCGCTTTCATATTTCCCTCCCCTATGCTCTCCGGACTAAACCCTATGAGACTGATTAGATTGTCGATGCTCCCAGCGTCCCCAACCAACCAATGTGCTATAAGACTGCCTCATACTCGCTGATTATTTCTGATACCTTAAAATCCTCAGACCTTTTTCGTCCCGCACGCGCGATACCTGCCGAGAAGTCTTTATCATTCAAGAGACGCAATATAGCCTCTGACAGCGCCGTTTCATCATCCACCGGTACCAGCAAGCCGTTTATCCCGTCAGTAATAATCTCATCAGGGCCCGAGGGGCAGCGGGTAGAAATGACCGGGATGCCGCAGGTCATCGCCTCCAAAATCACCCAGGGCAAACCTTCCGTCAATGACGACAGGACAAAGATATCAGAGCGTGCCATATATTTATAGGGGTTCTTTTGAAAGCCGAGGAAATCTATCTTCCCATTGAGCCCGATACCAGAGGCAAGTTTCAACAGTGACTCCCTCTCTTTCCCGTCACCTAAAATTATCAAACGACAGGGGAGACTGCAGTTTACCCTGGCGAATGCCCTGAGCATAAGGGGATAGTTCTTCTGGACAACGAGCCGGCCTGCCGCAATAATCACCGGCATTTCCCTGGAAGTAAGCCAGGGATGATCGAACTCCTCACGAGCCATTTCAGATATATAATCGCCATCCGCCGGATTTTGGATGACCTTTATCATCCGGTGAGGAATATTAAACCGGTTGATAAGATCATCAGCTACGCCATTCGAACAACAAACGACCACGTCTGCTTCCGGATAAAGACGGGGAATCGCCCAGATCTTGAGACGTCCCAGGAACTCGTACTTCAGATTGATACTACTATGGCTTCGCTCATCTAGAACCAACTTTGGCTTGGCATGAGAAAGCTTCCTCGCCAATACGGAGACAAGGTTGGCGTAGTCAACAATGCTGAGCACGACATCAGGTTGCTCCTCTTGATACACGCGTGACAGCCGCCAGACAATTCTGGGCAGGTCCAGAAAATTTCCCTTATGTAAATAGATGACCTTGTTACCTTCCGGCTCAGGGAAACTATCATTTAAACCGGATAAGACAACAAGTATAGGCTCAAACCGCTGCCGGTCAAGATGCTGCAGTATTAACCATGCCAGCCGCTCCGCACCCCCGCATACAAGGGCAGCCGAGACAATCAGTACTTTTCTCCTGCTCATATAGGCTTGTTCTCCCAAGAAATCAGCCTGCTTCGTGCACTGTTAACAGCAGCCGCCGCGCGAAGCTCTTGACAATCATTCTACTTCAGCGGGAAAAATATCCTGCCCAGCAGCGTATTACCTATCGATACCGCCCCCTCGGAGCACATCTCCTGACAGCAGTAGCAGCGGATGCAGCGCCCGTATTTGTGTGTGGGCGTTCCAGACTTATCGCCTGTGTGCCAGTCCACAGCCTTGGGGGCGACGGGACACATCTCAACGCATATGCCGCAATTGGTGCACTTTTCTTTGTTAATAACCGGTCTCGGGCATATTCTGTCCCTCATGAAACTCTTAACACGCCCGCTCTTGCGCGCTACGGGAGGCCGGCGCGCCACATGGAAATCCCTCGCTATAAATTCCTCTATATTCGCGCCGACCACCTCAATGTTCTCATAATGATACGTTCCCAGCCCCGACTCCTCTCCCGGCTTCGACGTCGGCACTATCTCGGGGTGGAGGTCGATTATCTTGCAGACTACCGAGTCGAGGGCAACAGGGTCTGTAGAGAATAGCATAACACCCAGTTTCTTGGGATTCCCACCCCTCGGACCGTTGCCATCCATTCCTACAATACCGTCCATGATGTACAGGCGTGGTTTGACCAGGGCGGTCAAATCAACCAGCATCGTGGCGAAATCGTACGGGTCTGGCAACTTGAGATGGTACTGGCTCTTGAGAAGACCGGGGATGCAACCGAATTGGTTCTTAATGGCGCCGGTATACCTGGTCAGCCCGTGCGTCTTGATCTTGGGCAGGCTGACGATGCCATCCGACTCCAGAACGCCGTTGGCGATGACGAAGCTCTTTATTAAGAGCCCTTCCTTGTGACTAACGGACTTTCCATCAGCGAAATCTGCCTGTTCTATTCCCATTTCCTCAGCCGCCTGCTTCAGGTGAGACTTTTTCATATTCCTCCCAATCCCTCCGAAACACGGTGAATCGCCATAATATACCGTGGCACCAGCCTTCTGAAGCAGCCGCCCCGCAGCCTTGAACACCGCGGGGTGAGTGGTTACGCACTTGTCGGGATGAGAGCCGATAAGCACGTTCGGCTTGAGCACTATTCTCTCGCCTAGGCTCGCGAAATGCGTGACGCCTCCAAGGAGGTCGACACCTGCCTCAACGGCCTTGTCCACCTGGGCTTCGTCATACGTATCGCACCCTACCAGCGCTACCTTCGATTTATTCATGATTCCTATCCAAACCCGAAGTTACTCCCGTCGGGCTATGACTGCTCCACCAACCATCAGTAGAGCACCCCGGCAAAGGTATAGCCAATTATAGCCACCTGAGTTCTCGACTACAAGCTGTTGGATTAACGAGGGAACCGATTCACAACAGGCATTCAAGTAGTTAGAATAGGGAAAAGCTTATTGAAATTATCCGTGCGAGATAGCATAATGCCTTACACTAATTGAAGATGGCAGAACGATGAACCTCATAGTCAATTTCACTCCGACCGGTATGATACCAACAAAAGCGATGACACCTTACGTCCCGGTAACCGTGCAGGAAATCATCGACGAGGTGCACGAAGCCGTTACTATAGGCATCACCATGGTTCATTTACATGCCCGCGATGAACAGACCGGCGAACCGACATACAAGGCTGAGGTTTACGGCGACATAATTGCCGGTATTCGCGAGTTCAGCAGCGACCTCGTGATAGCCGTTTCATTAAGCGGGCGCACCTTCACCGAGTTTGAAAAACGCGCCCAGCCGTTGCAGCTTGAGGGTGCGCTGAAGCCGGACATGGGCAGCCTGACCCTCAGCTCGGTGAATTTCAACAAACAAACAAGCGTAAACTCCCCCGATATGATACAAGCGCTCGTCGATGAAATGAGGCTTCGTGGCATCACGCCCGAACTCGAGGCTTTCGATGCCGGCATGATTAACTACGCAAAGTATCTGGAGAGAAAGGGGTTGCTCGAGCCTCCTCACTATTTCAACCTGATACTGGGCAATATCGCCTGTGCGCAGGCCGACCTGCTGCATGTCAGCGTCATGCTCAATGACCTGCCACCGGACTCGCTCTGGAGCCTCGGCGGGGTTGGCGACGCCCAATTGATGATGAACTCAATCGCCATCGCCGCCGGCGGCGGCGTAAGGGTTGGCCTCGAGGACAACATCTGGTATGACCCGGCACGCACAAAGCTGGCACGCAACTCCGAGCTAATCCAGCGTATTCACAGAATCGCCGAGGCCAATCAGAGGGAGATTATGACGCCCGCCGAACTGAGAAGGCTTTTAGCACTGGAGGATGGGCAGGGGCACTACGGCCGAAAATATCAGGAGAGTGAAAGTTTTTAAACTGGCTCACCGGTTGGCACAATCGGTGTTTCCTTCCATGACTGCCGCCCCATTAACTTCAAGCGGCGCCCCCTGGCCAATAATTTAGGGCCAAATTTGGCGTGCACTTTGAGAGATGCGGTATTACTGGTTAATACCGAATTGCGTGTTGTCTTGATCCCCATTTCCCTGAGGAACTGGAATCTCCTGAAATAGACATATGCCATAAGCCCCTTGCCTCTGAACGCCGGTACCGTGTAGCTCCCCCCGGTACAGGCCTGACCGTTGGAGAAGTCCACTTTATACGGCACCGTATCAAAGGTCTTCCGAGCTTTCTCGCTGAAAGCAATCCAGCCGATGTGGGCGAACTCCTCGCCAACGAAACCACAGAAGCCTATGGCGCCCTTTTCCAGCTTCTCCTCGACATCGACCAAACGGCGCCTTAACTCGAATCCGGTAGCAGCCTCAAATTCACCAGCCTCTTTGTTAGTGCGAATGATATGCAGGGTAAAATTGTCGATTCTGGGGAGGAAGTCTGCTTCATCCCTTTCGATTAAGGTATGCTCGAAGATATAATAATGCGCATACTGGAACACAAAACTTGCTACCCGATCATAAACGCGTGCTAGTAGCGGCCTCAATCCCTGGTACTTGTATATATCCCTCGCCCTCTTGACCAGCACTTTCAGTTCGTAAAAACTCATATCGCTGTTTACTATCTTTCGTTACCGAACTCCCTTCGCATCCTCACGTCTATACTATAGCTGCTCCCGCGAGCGGTACTGGAGCGCCTCGGCGAGGTTAGGTGCGCCGATAGTATCGGCACCGGCGAGGTCGGCGATGGTTCGCGCCAGCTTGAGGATGCGGTGGAAGGCGCGTGCCGAGAGGTGCAACTGATTCATCGCCGTTTGGAGCAGGCTCTGGGCGGATGGCTCTACCTGGCAGAACTCGCGCACCTCCAGCGGGGTCATATCGGCATTGCAAACGAGCCTGGTGCCCTCCAAGCGCCGTTGCTGTACAGCGCGCGCTTCCTCAACCCTCTGCCTCACCGCCTCCGAGCCCTCACCCAGCCTGTCATCTGCGAGCTTCTCGTAGTCGATGCGGGGAACCTCAACAAAGATATCTATACGGTCGAGCAGCGGCCCGCTGATACGCTTCTGGTACCGTGAGACCATCATCGGTGTGCAGGTACATTCCTTGACCGGGTCCCCGTAATACCCACAGGGACAGGGGTTCATTGCTCCGACAAGCATGAAGTTCGCAGGGAATGTGACGCTCCCTTGTGCTCTGCTGATCGTTACAACCCTGTCCTCCATAGGCTGGCGCAGCACCTCGAGGTCGGCGTGTCCGAACTCGGGAAGCTCGTCAAGAAAGAGGACTCCGCGGTGGCTGAGGCTTATCTCGCCGGGTCTGGGGAAGCGCCCACCACCAACGAGTCCGGCATGGGATATGGTATAGTGCGGCGCCCGGAACGGGCGCTGCCTGATGAGTGGCGTGTCCTGTGGCAGGAGCCCGCTCACACTGTATATCTTGGTAACCTCAAGGGCCTCCCCGATGCCCATCCTAGGAAGGATGGAGGGCAAAGCCCGTGCCAGCAGGGTCTTGCCGCTTCCCGGCGGCCCCGTCATCACAACATTATGCCCTCCGGCGGCAGCCACCTCCAGCGCCCGCTTAACATGCTCCTGTCCCTTGATGTGCGCCAAGTCGGTCGCCGGCCAAGGGGCTTCCTCAAACTCACCTTCGACATCGTCGGCACTATAGCAAGGAATAACCACCTCGCCGCGGAGATGGCTTACAAGCTGAGCTAGAGAGGACACGGGAATGATGTCAACACCCTGTATCAGGGAAGCCTCCTTGGCATCGGCGGCAGGGACGAAGACCGTGAATATGCCCTTCTCCCGGGCAAGCTCGACCATGGAGATGATGCCCTGGGTATGCCGCAGGTTGCCGTCGAGGGAGAGTTCGCCGAGGAAGAGCATCCCGGAAGCGTCGTTCGATATCTGCCCCGAGCCTAACAGTACGCCCACAGCAATGGGGAGGTCGTAGGCGGGGCCAGCCTTCTTGAGGTCGGCAGGGGCGAGGTTTACCGTTATCCGCTTCGCGGGGAACCAGCACCCCGAGTTCCTGATAGCTGAGCGGACCCTCTCCCTGGCCTCCTGCACTGCAGTATCAGGCAGCCCTACCACCGTCGTTCGGGGCAATCCACCGGAGATATCGGTCTCTACCTCGACCTCCTGAGCGTCGAGTCCCACCACTGCAGCGGTTTTTACCTTGGCTAACATACCTGAGAGCTTCGCTTTCGCATACTTGCGCCTCATTATAGCAGGCAGAGAACCGCGGGACAAATATATGACCTTCTCCGAAAAGCGGAGGGTTCCAAGACGCTTGACAGCCATGGGACAGCACCATATCATCGGCACAGGCAGCCGGGCATGAACACCTATGTTGCACGGGAATTCGACGTAGATTTCATCTACCTGGACTTCATCTTTACCGCCATCTGGATAGTCCTTCTATGGCGGCAGAAGCATATGCTGGCGCTGAAGTTCGGGCTGGCAGGTGCCCTCATTACATTCCTCGCTGACGACGTGTGGATGTACCACATTCAGGAAACGCGTATCATAGATGCCCCTTTCAGCCCGGACCTCTACCTGGCGTGCGGCTCATTTACCGCCGGCATGGTGATGTTCTCCTATGTCATTGTCATGTTCAGCGCTACAAAGACGAGTACCAAGGTGCTCTGGACAGCATTTCTCTACCTCGGATGGGGCGCTATAGCGTTTCTCTCCCAGTGGATCCCTCTCGACGACCGCCTGATTACCATGGTACGTGATATGTCAGATATACCTGCGTTCCAAATCGGAATGGTGGTGGGAGGATATATCTTGCTGGTGATACTGAAATATAGGTGGAAATACATGAAGCCACTCACCTGGCCCCGCATAGCCTACCTGTTCCTCGTCGGATTCCTGATCATCTTCGCCATGGAATTCACCCTTTGGATTTCAGGGATACGTCCCGCAGAAGGAGCGGTAGACGTACTGATCTTCAACAGCTTCATACAATTCAATGTCGGTATCCCGGTGTTGTACATCGTATGGACTTTCATCACACGGGTAAGAACAATAGAACAACTCGGTCAAATCACCTCGGATACCCCGGCTGCCCCGGATAATGAAAAGGAGATTACGCTATGCTAAGAACGAGAATATGTGATTTACTGGGAATCGAGTATCCTATCATCCAGGCGCCGATGAACTGGATTACCGGCGCTAACCTTGCAGCGGCTGTCTCTAACGCTGGCGGTCTGGGAACCCTCGGGCCGAACGCGGGAGCAACTGAGGTCACGGAGGATGTCGCTCTAACGGGGGAGAGGCTGCGGAGCGAAATAAGAAAGCTTAAGACTCTTACCCAGAAGCCCTTCGCCGTTAACTTCCCCATCGGCTTCGGTACAGTTAAGGATTTCGCCGACAGGTGCGTCGAGGTATCTCTGGAGGAGGATATACACGTGGCGATAACCTCGATGGGGAGCCCAAAGGTCTACACCAGCCGCTTCAGAGAAGCAGGGGTGAAGGTGTTTCACCTGGTAACCTCGGTGAGGTATGCGTTGAAGGCGGAGGAAGCCGGCGTCGATGCGGTCGTAGCCCAGGGTTTCGAGGCCGGCGGTCACAGCGGTGCTGACGAGCTGCCGACCATGGTACTCGTCCCGCAGGTAGTCGATGCGGTGAAAATACCGGTGATCGCAGCCGGCGGCATCGCCGATGCCCGTGGAGTCGTCGCTGCCCTCGCCTTAGGCGCGGAGGCCGTCTATATGGGCACGCGGTTCCTCGCCACCCTTGAATGCGACGCCCACTCCAATTTGAAGCAAGCCGTGGTTGATGCAAACGACACCAGCACCATCGCCTGGGGCAAGAAGCTCGGGGTGGGAATCGGCAGGTCGCTTAAAAACGAGTTCATCGAAAAGTACATTGAGTTGGAGACCGGCGGCGCACCGCTTGAAGAGCTCGGCAATCATGTCCTCTATCACCCCATGCGGAACGCTCTGGTGCAGGGCGATATCGACACGTCCGAAGCACCATGCGGCGCCAACGCCGGCATGATTCACGATATAATGAGCGCGCGGGAAGTTATCGAAAACATAGTGGCAGAAGTGCCTGCCATCCTTGCCAAGCTCAATGAAAAACAGGTATAGCAGCCCCAGTTCAAGAAAGCAGCGTTACCAGCTATCTCTCAATCCGCTTTCTGCTTTTCCACGTCCTCTTTGAGCGTATCGAGTTCCCGCCGCAGCCTTCGGTGACGCTGGTGGACGAAAAATACGTAGCCGAAGATGACAGCCCATATGACGGTATACGCCGCAAAGAGGTAACTCAGATTATCCATGGCTAATAATTCCTCCGATTCATTTTTGAATCCTTCAAATGCCTGACCTCAGCCTCCATGTTCCTCACCGATACGCTCCCTTTGAGCAGGATGATAAACAGTAATGTGAAAGCAGCAACGCTGACCAGCAGTGTCAGTAGCATAGATGATACGAGGTCGCCGACCAATGCCGGTGGATGGTGGGTCCGCCACAGGTGAATAGCCAGATAGACAATAGGTACATCGATGAAGCCGACGATACCCAGAACCGCGGCGAATCTCGCCCCCCGGGATTCCTCGGTAGCAAAGCCGCGCACCAGTAGATAGGCAACGTATGTCAGCCAGAGTACAAGGGTCGCTGTCAGCCGGGCATCCCACGTCCACCACACCCCCCATACAGGCCTTGCCCAGATAGGCCCTGTAATCAGAACCAGCGTGGTGAACACTACCCCAAGCTCCGCCGACGAGCGGGCAACAGTATCCCACCTGACATCCCGCTTCCAGAGGTAGAGGATGCTGCATATAAAGACCACGAAGAACGCCAGGAATGCGACCCAGGCCAGTGCCACATGGAAGTAGAATATACGCTGAACGTCGCCCATTGCCTCCTCCGTGGGCGCATATATGAATACCAGATAGAGGGCGGCTATCATCAGGGCACAGCCGAGCCCGAGCAGGATATTGCTCAGCATCACGCTCCTTTCCCTCATCAGGCAACCTCCGTTATTAGCCGCGACTCCGCTGCTGCTACTCCTCGATAACGAACTCGAAGACCAACACCGATACTACCAGAAAGATGATATCGAAGGCTACTAGTATCTGAAGCCAGGTTGACATATCGCTCCAGGCGCCGCCGTCCAGCACCACACCGGTGGCTTTTACCGCTGCGATCAGCACGGGAACGACAACAGGCAGGAAGAGTATAGGAAGCATTATCTCCCGCGCCTTTGTATGAGCCGACAGCGCGGAAAACAGCGTGCCCACCGAAGTAAATCCCACCGTTGCCAGCACTATGATCAGTGCCAGCCTGGGTAAACACAAAGGCAGGTTGAAAAGGACGAGGAATATCGGCGTAATGATTGCTGCAACGACCAGCATGAAGGTGAAGCTGCCCGCCAGCTTCCCCAGATAAATAACGTACCGCTCAACCGGGCAGAGCATCAATCCCTCGAGACTGGAGTTCTCTTTCTCTGTCGCAAAGGTATGGTTCAAGCCGAGCACCCCGGCGAAGGTGAAAGCCACCCATAGAATGCCAGGTGCAACGAGTCCTATAGTATCCTCCCCGGATTCAAAGGCGAAGTTGAAGATGACCACCACCAGCAGGGCAAAGACGAGAACCGATGTGGCAACTTCCTTGGTGCGGAGCTCCGAGAGGAGGTCTTTCCAGAAGATAGCGAAGACCCTGGTGAATAGTTCCCTCATCTCCTCATTCCCGTGCAGCGGTCGTAAATTTCCGGAAAAGCCGCTGCATCTATCTCCTGTTTTACCTCTTGATAGACGACCACGCCCTCGTGGAGAATCAGCACCTGGTCAGCGAGCTCTAGGCCGCGCGCCAAGTTGTGCGTGGTCATCACGACAGTGCGCTCCCCAGAGGTGAAGTGCTCCAGTACAGCTCGCATCATCACAGTGGCGTGGGGGTCAAGTCCTGTCTCCGGTTCATCGAGGAGCATGACCGGCGGATCATGGAGCACCGCCCTTGCTATGGCAACCCGCTGCTGCATGCCGCGTGACAGCGTCCCCACCCGGTCATGCAGCCGCGCTTTAAGCTGCACCTGAGAGATTACCTCCTCTATGCGCCGCTCCAGATTCGCGAGCCCATACATCTTGCCGTAGAATCTCAGGTTCTCGCTAACCGTGAGATGAGGATACAGGAAGGTAGAATGGCTGACTACTCCCAACTTGCTGCGGCTCTGCTCGGGAGTCTTACGGATATCCAGACCATCCAGCAGCACGCTTCCGCCAGACGGCTTTGACAAGGTAGAGAGCAGTTTGATCAGTGTCGTCTTCCCCGCACCGTTAGGGCCGAAGACAGTAAGGTGGTCGCCCCGCTTAACCTTGAGGTCAATTCCCGCGAGAGCAGGTATATTGCCGAATGACTTAGCAAGCCCATGTGTCTCAATAGCCCATGGGGTAGGGGAAAGGTCACCTTCAGCCACTGGTCTCTCCCTTACCTTTCTCACTACGCATCATTTCAAGCAACTGCGCCTTCTTCTCCGAACGCATCCGCCGATATGTATTTTCGTCGATTGCCCCTTGCTCAAACTCGTCATCCAGTTGAGCTATCTCCCTCAGCAATCGCTGCTTGTGCGTCTCGCTCTCCCTTTCCACGTGCGGCGTCGCCTTTATTCCCTTAACTCCCAAAACGGCGATAACGATAATGAGCAGAACAACAACGAGCCAGAGAATCACTGTAGTTGCATCGACTCCCCCTGATATGCGGGAAAGACGAATATCCAGATCAGTGCCACGGGGGAGTTCCTCTCCCTGAAGATGTATGAATTGCTCCCCGGTATCAGCCTCCACCGGCCCCGCCAGCGTCAACCGGTTGCTGGCAACCTCAACGTCATCACCCATAACCATAACATTGAAGCTGTCAGTGGGATAATTGACCTTAAGCAGAATGGTAGCATCGCCCGAACCAGAGAACGGCAGCCTGTACGAGTAACTCCACTCTCTATAGCCAGGCGGAAAAGGTAGAGTATCGGCAAATGTACTATTGCCCAGGAATATGCAGTCCTGTATTAAATCCTGCGGGGCCTCGAAATCAACCGCTCCCTGCGGTAGAGTGAAGACCAGCGTTCCGGTTCCTTCATCAGTGGCATTTTCCTCCGACCCGACATATGTCCGGTCGCCATCGTTCGAGAACATGAAGTATTCCGATACCCAGAGGCTACTATCTTCCATATATATGACTGCATGTGATTGAGCCACCCGAATAGTCTCATCGCTGGTCGTCGTTTCGCATACCGGCACCTCGACAAAGGTAATTGTCTCATTCTCTCCGAAAATAACCAGGCTATAGTAGTCCACGCCCAAGTAGTGAGCCGAGACCAGGTACTCATAGCCGGGACCAGTTTCAAGGCTGGAAAACGTAAATCCGCCCTGGTCATCGGTTACGGTGATTTTAATGTCTCCCAGCGCATCATCTACATAGGTAATCAAGAGAACATCGATACCGGATACGTTTCCACCCCCAGCGGTTCCATTGATTACCGTCCCATTGATTTCGCCATCCAGGGTGCCCTGGGCAATAGCCATCCCCGACAGACCTAAGAGGAACAGCACACTACATATGGCAACAAGTTTCCTCATTGCTTCCCTTACAAGACCTACGTACTTAGGCTCGCCCCACACTCAGAGCAAAATTTATCCCTCGAATCGCATCTCGCGCCGCAGCTCGGGCAGACCTTATCCACAACATCTTCCGCAGCTTCGCTGCGACCCTTTCGTAACGCCCGTATCCGCTTCTCCAGCTCCTCATCAAGAGCCTCATCTCCCGAAACACTCTTGGCTCTCGACCTGAAGAAGGGATAGGCAATAAAGATAGCCGCAATGAGACCTAATAGAATACCCAGTGGAACAGTCATGTTACACCCGCCTCAGAGCCAGACTGGCGCTTTCGATCAGGCCAGAAGGCTACGAGCCCTCCTAGAAGGAGAAACCCTCCCCCAACCCACATCCAGACAATCAGGGGATTGACTAGCACTCTGAAGGTAGCAGACTCGTCCCCCGGCTCAAAGCTGGTCCATGATAACGAGACGAACAAGTCCTCGGCAGGAGTGGTTCGAACCGCTACTTCGGCGAAGGGCTCCATCCAGCTAAACCAGTAGTTATACTCCGGCCGCACCGTATCGATGAGCTTGCCGTCCCTGCTTATAGAAAGAGAGGCAACGGCGCTCACTTTCGAGCTACCCTCCCGCATGTCTAGAGCATCATATGACAACTCGTACTTCCCGACTGTCATCTCCTCCCCGATATCGAGCGTCTCCATACCTTCTAATCCGTAGAAGGATGAGCCGATGACGCCGAGTGTTATTAGAATAATGCCTATATGAACTATAAATCCGCCGTACCGGGGCCTGTTACTCCCGATCAATCTAAGGAATGCCCCGGCATAATATCCCCCGGTAGCGCGCCGTCTTGCTCTCGTCCCCAGTAACCATTCCCGCATAATAGTGAAAAGCGGGAAGCCACATACCAGCGCTGCAAGGGCGTACCAGTTTCCGATGCCAGAAATGAGGACAGCTATAGCGATAATCACGGCTGGAAACAGGGTATACAATAAGTTCCATCCTATAGACTTCAACGATGCTTTCCGCCACCTTAACGTTGAGCAAACTCCCATGAAGAATACGAGGAAAAGCATAACAGGCCCGCATGACCAGTCGAAATAGTCTCGTTCCAGAGCTATCTCACTACCCCCCAGTCCCTCAACAATCCGCGGCAGGATCACGCCTGTAATGATAAGGAATACAAGAACAAGGAATATGACGTTAGTGAGAAGGAAGGCGCCCTCCCTGGAGATAGGCGATAATGGCTTATCTTCTTTCCCGAAATCCCTATGGCGAGCATAGAGCAGTACCACCGATCCTACCAGCGTAACCACGATAGCGCCCAGAATATAAGGAGGATAATTCGAAGCGTAGAATCCGTGCAGCGGGGACTCGATACCGCCGTGCGTAATAAAGGGGCTAAGCAGGACAAAAATAAAGGTTACTATGATGAGCGCCAGCCCCCATGTGTGGAGATAATGTCGCTTTCGCAGCATCGCAACCGAGTGGAGAAAAGCAGTCCCCAACAGCCACGGCATCAGACCGGCATTCTCCACCGGGTCCCATGCCCAATACCCTCCCCAACCCAGCTCGATATATGACCACCACATTCCTACCAAGTTGCCTATGCCCAGCACACACCATGCAAAGAGAGTCCAGCGCCGGATTCCCCCAATCCACTCCATACCGGGACGACGGACTATAAGCGCTGCCATAACGAAAGCAAACACAACAGTGAATCCGGCAAAGCCCAGGTATAGCAACGGGGGATGTATCAACATGCCGACATTCTGGAGAAGCGGGTTCAAGCCGAATCCATCCACGGGAGGGTAAGGATTCTCCTCGAACACGTTTACCACAATCGTGACCAGCGCCAGGAAAAATGCCAGAATGACCGCAAGGATGGAGATAGCGCAGGGCGTAATCTGCTTGTAAGAATTATATTTCTGCAGCGCCAGCACAGCGGCGAACAACGAGAGCAACCATCCCCAGAAAAGAACCGAGCCAGCTTTATCGGCATACAAGGCGCTGAAAGCATATACCGCCGGAAGGTCTCTGCTGGCGTGTTCCGTTACTATCCTGAGGCTGAAATCCTTGCTCATAAAAGCATAGAGCATGGCCGCCATGGCCAAGGTATAAAGGACAGCAACTACGAGTAAACCGTTTCGAGCACTTGCAGTGAAGGCATGGGAACCACTGCGAGCTCCCCACGCTGAGGCTAGCGCGGTATATACAGCCGCTATAAAGCATAATATGAGGGCGATATGCCCTGTATCTACCATCTACTGTCTCATTCTTCAGGCACGTATTTCGAGGGGCATTTTAACAGAATACTCTCAGCTCGAAATATTCTATCGGAGTGATATCTCCCCTCAACCATGACATCGGCGCCGGCCTTGAAGCCATCCGGCATGGCGCCTTTATAGATAACAGGCAAGCTGGCGTTTCCTTCAACAACGGAAAATCCAAGCTCAAGCTTCTCAGCATCCCACTCGATAGAGCCCTCAGTTACCTTTCCGGTCACCCTGATATTGGTATCGTAGGTATCACTGCCTTTGTCCAGAAGTTCACTCACTGTGACATAGTATATTGCCGAACTGCTCAGTGCCATGTAAATCAGGTAACCCACTGCGGCTACCAGAACGATACCCCCGATAAGATATCTCTTTTTCACGTCCTGTCACTCCAGGATGAAGCCGATAGTGTACCCATTTTAGCAAGATGGGGAGCCGCTGCCAAACACCGGTTCACAATTACGATACCAGGTAAAGAATGTTAGAAATTTCCAGGCATTCGGCTTAAAAATAGTTGACACTCTATCTAAATTATAATATCATGGGCAGCGGTAAAAAGGATACCCGAGCGCTGTCTCGTTTATAATTAAGATAGTTAGCTAACCAGGGTATGGTAATAAGCTATGGCGCAATCATCGGTACGGGTCTCATAAGGAAACCGGCCGATGTTTATATATTCTGCAATTTTTATGGTAACACTTATTAGAGGAGGAATATATGGAAAGAAAATCATGGAGTAAGCTTGTATTGATAATAGCGTTAATGCTGCTGCTTATCAGCATGCCGCTACTCGCTGCCTGCGGGGGAGAGGAGGAGGAAGAGCCTACACCAACAGCTACAGCTGTGCCGACAGCTCCGCCAACAGCAGCAGTATCAGAGTTTGACGTAGTCAAAGACGCCGTTGCTGCATATGTCGCCGACAAGGCCGAAAACATCAAGGCAGGCGACCTCAACGACCTGATTAACTCCGGCGACGCGCCGTACCTCATCAGCCTTCGGAGCGCCGATGACTTCGCCAAGGGCCACATCACCGGCTCAGTTAATATAGCTTTCGGCGACCTGTTCAAGGCCGATACACTTGCTACCCTGCCCGACGAGGACATCGTTACCTACTGCTACACCGGACAGACAGCCTCCATGGCAGCCGCCCTGCTCGGTACTTTGGGATACGATGTCCAAAACCTGCTGCACGGTATGTGCTCCTGGACCAGCGACGAGACGGTACTCGCCGGCAAGTGCTTCAACCCCGCAGCAGACCAGAACGACTTCGCGGTCGAGACCACCGTCAACACAGCCACCGAGACCTACGACTACCCAACCCTAGATAACACCGCTTCCAACGACGAGGACGACATCCTCCAGGCTGCCGCCGCGTCTGTTTCAACGGCGTATATAACCGCGAGCGACCTCAACGACATGATCAACTCGGGCGATGCACCATTCATTATCAGCTGCCGCAGCGCTGAGGACTATGCCAACGGGCATATCCCCGGTGCAGTCAACATCGGCATCGGCAGCATCGCCGATAACCTGGACAAGCTGCCCCCGGACGAGACAATCGTTGTATACTGCTACACCGGCCATACCGCCGCCCAGGTAACCGCCCTACTCAACATGCTGGGCTACGACGCCAAGAGCCTCAAGTTCGGTATGTGCTCCTGGAGCAGCGACGAGACTGTACTCGCCGGCAAGTGCTTCGACCCCGCAAACGACCAGAACGACTTTACTGTCGCGGGCGGGGCAGTATCAGAATCAGAATTCGACGTAGTAAAAGATGCCGTCGCGGCATACGTGGCCTCCCCAGCCGCGAACATCAAGGCAGGCGACCTCAACGACCTCGTCACCGCCGATGAAGCACCCTACCTCATCAGCCTTCGCAGCGCCGATGACTTCGCCAATGGGCATATCACCGGCTCAGTAAACATAGCTTTCGGCGACCTGTTCAAGACAACCACACTTGATACCCTGCCCGACGAGGACATCGTTACTTACTGCTACACAGGGCAGACAGCCTCCATGGCTACCGCACTGCTTGGTACTTTGGGATACGATGTCCAGAACCTGCTGCACGGAATGTGCTCCTGGACCGGTGACGAGACGGTACTCGCCGGCAAGTGCTTCAACCCCGCAGCAGACCAGAACGACTTCGCGGTCGAGACCACCGCCAATACAGCCACCGAGACCTACGACTACCCGACTCTCGATAACACCGCCTCCACCGATGAGGATGACATCCTCCAGGCTGCCGCCGCGTCTGTTTCAACGGCGTACATCACCGCCGGCGACCTCAATGACATGATTAACGACGATGAGGCGCCCTTCATCATCAGCTGCCGCAGCGCTGAGGACTACGCCAACGGGCATATCCCCGGCGCGGTCAACATCGGCATCGGCAGTATCGCCGACAACCTGGATAAGCTGCCTCTGGACGAGACAATCGTCGTATACTGCTACACCGGCCATACCGCCGCCCAGGTAACCGCCCTGCTCAACATGCTTGGCTACGATGCCAAGAGCCTCAAGTTCGGTATGTGCTCCTGGAGCAGCGACGAGTCAATAAACGCGGGCAAGTGCTTCGACCCCGCAAACGACCAGAACGACTTTATGTTCGACTCAGGGGCCTAGCGCTTATAGACAACATTGTGTAAAATTGGATAAATGGCCAGTGCAAGAGCTTCGAGGCTCTTGCACTGGCAGAGCATTATACAAAGCCTATGAAAAACGAGGCGGATATGAAAAGGTTATTCTTGCTAGCTATAGGGTTCCTTTTCCTGATTACATTCGCTGCCTCCGGCTGCATCGATGATGTTGTCAGTCCGTCCCCGGGAGTCGAGGTAATAAGCGCCTGCGTCACCTGCCATACCGACAAAGAGGTTCTCCAGGAGCTTGCCGTGGAAGAGGAAGAGGAGGAATCCGAGGCAACAACGGGTGAAGGCTGAGGGGGCGATTTGCCTCCGTTGGAGGCATGGGAAAAGGTCTACATCGACGGCGAGGATTTCCTCGAGGATACACACAACAAGATGGGCTGCGTGGTCTGCCACAGTGGAGATAACACGGCTGAAGACATGGAAAGCGCTCACATCGGCCTAATAGCCGACCCGTCCGAGGACAATTGCAACACCTGTCATAGAGAGATATTTGAAAAGAACGAGACCAGCCTTCACACCACACTCAGCGGGTTCATATCAGCTCTTGAAGCAAGGGGCGGTAATCTTGAGGAGGGCTCCCCGCTCGCCACAGCCTTCGAGAACCACTGCCAGCAGTGTCATCTCTCATGTGGTCAATGTCATGTCAGCCGGCCAGATGAGGCCGGCGGTGGTTTCCTGTCAGGTCACGAGTTCAAGAGTACACCGAATATGAAGAACAACTGTGTCGCCTGCCACGGTTCCCGTGTCGGCGATGAATTCCTGGGTGAGAATGAAGGGGTTCCCAAAGACGTCCACAGGAAAAAGGGCATGCAGTGCTCAAGTTGTCACGGGCAGGAACTACACGGCTCCGGAGAGCTTGCCGAAAGTCGTTATCATACCACTACAGCGGTGAGTTGCACAGACGCAGGCTGTCACGATGACCTCTATGACACCGCCGACAGTAACCCTCAGCACGAGCAGCACCTCGAAGACCTCGCCTGCCAAGTTTGCCATGCGGTCGATTATAAACACTGCTACAGTTGCCACGTAAGCATTGACGAGCAAGGCATACCCTGTCGAACCAGCGAGCCGTCAGTAATGGACTTCAAAATCGGGCTTAACCCCCTTAAGTCAGCCGAAAGGCCTTACGACTATGTGGTGCTGAGGCATGTGCCGACATGCCCTGACGAATGCGTCTACTACGGCGAGAATCTGCTTCCTGATTTCGATGCCCAGCCAACCTGGAAGTATGCCACGCCGCATAATATCCAGCTGAACACTCCGCAAAACGCCAGTTGTGATTCCTGCCATGGTAACGCAGAGCTGTTCCTTACCGAGGAAGATTTGAGGCCCGGTGAGGTAGAGGCGAATCAAGGCGTGATAGTTCCAGAGATTCCTAATCCGTCATATTAAAGAGATAATCAAGGTGAACATATGGAACTGAAGCGACGGGATTTCCTGAAAATCTCTACGGGGGCTGCGGGCCTGGTTCTATTGCAGCCCTCCAATATTGATAAAGTATGCGAGGCTGCCGAGAATTCATCCAATGAAGACCTGGCGATGCTGGTGGATGTGTCCAAATGCATCGGCTGCTGGTGGTGTTACGTTGCCTGCAAGCAGTACAATGGCCTCCCCGAAACAGCCACACCCAAACCCGATGACCCGCCGCCGCTTGCTCCTGACACATGGACAACGCTCTTCACAAAAAAGCAGGGCAACACGTGGAAGTTCAGAAAGCAAGCCTGCATGCACTGTACCGACGCAGCATGCGTAAATGTTTGTCCTACAGGGGCTCTCAGCCACAACAAGCTGGGATTTGTCCAGTACGAGCGAGACAAGTGCTCCGGCTGTGGATATTGCTCTCAGTATTGCCCCTTTGAGGTTCCCCAATTGCAGACCAACAAGGTAAGCGGTGACGCCCTGATGGATAAATGCACCTTCTGCATAGACCGTGTTACCAACGGACAGCAGACTGCCTGCTCGGAGGCCTGCCCGACGGGAGCGATTTCGTTCGGCAAACGCAAGGAACTGCTGGAGGAAGCCAGCACAAGATTAGCAGAACTACAAAAGACCAATCCCGATGCCTGCCTCTATGGTGCGAACGAGTTAGGCGGCCTGCATGTAATGTATATACTTGAAGAATCTCCCGAAAAACAGGGCTTGCCAGCCGACCCGAAAGTACCAGCCGCCGCTATGGTGCACGATGTTTTCCAGTGGCTTGGGGTTGGGGCTGTAGCGGCAGTACTCGCCGGTTTCGGGCTGAATTACCTGGTCGCTCGGGCCAGGATAGCCAAAGAGGAGAAATAATCATGGAAGCGCGAACGGTAGAGCGTTTTAAAAAGCGAACGATATGGTTCCACTGGATACACACAGCAGCCTTCCTGCTATTGATAATCACCGGCGCAATACTGTTTTTCCCCGGCTGTGGCGGTGCAGCTGCAGGGGGCGCTACCAGAATCATTCATCACATCGCCTCTGTCATATTCATAGGAGGAGCAATACTATACATCCCGTTGAACCCCAAGAGGGCGCTCCAGTTTGTAAAAGACACCCTCACCTGGGGCAAGGACGACATTGGCTGGCTCCTGGCAGCGCCGGACTACTACTTCGGAGGACCCGAGGATAAAATGCCTCCTCAAGGTCATATCAACACCGGTCAGAAGATGTGGCAGGCAGTCGTCCTGGGCACAGGTGTGGTGTTTCTGGTAACAGGAGCGATAATGTGGTTCGCCAGAGGCAGCATATCGGAGGGTGTCTTCCAGTGGTGCATGGTCATACACGGTCTCGCCTTTATAGTCGCGCTTGCCATGCTTTTCGTACATATCTATCTGGGCGCTCTTCATCCAAGAATGACTGAATCACTCCGCTCTATGCTAAATGGTAAGATTTCCCCAAAATATGCCAAGCATCACTACGGGAAATGGTACGAGGAGTCCTTAAAGGAAGAGAAGGACTAGCGGAGCTTAATTAGAATTCTCAACGTATAAACTGGAGCGGTAGTCCCGCTCCAGTTACTTTTTACGGTACGCTTAGCCAGCATCAACTACAGTTGCTAGACTTCGAACTATACCCTAGCAGGGTATATACCGAATACAGTCTTTCAGGAGTAATCTGACCCTTACTGGTGCTCTCCGACACGTACCCTACCCCAGATAGCAATTGCCTTTGCGAGCGACCTGACAGCTTCATCTCTGTCCTCGGGCCCGTCGCCGAAACAAAGCCTCATATAGTTATTCAGCACCAGTGCGCCAACGCTATCGATGGCCGAACGGACAGCCACGAGTTGCGTTATCACATTCTCACACTCACGGCCCTCGTTGACCATTTTCTGAACGCCCCGCACCTGCCCCTCTATTCTCCGCAGTCGCTTTGTTATTATATCTCTTGTTACTTCTTGCGGAACCAATGTCGTCCTCCGAGTAAAAGCATCCTTATCCTATTATACCCCCCTATTGACAAGAATAGAAGCCCTATTTACCCTAAAAAGGGTTACTGTGCTTGCTATATTTACTTTAGGGGCGATATGTGGGTATAATTCCGCAGTCAGCCCCTTTAAACTGCCTTAATCTTGGCATAAAGAAGGAGGCAACTTATGGAACTAAGCCGCAGGGAGTTTCTCAAAGCAAGCGGGGCAGGGATGGGGGGGCTTGTCCTGCTTGGTGCCATGGGTTCCGAAAAGGTTCCCAGAGCCATCCCCCTCAAAAAAGAACCCCTCGGTGAAACGTACACCATATGCTGCTATTGCGGCGTCGGCTGTGGCGCACTCGCGACCGCTGCCGGCGGAAAGGTCATAAATGTCGAGGGGAATCCAGACCATCCCATCAACGAAGGTACCCTTTGCTCCAAAGGACAGGCATTGGCCCAGTTCCGAACTGTTGACGGGGAGGACAACCCCAACCGCCTGACCAAGCCTCTCTATCGCAGGGCTGGAGGAACAGCGTGGGAGGAAAAGAGCTGGGATTGGGCCATCACTGAAATCGCAAAGAGGATAAAGAAGACCAGGGATGATAACTGGATATCGACGGTAAACGTCGGCGGTACCGACTACACGGTCAACCGCACCGATGCCATCGCTCACTTCGGCGGTGGCGAACTGGATAACGAAGAATGTTATCTCCTGGTCAAGTTGACCCGAGCTCTCGGGATGGTGTATATCGAACACTGCGCCCGAATATGACACTCCGCTACTGTAGCGGCTCTGGCAGAGTCGTTCGGCAGGGGAGCAATGACCAACCACTGGATCGATCTCAGGAACTCCGACCGCATCATGATTATCGGCTCCAACGCGGCGGAGAACCACCCCATCTCCTTCAAGTGGGTCACTGCAGCGAAGGAACGCGGAGCGAAACTCATCAGCGTTGACCCGCGTTTCACCCGCACCTCATCCAAAGCCGATATCTACGCACCGATGAGGTCGGGATGCGACATCACGTTCATCGGCGGCATGATAAGGTACATCCTAGATGATATGCAGAAGTCAAGCCCGTCGGAGCGCGCTGAGAAGTACAACATGACCTATGTGACGCAGTACACCAACGCCGCTCTGATAATCAACAATAGCTTCGAGGGCGCTTTGGAATCCACCCATCCCGGGCTGTTCGGCGGGTATACCGCTTCCAAGAACGGGACTCCGGGAATCCTCGGTTCATATAACAAGTCAACCTGGAACTATGCGGACTCCACAACCCCTGCTTCAGACCCGGCGCTGGTGAATAATACATGGACCGCGTGGGAGGACCTGGACTCCAAATGCGTACTCAGGCTGCTTTGGGAGAACTACAAGGACTACACTCCTGAGAAGGTAGAGGAGATCACGGGATGTCCCAAGGATAAGTTCCTCGAGGTCGCTCAGACCTATGCGGAATCGGGAGCACCGGGCAAGGCAGGTACCATAATGTATGCCATGGGCACCACCCAGCATACCTATGGTACGCAGAATATCAGAGGCTACGCCATCCTCCAGCTCCTGCTTGGTAATATCGGCATCGCCGGCGGCGGCATCAACGCACTGAGGGGGACGTCAAATGTACAGGGGTCCACCGATATGTGCCTCCTGTCCCATATCCTCCCCGGCTATCTGCAGGTGCCGATACATACAGACCAGAGCCTCGACGACTATATCGCCAGGGCTAAGAAAGGCAAAGATTTCATCACACCCCAGGGCCTGGCAGGCGATAAGTCGGCAAGCTGGTGGTGGTACAACGATGCCGACCCCAACTACAAGAAATACCTCGTCAGCATGCTCAAGGCATGGTATGGTGATAACGCGACTGCGGCCAATGACTTCGGATTCAACTATCTGCCCAAGGTGACAAGCGGCGATGACTACACACACATCGGCACCTTCGAGGCGGTGGCCGCTGGAATCGTCAAGGGTATGCTGGTATGGGGCCAGAACCCGGCAGTCGGCGGGCCTGACTCCGAAGGCGAGCGCAAAGCCCTGGAGAAGCTCGACTGGCTGGTGGTCAGCGACCTTTTCGAGACAGAGACAGCGGCCTTCTGGAAGAGAGGCGGAGCCAATCCGGGAAGTATTAATACAGAGGTCTTCCTGCTGCCTGCTGCATGCTCCTACGAAAAGCAGGGCAGCATCTCTAACAGCGGACGCTGGGCACAGTGGCGCTGGAAGGCCCTCGAGCCGATCGGACAGGCTAAACCCGACTTGGAGATCGTAGATGAACTGGCGCTCAAGCTCAAGGAACTCTACACCAGTGAGGGTGGAGAGTTCCCCGAGGCCATAACCAAGCTGTTCTGGGACTTCCGCGAGGGCGCTGCCGAGGCTGACCCGAATATAGCGGCTAAGGAGTTCAACGGCTACGACTGGACCACCAAGACCGCGCTCACCAGCTTCGGCAATCTAAAGAGCGACGGTTCCACCTGCTCGGGCAACTGGCTCTACTGCGGCATGTTCGATGCAAATGGCAATAACAAGGCCAAGCAGCACGACCCGGTTGACAAGAGCCTGAACCAGATCGGCCTCTATTCCGGCTGGACATGGTGCTGGCCCATAAACAGGCGCATAATCTATAACAGGGCCTCGGTTGACCTCGATGGAGAGCCCTGGGACAAAGACCATCCCGTGATAAAGTGGACCGGTTCGATAACCAAATGGGCCGGTGACATCGCCGACGGCGGCTGGAATCCGATCAACCTCTCCGCTGAAGGTGCCAAGTACCTTCCCTTCATCATGCACCGTGAGGGTGTGGGGAGAATCTGGGGCGACGGCCGAGCCGAGGGACCTCTACCTGTTGCTTACGAGCCATGGGAAAGCCCTCTGGAAACGAACCTGTTAACCGGTGTGGAAGATACAGAAGCTAATGGAACCCCGGGATTCAACGACCCCTGCTGCTACATCGGCAAGATGGAGATGGACGGCCAGGTCTGGAACGAAAGGGGAACCCCTGATAATTACCCCTACGTCGGCATGACCTACAGGCTGACGGAACACTGGCAGGCGGGACAGATGACTCGCAACCTCCCCTGGCTCATCGAGCTCCAGCCGCAGCCGATCGCCGAGCTTGACCCGGTACTGGCAAGTCAGAAGGGAATCGAGAGCGGCGACATAGTCGAGGTAAGTACCGCCAGAGGCTCCATCGATGCAGTGGCCATAGTGACCAAGCGCTTCCAGCCACTGACAATCGGCGGTAAAACGGTCCACCACGTGGGGGTTCCCTGGCACTGGGGGTACACTGGCCAGTGTACAGGCATCAGTCCCAACGGGAGCAGCGGCAATGTGCTCACCCCGCACGTGGGGGATGCCAACACAACGATACCTGAATATAAAACCTTCCTGTGCAATATAAAGTACGTTAGGAAGGGAGGCGAATAATGGCCAAAGCGATACTGTACGACGCAACCAAGTGCACGGGCTGCCGGGGATGCCAAGTCGCTTGCAAGAACTGGAACGGTCTTGAGGCTGTTGAGACCTACAACTGGGGCAGCTACGAAAACCCCAAAGATCTCTCCACCCAGACCTGGCTCAAGATGAGATTCATCGAGAAGGGCGGTACCGAAACAGACAACATGCGCTGGCTGTTCGCACGGCAATCCTGCATGCACTGCACTGACGCTGCTTGCGTGAAGGTATGCCCCACAGGAGCACTCCATATACGAACAGATGGATTCGTAGCCTTAGATAAGGATAAATGCACCAACTGCGGCTATTGCGTCGAGTTCTGTCCCTTCAGTATCCCCCGTCTCGATGCAAGTTTGATAAGCGGAATTGGAGATAAAGCCACTAAGTGCACTGCCTGTACCACAGCCGGTCTCAACCGTATCGACAACGGTTATCAGCCAGCCTGCGTTAACACCTGTCCCACCGGCGCCCTCACCTTCGGTGACCGGGAGACCCTTCTGTCAGCAGCACAGGATAAGGTGGCAGCCCTCAAGTCCAACAGCCATCCCAATGCCTACCTGTACGGCGAGAACGAGGTTGGCGGCACACACGTCCTCTACATCCTCGATGACACCCCTAAAGCCTACGGGTTGATTGAGGATCCGAAGGTTCCCGCCGCCGCTACCGCCTGGCAGGATATTATCAAGCCTCTCGGCTACGGCATAGTAGGCGTCGTGGGATTGGGGCTGATACTTAACATCATGGTGGCCCGCGCCAGGATAATCAGCAGGGAGGAGAAGTAAGATGAAAGACATTGAACGGTTTCGCAAACGTGCCATATTCCACCACTGGTGGATCGTGCTCTGCTCCTTTCTTCTGGCGGTCACAGGGCTGTTCATGTTCATGGAAACGCTTAGCCCTGGAGCCATGGGAGGATACAGCCGGATTATTCATCGATTCGCCGCTTTGGGCTTCGTAGCAGTGCCGATCATCTACTTCGTGCTCAACCCCAAGACCTCCCTGGAATGGCTCAAGGAAGCCTTTACCTGGAACACAGACGACATTGGCTGGCTTCAAGCTGCACCCGAGTACTATTTCGGAGGCCCTGAGGAGAATATGCCCCCTCAAGGCAGGTCGAACACAGGCCAGAAACTGTGGATGGTGGTAGTCATTATTACCGGCGTTGTCTTCGTCATTACCGGCGCCGTCATGATGTTTTCTGGTGTCTCCGGAGTGGCGGTTATCCTCCACGATATCGCCTTCATCGCCGGTGGTGCCATGTTCCTGGTCCACTTCTTCCTGGCCGTGTTTCATCCTCGAATGTCAGAGGCTATGCGTTCGATGATTACAGGCAAGGCGTCAGAGGACTACGTCAAGAGCCATCACGGTAAGTGGTACGAGGAGGTTGTAGCAAAAGGAGAACAGTCATAGAGGATTAAACGGCCGGGGATTGATTGGCTGGTGGGAGTTAACGAAAGGATTCTCGAGAAAATAGAGGGGTGGCAGCAGGAAGAGGGTTCGCTTCCGGAGGTTGTCGAGTTCTATAGAGACCTGCTGCGCGCTCAAGTTGAGGCGGTAGCATATATCCCTACCCCTCAACCGGATGCAACCAAAGCTGAGATTGTAGCTCAGATTAGGCAGGGCGTTCCCGTACTGAAGTGGAATGCCCTGCCTTTCGATTGGTCTATCTTTC
Source organism: Dehalococcoidia bacterium (assembly GCA_011174795.1). GTDB lineage: Bacteria > Chloroflexota > Dehalococcoidia > SZUA-161 > SZUA-161 > W281. The sequence goes on from DUEY01000036.1 coordinate 40,085, forward strand.
AGAACCTGTTCCAGAAAGTTGCTGCCATAATCAACGAACATACCGATTCCCCTTCCGACAACCTGAAGGCTGCCGCCGGTGATATCGCGTTCCTCAAGGAAGTTACCAAAGCATGGTATGAGAACTCATCGCTGTCACCTTTGGCAGAGCAGCAGAGCATCGATGAGGAACTCCTGGAATCGGCCATCCATTATGCCCTCAAGCCCTTTTTAGCTGCTCACGCAGAAGCGCTTATCGGGCTGGTTCCCCAGGAACAGTGGCGGCTCAGATATTGTCCCATCTGCGGGGGGAAGCCTGATTTCGCCTGCCTCGACACGGAGAAAGGCGCAAGATGGCTGCTCTGCTCGCGCTGCGATACAGAATGGCTCTTCCAGCGACTGGAGTGCCCCTACTGCGGCAACAAGGACGGGGAAAAGCTGCACTATTTCTCCGACGATGAAGGCTTGTACCGCCTCTATGTATGCCAGCGATGTAAGAGCTACTTGAAGGCTATAGACCTGCGTCAAACGGAATCCGAGATACTGCCGCCCCTAGAGCGCGTAATGACTGCCGATATGGACAGGCAGGGACAGGAAAAAGGGTACAGGATGGGATGGGTCGGCACTGCATCGGACGATAAGCGTTAGCGCCTGTTACCGGTGCTCCACCAAAGGTGCACTGTGACGCAGTAGAAGCATCACCCCTGATGAAGTATACTAAAGTAATGGAAATATGGCTCCTTTAGGACCAGCGCCTGAGGAGAAGAATGCGAGGAGTCGACCGGGATGGAGCACACACTCAACGATTCATTGATAAAGGGTGCCACGCCTGATATAATCTATACTCGCTTCTCATCCGGGAAGTGGGACAGTTCGTCAACCTCCGTGCCCAAAGAGATGGCGCTGACCATCTACATAGATAGCGAGGAACTGGTAACTCTATTATGCACCCCGGTCAAGCTGAGCCAGCTGGTACTCGGGTTCCTGTATTCGGAGGGCATAATAACGGATAAGAACGATGTGGCGAGTATGCGTGTATGTGAGGAGGAATCGCTGGCCGACGTCAAGCTGAGCAAACCGGGATTTAAGCCGCCAGAACGGCGCACTCTCTCATCAGGCTGCGGAGCAGGGGTGACCTTCTCGCCGAAGAGGCAGCCAGTGGAGTCAGACCTGGTGGTCAGCCCTGAAGATGTACTAGCTCTGATGAAGCAATTGAATGAGCAAGCGGAGCTGCACCGCTTCTGTGGCGGCGTGCATACCTCGGCACTGGGCGATACGAGTAAGCTGTTAGTAGTTGCCGAAGACATCGGAAGACATAATACGCTGGATAAAATCATGGGTGAATGCCTGATGATGGAGCTGCCAACCAGAGACGGGCTGCTGCTCACTACCGGACGCATCTCATCGGAGATGCTGTCGAAGGCCACAAGAATGGGGACGCCCGTCGTTATCTCCCGCAGCTCGCCCACCGACAAATCGATTTCACTCGCCCAGGAACTGGGCATTACGCTGATCGGCTACGTGCGCGGCAACCGCTTATCCGTCTACTCCCATGAGCAGCGGGTTCAAGGCGCACCTGGCCAAGAACACTGAAACCAGCACGTATATAGGGAGGAATCATGCCAACTATTCATGGATGGGAGGCCCTGGTAATCCTGGCAGTGGTACTTATCGTCTTCGGTGTGGGGAAACTGCCCCAAGTCGGAGGAGCACTGGGGAGAGGTCTCCGGGAGTTCCGCCGAGGAAAGTCCGGGCTGATAGAGGATGTACTGGAAGAGGACGAGGACGAGGTAGAGGAGAAACCCAAGCGTAAGAAGCCAGCCGCCAAGAAGAAGACCGCCACCAAGAAGACCACCAAGAAGCTAGCCGAAGGCAAGACGAAGAAAAAATAATACTATCCCCCAATAGCTTTATTAGTTGAAGGCGGTTACCCACATAGAAGACCTGCGTTTCTCTCCCGCCTCAGCTTTGAACGAACCCCCGGCAAGGTGAAGCAGAGATGGAATTCTTTGGCATGGGCCCCCTGGAAATACTCCTTATCCTGATGGTAGGACTTATAGTTCTGGGGCCCGGTAAGTTACCGCAGATAGCTCGAAGCCTCGGTAGAGGCATCGCCGCCTTCAGGAAAGCCACCATGGATCTGACAACCGAAGTATCCAGAGAAATAGAAGAGCTGGAGAAAGAAGATGAAGAGGAAACCCGGGAATCCAAATGGCGCAGTGACGGTAAAACCGGCAAGGCAGCGAAACGTGAACCGAGCAACAGCACGAGGCGGGGCACCCGGAGGTGAGCAAAAACGACAAGGAGATGACATTCCTCAGTCATCTCGCCGAGCTTCGCCAGCGCCTGCTTAAATCACTCATTGTATTGGCAATTTCCATCGGTGTTTGCTGCATACCCCCAGTTACCAAAGGTATCATCAATTTCTTGAAAGCACCTGCACCCGAAGATTCTTTCAGCCCCATATATACCGAAATGCTGGGGGGAGTCACAGTCTACTTCAAGGTCGCGCTGATCAGCGGCGTTGTGCTCGCCCTGCCCTTTCTCGTCTACCAACTCATCATGTTCGTCTCCCCCGCACTTACCCGCCGTGAGAAGAAGTATGTATACATCGCCCTGCCCTGGGTAACGCTTATGTTTGCAGCGGGATTCGCCTTCGGGTACTACGTAGCAATGCCGCCAGCAACCAAGTTCCTGCTGACCTTTATGAGCGACCAAGCTACCCCAATGCCCACGATCAATGATTATCTGTCACTGGCAACCAGGTTCCTTCTCGCCCTCGGGCTTGCCTTCGAGACACCGGTTGTAATAACCTTCCTAGCGAGGCTTGGCGTCGTTAAGCCAGAATGGCTTGCCAGCAAACGCAAATGGGCGATAGTGGTAGCTTTCATACTCGCCGCTATCATCACCCCCACCTTCGATCCAATCAATCAAAGCATCGTCGCCTGTCCCATCATCATACTCTACGAGATGAGCATCCAGCTTTCTAAGATAGCCTATCGGAAGCGAGCCGAGGCTGCTGAATCCTCCGACTACCTCGAACGGTAGAATTGCAATCGCCTCCATATGTGCTAAGATAATACCTCGTGAGCAACATACAAGGCGAGTTCCGCCGTCTCCCGAGCGTGGACAGGCTAATGGCCGAGGACAGGGTCAGGGAGTTGCAAGATACCTATCCCCACGACCTGCTGGTAGACCTGATTCGACAGCAACTGGAACAGGAGCGTGCATCAATCGCCCTCGGCAATCCTTGCCCTTCTCTACATGAACTCGTAGAGTCGGTTTACGCCCAGGCGCAGGCGCTGGCATCAGCCAGCCCCAGCCCCGTGATAAATGCCACCGGGGTCATACTCCACACTAACCTCGGCCGCGCACCGCTCAGCGAAGAAGCGCTCGCCGCCATGGAGCTGGCGAGCAAAGGTTACTGTGACCTCGAGTTCGAGCTCGACACTGGAATCAGGGGGCACCGCAATATCCATATCGAGCGTATGCTCTGCCAGCTAACGGGAGCCGAGGCCGCGCTGGTGGTGAACAACAATGCCTCCGGCGTACTGCTCGGCCTTACCGCGCTCGCTAAGCGGAAAGAGGTAATCGTTTCCCGGGGGCAGGCGGTGGCTATCGGCGGCGGCTTTCGCATCCCGGAGGTAATGAGGCAGAGCGGTGCCAAACTGGTAGAGGTGGGCACCACCAACGTTACCTCTGCTCAGGATTTCGAACAGGCGATCAGCCCGCGGACGGCGGCGCTGCTGAGGGTCCACTCCAGCAACTTCAGGATAGTGGGGTTCACCGAGAGCGTTACCCTCGAGGAGTTGGTTGGACTGGGTAACCGTTACGACCTGCTTGTGCTCGATGACCTGGGCAGCGGCTGCCTGCTCGATACCACGTTGTTCGGCCTCGACCCCGAGCCCACAATGCAGCAAAGTATCTCGGCCGGCGCCGACCTTGCTTTCTCCTCAGGCGATAAGCTTCTCGGCGGGCCCCAGGCAGGGATAATAGTCGGTAAGAAACACCTCGTCGATAAGCTGAAGCGGCATCCCCTGGCGCGGGCGGCGCGAATCGATAAAACGAGGCTGGCAGGATTGAGAGCCACGCTCATTCCCTACCTGAAGGGGGAAGCGTTAGAGAAAATACCGGTGTGGCGCATGATAGCCACACCGCTCGACGAAATGGATAGGCGAGCCAAAAAGTGGGCGGGCGCGCTTGGCGACCTCGCCCAGGTGATAGACGGTGAGAGCATGGTCGGAGGAGGCAGCCTTCCCGGCGGCACACTGCCCACCAGGCTTGTCGCCATCGGCAAACAGGTTAAGAAGAGAGAGCGGAACACAGCGCAGCTAGTAGCCCAGAGCCTCAGGTTACAGGCTCCGCCTGTCGTGGGCCGGCTCAGTGGAAACGTTCTACTCCTCGACCCGCGTACCGTCCCCCCACAGGAAGACCAGGCTGTTATCGAGGCACTTCGCAGCGCAGTCGCCGGCATACAGTCTGGCTAAAGCTCTGACTCCAGAGGAAGCCACATGTTTGTACTCGGCACCGCAGGGCACGTGGACCACGGCAAATCGGTATTGGTTGAGGCATTGACCGGTATAGACCCCGACCGGCTCCGCGAGGAGAAAGAGCGGGGCATGACCATCGACCTCGGCTTCGCCTGGCTCAAGCTGCCCAGCGGACAGGAGGTAGGCATCGTCGACGTCCCCGGGCATGAGCATTTCATCAAGAACATGCTCGCCGGTGTCGGCGGAATCGACATAGCCCTGCTCATCGTCGCCGCCAATGAAGGGGTAATGCCGCAAACGAGGGAACATCTCGACATCCTCAACCTGCTGGGAGTGAATAAAGGTATCGTAGTCATAACGAAAAAAGACCTGGTGGATGAAGAGTTGCTGAGCCTGGTCACCATGGAGATAGAAGAGCTGATAAGCTCTACCTCACTATCAGAAGCGCCCATCATCGCCGTATCCGCAGTAACGGGTGAGGGCTTGCCCGAACTTGTTGCCGCCATCGACAAGCTTCTATCCGCCACCCAGCCCCGAGCGGACACGGGCAGGCCGAGGTTACTTATAGACCGCGTCTTCACCATAGCCGGCTCGGGAACCGTGGTCACCGGGACGCTGATCGACGGCTCGTTGCAGGCGGGGCAGGAAGTTGAAATTGTGCCCTCAGGCTTGAAATCGCGCCTGCGGGGGCTGCAAACACACCAGACCCGCATCGATACCGCTGCCCCGGGAAGCAGGGTCGCCGCCAACCTGACCGGCGTCGCTACCTCAGAACTCAAGCGGGGGGATGTGCTCACCAGGCCAGGCTGGCTGACCCCTACCACGATGGTAACCGCCAGGCTCCGCCTGCTTCTCTCGGTGAAGCGCCCGCTTCGCTACAACGCTTACGTCAGCCTCCACACGGGCTCCAGCGAGATGATGGCCAAGATCCGCCTGCTTGATACGGATGAATTGAAGCCCGGAGAAGATGCCTGGGCTCAACTGACGCTCAACAAGCCAGTAGCGGTAGTCAAGGGAGACCGCTTTATAATCCGTTCTCCGCAGGATACACTGGGCGGGGGCGAGATAGTCGAAGCACACACCAAACGGCATCGCCGCCACCGTAACGCTACCATTCAGAGCCTGGAGACCAAGGAGAAGGGCTCAGCGCAGGATGTTCTCATAGCCACCCTCGAGGCAAGCCAGCCCCAGGAGCTGGGAAAGCTCATCCTCAGCTGCGGTCTGCCCGATAAAGAGGCGAAGCAAGCAATAGAAGGCCTGCGCCAAGACAAGATGGTAGTTGATATCGGTGTAGGAGAGCACCGTCTTCTCTTTACCGCTTCCGGCTGGGAAAGCTTGCTGGAAAACGTAAAGGCCGCGGTGCATGAATATCACCGCAGATTCCCGGCCCGGCCGGGGATACCCAGAGGGGAACTGGGCAATAAGGTGCAGCTACCCGCCGCCTATTTCACTACCACTTTGAACAAGCTCATCGACGAAGGCATCCTCATCGAGGAAGGTGGAGCCGTCCGTCTGCCCTCGCATCAAATCCAGCTTACCAGCGACCAGCAGGCTAAGGTCGATGCCTTCCTCGAATCCCTGGTGAAAAATCCCTACTCTCCGCCCACCGACCTTATGCCCGATGCTGACCTGCTCAACGTACTTGTCAAAGAGCGCCGCGTGGTCAAGGTGAGCGATGGCGTGGTTTTTTCCGCCTCAGCCTACGATGAAATGGTGAAGATAATAACTGAGCACATTAAGGAGCATGGTAAGATAACGCTGGCCGAGACACGGGACCTGCTTACCACCAGCCGCAAGTATGCCCAGGCCCTGCTGGAATACCTCGACCAGAAGAAAATAACCCGCCGTGTGGGTGACGAACGGGTACTGGGGCCGGGGAGTCATTAAGCAAGGGGTTTAGGGGCACCCCTCACCAAGGTGTTCCTGCACAAGCTCTATGTCCGACTCATCGATCACGCCGTCCTCATTGACATCCGCCTCGATCCAGCCCGGGTCTCCCCTCTCCCCCCAGTGCTGCCCGATCACAAGCGAATCCATAGCATCCACGCAGCCGTCGCCGGTTATCTCCCAGCTACCATATACAGGTGTCGGCGTCGGCCCTGACTTGAACCCGTTTCCACCTGCGGGCGGATAGTATTGCCCCGGCCTATCCCCACCCCCACATCCCGCAAGGCATAGAGGAAGTACTATTCCTACCAGCAGCACAACACGGAACATGAACCGCGTCATATTTACCTCTGTGTAGATACCTTGAGAACTAGTGGCATAGTGATGGCGGGAGCGAATGGGAGTCGAACCCACCAAGGACATTTCTGATGCCCCTCAACGGGTTTGAAGCCCGCGAGGCCCACCGGGACCCTGTCGCTCCCGCATAGGCAGGCAAATTTAGTATAAATCAACGCATCACCCAGCGCAATCACAGCTACTTTATGTAAACCATGCTCGCTGGTACGGAGTAGCGATAAAAGGGAAGCGAGCCGGACACAGTGTGCCGACTAACTACTCCTGCTCACATTCCGAATAAAGGAGGTTGATGTCCAACAGTTTGGCTGGACAGTAACACTTCCAGGGCGCCTGTCCCTACTGACAGCCTTCCCTTCCAGGCTCGCTCACCATTTTCCAGTTAAACCTCTGCCTGAACCGCTCCAGAATATCAATAGTCCTCATGCCGAACAGTCCGAGGAAAAATGCGTTTCCTACAGCGTGAAAGGTATCGAACCATATACTGTTGAACTGATATACCATAAACGTCCTGAATGTGAGTGGATAGATGAATGAAGCCCAGTACCAAGTGTTGACGATCCAGCCATAGAGGTAACCCCCGGCGATTCCGAAAACCACCAGCCATATCCTCCCCAGGTTGAACCGCCTGAAGCAGGCGGCTAACACCCCGAGCAACCCCCAGGCCAGCATCTGGTAGGGTGTCCACGGCCCCTGACCGAGGAAGAAGTTTGATACAAGCGGCGTCAGCGCCCCAACCATGAAGCCCGCTACCGGCCCGAACACGTATCCAGAGCAGATTATAAGGTAGGTACACGGCTGCACGCCGGGTATAGCGGCAAATGGTATCCGGAGAACAGCGGATATGGTCCCCAGCATCGCCACCAGCGCTATCTCCTTGGAACTGACGGCTGCCGCCTCAAACTCGAAGAAAAAGGCTACAACTGCCAGGAAGGCAACTATGGTCGCAATCAGCCCCCAGTTGGCGAAAGGTGTCGACGAACTCGAGAACAGGATAGGCACAACAAGAGCAGCCACACCTAAGGCGAAAATCAACAGCAGGAACAAACGCCCCTTCTTCACTACAGCACATCCAACGCTTCGTCAACTGTCAGTATGTTATTGGGTACTCCATACCGTTCGAACGCCTGGACCAGACGGTTGATCTGGGGGGAGAAGAACAGTGCCCGGGAGAGAACCTCCCTTTTATTGCCGTCCACCACAACCCTGCCCTCACTGAGTAAGACGACTCTGTCTGCATACTCCGCTACCGTCTCCACATCATGGGTAACCAGGACCACCGTATTGCCCCGCTCCCGGTATTCATTGAGGAACTGCATCAGCTCGCTCTTGAGCCTGTATTCCATGCCTCTGGTGGGCTCATCGAGAATCAGTATCTCGGGTCTGGCGACAAGCACAGATGCCAGAGCGACCCGCTGCCGCTCACCACCGCTCAACGAGCGCGGGTAATGCCCTCGATATTCTTCCAGACGGAACATTTCCAGCATCTCACCGACACCGGCTGCTATCTCCCCGCTATCCAATCCCCTGTTTTTCAGGATGAAGGATATTTCCTCCTCCACAGTATTGGCAAAGATATGGTCGTTCGGGTTCTGAAAAATAAAACCAACTTTACGCGCCAGTTCAGACACAGTCGCCTTTCTGATATCGACGCCGCATATCTTTACTTTCCCCCTCGTCGGCCTCAGCAGGCCGTTGATATGCTTGACCAGCGTCGTCTTCCCGGAAGCGTTCCTGCCCATAACAGCGACGAATTCCCCCTCACACACCCGTAGGCTCACATCCTTCAAGGCGCTCATGCCCTCGGGATAGACATGCCACAGCCGCTCCATCTCGATAACGGGCTTGCCGTTGGCTCTCTGAGCATGAGTCATGGTGCCTTGGCCCACACCTCGAAAGATATCCTTCAACAGCGCCCTACCCTCCTTGACAGTCAAGGGAACATCGTCGATATTCACGCCCCTGCTTTTAAGCCCCTGCACCATCCTGACTATAGGCGGTACACCGACACCGGCACTGGTTATATCTCCGTTAGCTAACACCGATTTGGGATTGCCATCGGCGGCTACCGTCCCTTCGTTCAACACTATCATGCGGTCCACGAGATGGACAACCCTATCCAGCCGGTGTTCGATCAGTATGACCGTGATGCCCAGTTCATCGTTAAGGCGCTGTACAATGGAGAGCACCTCCTCAGCGCCCTTGGGGTCCAGCTCCGAGGTAGGCTCATCGAGAACCAGGATATCGGGATGCAGCGCCAGAACGGAGGCAATGACCACCTTCTGCTTCTCACCGCCGGATAGCTCGTGCACCGGCCTGTGGCGGAGATCGGATATCCCTAGGGTGTCCAGCGACTCCTCCACCCTCTTGGCTATGACATCCCGGGTAAAAGCGAGGTTCTCCAGCCCGAAAGCGATCTCACGTTCCACTTCCGTAGAAACGAGCTGGTTCTCCGGATCCTGGAAAACCATGCCCACCTTCGTTGCTAACTCCCTGGTGGCGTGCTTCATCACATCCAGCCCCTGCACCTGCACACTTCCCCCTATCCTTCCGCCATAGAAATGGGGAATCAGGCCGTTGAAGCAGCGACAGAGGCTGGACTTGCCGCAGCCGGAGGGGCCGGTCACAAGGACGAATTCCCCGTCACCGATATCGAGATTCAC
>DUEY01000037.1 GCA_011174795.1 Dehalococcoidia bacterium
AGTTTAGGCAGTTATTTTCCGTTCGCCCTGAGCCTGTCGAAGGGCGTTCATGGTTCGACAAGCTCACCACGAACGGTTTTAGAACACGGTACTTTAAAAATCATACCAACCATGACCGAACGGTATGTAGAGCCTCGTTAATCTTGACTTGGTCTTTAGCCCTATGCTACAATCGAGAATTGGGCCTCGGGTTATTTTACTGAGCCTCTTGAATTTGTAGTGAGCTACTGTTGCTTTTTCCGGTTGAAGGGCCATGTCACCTTGTGCTCGAAGAGTATAGGGTTGGGAGGCCCTTTTTATTCGCGATAAAATCCAATTAAACGAAATACAAAGCAAAATTAAGGAGCGTGCTATGCCAAGAGTAGCAACAAAGCTTTTCCGGGAGCCAGGAGAGGCGGAACAGGCAGTAAGTGAGCTCAAGGCAAAGGGCTACAAAGCAGAGGAGATAGTAGTCATCACGAATGAGCCGAGAGCCAAGGAACTGGGTACTGACATCAAACCGCTATCCGATGTGAGCAAGTTGACCGAGATGGGTGTTCCCGAGGCAACCGTTAAATACTATGACTACGGTATCTCAGCAGGCGGCATCGTTGTCAGCATCCAGGCTGATGAAGCCCGTGTCGCCCAGGCTCAAGAGCTGCTGAGGGCAGTCCCAGTCTGTTCCTGTGACGACAGGGTCTGCGGAACCAGCCCGGGATTCCAGTCTGCCAGCCGGATGAGCGCAACCAACCCCATTGATGCCCCGATGTCCGGAGACTTTCGAAGATACTAAGGGAGGCAAAGAGAGATGTCTAGATTCATTGCCACCTCGGCTATTAGAGGTGCCACCAGCGCTGTTGAACAAGCAGACACAATGCTCCAGGACGCCCTGAAGGAACTGGGGCCTGATACCCCGATTAGATTTACGGACACCGTAGGGGGAGGTACTGTTTATTACCTCCCTACCATCTATGGTCTTCTGGGTAGCAAAGTGGAGACTCTGGGCGACCTGGTACCCGTTATGGAGCATGCCAAGAGCCTGGTGCCGCCGGTACCCCGTGAGAACCTCTGGTTACCCTACTTGGGGGAGACCCTGGATGCCGGAGCAGCCACCCTGTACGCATTCGAAACTATTGAAGGCGTACGCTTCGCCAAGGGTGAGCAGCCGGAGAAAAAGAACGGCTTTGAATTCAACGGGCCAATCAATGATGCACAGATGAGAAGCTGGGGTATCCAGATGGTCGATGGCAGGATGCCAGGTTTCGCCGCACTTGTCGGCGCTGCCAAGAGCAATGAGGTAGCGGTTAAGATCGTGCGTGAGTTACAGTCGAGGGGACAGCTTATTTTCCTCTGCAGCACTTCCAACGGCCGCTCTATCGTGGACCAGTTGCAGGAAGAGGGCGTGGACATGGGGTACGACACCTTTATCGTACCCTTCGGCTCCGATACCATCTCCGCTATCTACGCTCTGGGATTTGCCACCCGCGCTGCCCTGAGCTTCGGCAATATCGAGCCGGGCGATTTCCGCAAGATTTTGCTCTACAACAAGTTCCGCTGCTTCGCTTTCGTCCTGGCGTTAGGACCAGTCGACGATCTAAAGTATGCCGCTGCAGCGGGGGCAATAAACTACGGCTTCCCCGTATTCGCCGATACAGTAATCCCCAACATCCTGCCCACCGGCGTGACAAGGTTCGAGCACGTTGTAAGCATGCCCTTCGACGATATCGAGGGCAAGGATGACCTCGAGAAAGCGGAGAGGCTGGTGCAGCGATGCGTCGAACTCCGCGGCATCAAGATTAAGATTGCCAAGGTCCCAATCCCCGTTGCCTACGGCCCCGCATTCGAGGGTGAGGTAGTGCGCCGCGCCGACCTAGCGGTCGAGTTTGGCGGGAAAGGCGGCATGTGCTTCGAATGGCTGCGGATGAAGGACCTGGACGAGATCGAGGACGGCAAGATAGAGGTCATCGGCCCCGACATGGACTCATTCGAGGAGGGCTCAAAGCATCCCCTGGCTATTCTCGTGGATGTCGCCGGTCGCAAGATGCAGAAGGACTTCGAGCCGGTTCTTGAGCGCCAGATTCATCATATGACCAACGGTGCCGAGGGAATCTCGCACCAGGGACAGCGCGACATCACATGGATACGTATGCACAAGAACGCAATAGCCAAGGGCTTTACCCTGAGACATTTAGGAGACATCTTGCATGCCTGTATGCACAATGATTTCGGTGCTATCGTGGACAAGGTACAGGTAACCCTCTACAGCGATCCCGCCAAGGTGGAAGAGCTTATTGAGGAGGCTCGCGCTGTGTACAAGGAGCGCAACGCTCGCATGGCCGGCCTGACCGACGAGGCTGTGGATACATACTACAGCTGCACGCTCTGCCAGTCATTCGCTCCCAACCACGTCTGCGTTATTAATCCCGAGCGGGTTGGCCTGTGCGGCGCCTATAGCTGGCTGGACTGCCGGGCATCGTTCGAAATCAACCCCAACGGCCCTAACCAGCCTGTGCCCAAGGGAAAGGTAATTGACGAGACCCTCGGTGAGTGGGAAGGAGTCAACAATTTTGTCTATGAGCACTCAAACAAGAATATAGAGAGGTTCACCGTCTATTCACTTATGGATGCGCCCATGACCACCTGCGGCTGCTGCGAGTGTGTAATGGCTATCATCCCCGAGGCCAACGGCGTCATGATCGTTTCCCGCGATGACTACGGGATGACCCCTTCGGGTATGACCTTCACCACACTGATGGCTACAGTCGGCGGCGGCCTGCAAACGCCGGGCATGATGGGACATGGCAAGATATATATCACGAGTAAGAAGTTCATCCCGGTGGAAGGTGGCATCAAACGGATTGTATGGCTGTCCCAGAACCTTAAGGAGGAGTTGGCGGAGGAGTTGAAAGAAGCCTGCGAGCGCGAGGGTGTCCCTGACCTCATAGACAAGATGGCCGATGGCAGCACGGTCACCACGGTGGACGAACTGCTGCCCTTCCTAGAGGAGAAGGGGCATCCTGCCCTTACAATGGATCCTATCATGTAGTTCGGTTGGGCTGGAGCCATGATAAGAATATATCAGTAAAACAGGGGTCGCCTTTGTCGGCCCTTGTTTTACGCTAGATTCAGGGAAAGGAGGCTATAGGTAATGCCAGATGTTGAGATTCCGCTGGAGAAGTGGACCGGTAAGGTAAAAGAGGTAAAAATCGGAGGGGGTGGGCGAAAGGAGGTTGTCGTCGGTGGCGAGTCCACCCTGCCCTTCCTCGCCTTCGAGAGCTCCAATCCCAACCCGCCCAAGATAGCTATAGAAGTACATGACAAGGAACCAACAACCTGGGCTGCTCCACTCCTGTCGGCCTGGGGCGACGCGGTCAAGGATCCCGGGACATGGGCCAAGAAAGCTGTGGAGTTCGGTGCCGACCTGATATGCCTGAAACTGCTCAGCGCCCATCCCGAGGGAGGGAACACGGGTCCTGCCGAAGCTAAGGCATCGGTGGAGAAGGTGCTTTCGGCTGTTGACCTTCCCCTCATCATCCTCGGCCCGGGCGTAGCGGAAAAGGACAACGAGGTTATTACGGCAGCCTCGGATGCTGCAAAGGGTCAGCGCGTTGCACTGGGCAATTGCGAGGAGAAGAATTACCGCACAATCGGTGCGGTGTGTCTATCGGATGGTCACATTGCTATTGCCAAAACACCCCTGGATATCAACCTGTGTAAGCAGCTAAATATTATGCTTTCCGACATGGGTGTGCCCGCCGATTCAATCATAATGGACCCCGATACCGGAGCGCTCGGGTATGGGATAGAGTACGGATACTCGATTAACGAGCGCGTACGTCTGGCCGCCCTTGGCGGCGATGCTATGACCGCTTTCCCCATCCTGAACCATGCGGGCGGGGAGGTCTGGCGGCAGAAAGAGGCGCGTGCCAGTGACGGCGTGCCTGACGCATGGGGCGACCTTGAAGAGCGCTCGATAATCTGGGAGGCTGTAACCGCCACCTCCGTAATCAATGCCGGCTGCGATATAGTCGTTATGTGCCACCCCAAGGCAATAGAGCGGATTAAGTCCACTATCGAGAAGCTGACGGGTAAGTAAAGGAAAGGAGACCTGAAAAATGGCGCTAACAGGAATTCAGATATACAAGTTCCTGCCGAAAACGAATTGTAAAGAGTGCGGCTTTCCCACCTGCCTGGCATTCGCCATGAAGCTGGCTCAGGCAGGGGCAGAGCTTTCCGCCTGCCCCTATGTCAGCGATGAAGGCAAGGCTGCCCTTGCTGCGGCATCGAAGCCACCGATCAGGCTGGTGACTATAGGCGCCGGTGAGAAGAAGATCGAGGTCGGCAACGAGACGGTTATGTTCCGCCACGAGAAGACCTTTGTACATCCCACCGGGCTGGTAGTTAGAATAAAGGATACTTCTTCAGCCGACGAAGTAGCCAAGACCGTGGAGGCGGTCAAGAGCTACAGTGTCGACCGCGTGGGAATGACCTTTGGCATGGATGGCTTCGCCATCGAAAACGCCTCCGGAGACTCTGCCACCTTCGTCAAGTGTGTCGAGGCAGTCAGCTCCAAGAGCGATCTCCCGTTAATACTGATGTCTTCCGACGCTTCCAGTATGAGCGCGGCTGTGGATAGGGTCAAAGCCGCCAAACCAGCTATATATGCAGCCACGAAGGACAATATCGACCAGATGATAGAGCTCGCTAAGAGCAGCGGCTGTCCCCTGGCAGTGCGCAGCTCAGACGGATTGGGCGAACTCGCTGAGCTTACGGAAAAGGCGGCAGGTGCTGGCGTGGATGACCTTATCCTCGATCCCGGCGTTCGCGGCTTCGCCGACTCGCTGGTAACCCTGACTCAAATCCGACGGCTTGCCCTGGCGAAGCGTTTCGAGCCCCTAGGGTATCCCGTTATTACCTTCCCCGGAGAGGGCGCGTCGTCTTTAGATGAGGAAGCAGTGCTGGCGGCACAGCATATAGCCAAATACGGCAATATAGTTGTCATCGACTGCTTCTCGCCCGCCGCAGCCTTGGCTTTAATCACCCTGCGGCTCAACCTGTACACCGACCCGCAGAAGCCGATACAGATGAAGCCCGGGACCTACCAGGTCGGCGAGCCTAAGGAGACGAGCCCGGTTTGCGTCACTACCAACTTCTCCCTGACCTACTTCTCCATAGCCGGAGAGCTTGAGAGCGCGGGATGGCCATCCTGGCTCGTAGTCTGCGATACGGAGGGGCTCTCGGTGCTTACTGCGTGGTCTGCCGGCAAGTTCGACGCCGAGAAGATTGCCAAGACGATCAAGGGCGAGAACGTAGCGGAGAAAGTAAACCATAAAAATGTAATCATCCCTGGCGGGGTGGCTGTACTGAGAGGTGAGCTCGAGGAAGAGTTGCCCGACTGGAAGATTATGGTAGGCCCGCGTGAGGCGATGGCTGTAGGCGGCTACCTCAAGGAGAACTGGAAGAGCTAAACACTCTGTTATAGTAGAAGGGGTAGACGGGACCGGTACCTTTCTACCCCTTCAGCAGTTAAGGAGGTATAAGGTGATCTGCATCGGTGAATCTATACATATAATTTCAACGGAAATCAAGACGGCAATCGAGAACCGCGACAAGGCCGTTCTCCAGAACATGGC
>DUEY01000038.1 GCA_011174795.1 Dehalococcoidia bacterium
AGATAATGTCAGAGAGGCCATTGAAGGCAACCTGTGCCGGTGTGGTTCCTGCCCCAACATAATAGAGGCGACGATAGCCGCTTCCGAGAAACTGGATCAAGAGGAAAGGGTTAAGTGATGGCAGAAGGCAAGCTGCTGGTCAACGGCACGGTGCCTCCTTCACTGGAGCGGGAATTCACCGTTGTTGGCAAGCCCTTAAATCGAAGAGACGGTGTCGAAAAGGTTACGGGGCATGCAAAATACACGGGAGACATGAAACTCCCCAACATGCTCTATGGCAAGATCCTCCGGTGTCCCCATCCTCGCGCCAGGATCGTGAAGATCGACACCAGCAAGGCGGAGGCGTTACCAGGAGTAAAGGCCATACTAACCAAAGAGAATACCAAGGGCTGGCGCACGAAATGGTATCTGATACCCCAGATCGCTTTTCCCGAGTGTATTACCTATGAAGGGCAGGAGGTCGCGGCTTTGGCGGCAGAAGACATCAGCATCGCGCGAAGGGCCGTGGAACTCATAGACGTGGAATATGAGGTTCTCACTCCCATGCTCGATGCAGAGGAAACCTTGAAGAGCCCGCCTCGCCCTTGTGTAGCAGATGAGGAATACCCCGGACGTGATATCTATGATAGGAAAGCATTCGTGATTGAGCGTGGGGACGTGAAAAAAGGTTTTGAAGAGGCAGACATCATCATAGAAGACACCTATACCACTCAGGCTCAGTATCACGGGATGATTCAGACTCGCGTGTGCATAGCGGATTGGGATGGCCAAAATCTCACGGTATGGGATTCCACGCAAGGGGTATGGAATTCCAAGCGAGTTCTAGCAGATTCGCTGGGCCTCGATCGCGACAATGTGAGGGTCATTGTGAAGTACCTGGGTGGAGGTTTCGGATCAAAGGCCTCATCTCAAAGAATCTCTTTCTATGCAGCGAAACTCTCGATGGTCACGGGAAGGCCTGTGAAGATGGAGCGCACTAAGGGAGAGGACTTTGTAAATCATCCACACCGGCCGCACTGCAAGATGTACCTCAAAATGGGGGCCAAGAAAGATGGAACCCTCACAGCCATCTACCAAAGGGCGATCGTGAACGTGGGTGTTGCTGCAGGGATGGCCAATTACTATCCCAGACAGATCATATGGCACACCTCCAACCTCTACCAGTGCCCCAACGCATATCTTGAGCAAATAGGTGTATATACTAATTTGCAACTCATTGGGCCTCAACGGGGGCCATATAGCATGACCGCTATATTTGCCCTGGAATCGCATATTGACAGACTGGCTGAAGAGTTGGGCATGGACCCTTTGAAATTCAGGCTCAATAACTACGCCGTATATGGGAGTGACAGTCATGAGGTCTCGGGTGGACAATTTGAGCCCCTCTCCATTAAGAGTGTCCAAGAGAAGAAGATTCCCTATTCGAGCAAGAAACTCGATGAGTGTATGAACCTTGTGTCACAGGGAATCGGATGGAACCGGAGAAGGAGTTCGCAAAATGATACCAAGAACAGTTTGAAACGAGGGATTGGTATGGCGGCTTTCGTAGTGGGTCAAGGGGTCGGGTTGCCGCCATACAATGCAGAAGCGGATGTCGTCATCAAGCGCGACGGGACAATCACTTTATTCATTGGTGTTGTCGACATAGGAGCTGGACAACTAACCATCTTACCCATGATCGCGGCAGAGGAGCTGGGAGTACATGCTGATGACATAACGGTGATGGGAGGGGACACCAAAGACACGAGATATGCCCCATCGTGTCACGCATCACGAGCCACTCCTGAGGTGGCACCGGCTGTCTTACAGGCCGCCGCTGAGGCGAGACAAGGCCTCTTTAGAATAGCTGCCCCAATGCTACAAGTAAAGCCTGAAGAGCTTCAATCCAAATATGGGAAAATCTACGTGAAGTCAGATCCATCTAAGTCTATTTCCTTTAAGACCGTATGCGAAAGAATACCTCCCGACAGGCCCATCAGAGGCAGCGGAAGCAGGGCTCCTACCCCTAGCGACTACCCCCGATTTGCGACCTTCGGTGCACAATCCGTTGAGGTTGAGGTGGACGTTGAGACTGGTGAGGTGAATATTCTGCGGGTGGCCGCAAGCCAGGATTATGGGAGGGCCATAAACCCGAAGCTCTGCATCTCTCAGATCTATGGTGGCATAGTATTCGGTGTGGGCTATGCGCTTTCAGAAGAGGGCATGTTCGATCCCAAGACCGGAAAGATGTTAAACAGTAACTATCATCAATACAGAATGCCGACATCGCTTGACATGCCCCCAATAGAGCCCTTTATCGTGGAAGATGAAGACCCATACTTCGCCTATTCGGCAAAAGGCGGGGGAGAGTGTTCTAACGCACCCACTCCGGCGGCCATAAGAAATGCCATATATAACGCAATAGGTGTTTGGCTCAATGACCTACCCATGACCCCCGACAAGATCGTGAACGCGATTCGCCAGAAGGAAAAGAGGTGATTGAAGTGCTGCTTTACGAATTACCGAGTTTTGAACTTCTTGATGCAGCAACCGTAAGGGATGCTGTCGCTTCGCTCACTAAGTATAATGGGAAGGCAAGAGTGATCGGAGGCGGCACAGACCTGTTGAGCCTCATGAAGGACCGGGTAGAGGGCCCTGAGCTCACGGTTCCGGAGGTTCTCGTCAACATTAAGACTATCCCTGAGCTGAGCCAGATCACCTACGATGAGCATACAGGCATAAGGATCGGTGCTGCAGTAACGCTCAATCGTTTACAAACTTCTGATGTCATAAAGCAAGAATTCACTGTCTTATCCCAGGCAGCCGGGCACGTGGGTACAACGCAGATTAGGAATATGGGCACTCTAGGAGGCAACATCTGTCAGAGGCCGCGGTGCCTGTATTTCAGGCATCCACATTTTGTTTGCTATAAAAAAGGGGGCGACAAGTGTTATGCTGTGGCAGGAGAACACCGATACTATCACTCGATCATGAAGCATAGGAGATGTGTGATGGCACATCCTTCTGATATGGCCCCACCACTCATCGCCTTAAAGGCGCAGGCCATAATCGCTGGTCCCGAAGGAGGGCGGAAGGTTCCGTTCGAATCCTTCTTTCTGAATCCAACTGGTATAGGTGAGACCATTCTCAAGTGGGCTGAGTTTCTCGTGGCAGTTGAGATCCCGAATCAGGAGACTACCCATCAGCTCTTCCTGAAGCAACGGATAAGGCGGGCTGTAGATTTTGCGCTTTCGAGCGTAGCCATGGTGGCCTGCATGCCGGATGGAGTCTGCGAAGACATCAGAGTGGTACTCGGTGGCATAGCGCCTTTCCCTTATGTAGCGTCGATGGCAGAGGAAATAATTCGGGGTAGAAGGTTGGACGAGCGGCTCATTTCGGACGCAGCGGAAGCGTCAGTAAAAGAAGCCCGTCCACTTCCCATGAACGGCTATAAAGTAGATCTCACAAAGACCTTGGTGAGGCGCGCCTTGACATTAATCGAGCAGAGATCAGGATAGCGCGCACTGCGGGAGGAAAGCGATATCGCTCAGTCGGATCTGGTCCGGCGCGGATCCCTCAAACTTCTGATCCGGCCGATTACCATTTTCGCCGAGGCGGTGATGCAAGCGAAGTCGCCACTGAACGATTGATTGTCGGATCTTCTGCTGGCGCGGCATACTCCGGACGATGTAGGCTTATTCGATCTTCGTGCTTGGCGCCTGAATCAGCTCCAGCATGATCCCGTCCCAGTCGCGCACGAAAGCAATACGCGCGCCCTTGTTGGGTCCGGCGTCAACGGTAATCGGCGCTGCCACGGGTAGCACCTCGTATTCTTTGAAAGCCTGCAGTGCGCCATCTAGGTCGTCGACGCCGTAGGCCAGATGGAAAGCGCCGGTGTCGCAGGCGCGGCACGACACCTTTCCTCTCGATGCGGGGCCGTGGAACTCGATCAGTTCCAGGCTATGGCCCGGGCCGCGCACATAGGCGACCACGATGTCCGCGCCGGGAATACCGGTGACGCGCTCGGTGAGCACCAGCTCGCGCGGTGCTTTCGATATCACCTCGAAACCAAGGCAATCGCGAAAGAACGCGATCGTGCGATCAAGGTTCGAGACAGTGAAACTAGTATGATTTGTTCCGAGCACGCGAAAGCTCATACGTAGAGGCTCTCTGTCAGCACATCGGTGATCATCGCGTGTTTGGGTGTGTACGAGATCATGAACGGCAGCTTCGCGTCGAGCGCCACCTGCAGTGGTGTTACGCCGCAGCCCCAGTAGAGCCGGTCGGTGCCCTTGGGAATCTGGATGCGCTTGCCCCACCAGTCAATGTCCTTGTCGATGCCGAGTTCTTTCCAGTTGTTTTTGCCTACTGGCGCGCCATGCACCAGCGGGAGGTGGCTGGTGTACTCCCATACCGTATCGGTCATGTCCGGATCGAAGGCGCGCACTGTCACCGCCATCTTGCCCTTGAACTGCCCCACCGGCCTGCAATCCACCGCTGTCTGCTGCACCGTGCCGATAAACCGGGGCTTGAAACCCTTCATGGGCAGGAGGCCCTCGAAGGAGGTGCTCGACCCGATGAGAAAGGTGACCATACGATCGTTGAAGAGTTTGACGATGTCTTTCCTCTGCTCGATCACGCCGTTTCGCACCACGTCGTAGGAGCCTAGGTCGGTGCGGATATCGAGGTCTTTCGCGTATTTGTCGCAGTCAACCTGCCCCTGCTCGAAGCGCTGTATCACCGGACAGGGCTTGGGGTTGGCCTCGCAGAACGCCGCGAACTCATCTGCGTAGTCGCGGTCGAGGATAATCACGTTGACGCATAGGAAGCCTGGCAGCGCGTGCGATGCAACGCCGTTCAGGCGGTTTTCGCGGCATGCAAGGCGCACCTCGTAGGGGGTCTTGAAGTGCTTGTCCTGCCGGCTGGTATCCGGCTGGGTGGTTTGGTGCTGCGACATGGAATGCCTTCCTAAATCAATTTCTTCTAACCTTCTAAAATTACCAGATTATTTATCCGCTGTCAATGTTCTTTTCATGTTGTTTTCGAGCATATACAAATTTTGGCCTGTTAGGAATTTTTTAAAAGTGAACCGTTTACGAATTAAAAGTGAACTCCTTTTAGATCGCTGTTTTTGATTCTCTGGATGTCAATAAGAGTATCGTCGCACCAAAACCTGATTTCAGATACGTCTTTGTTCAAAGGGTAGATGCGAAGCGTTACCCGTTTTCTGGGAATCGCATTATTTACCTTCAGCTGGAGGTTGTGAAGGGATATCTTTCTATACGAATCGACGGTTCGTTCCACGCGAAGACAGAAGATGTCCTTCACCGATTGAAAGGGCGGTTTCACCTGAAACTCCCGAAACAAAGACTGCTTCTCCTCCAGTGCTCTTTGAAACCGGAAGTAGGGGACCTCCTTGGTGGTGGAATGGACCTGGCGGTAATTGTATCGATCAACTTCACGGGCAAGCACCCGCTGGCCCTCTCTGATATCGGTCACATCCTCTCTTACACAGGTTCGTACCAGCCTGTCCTGAAGCCAGCCATAGGGCCGTTCAATCTTGCCCCTGGCTTGAGGAGATAAGGCATAGGTGACCTTGATGTTACAGTCATTCATGACCTGTTTCCATTGGGGATCGGCCTCATCGGTAAGGGTATAATGCTTCCGCCACAGGGAGTCTCTGCCCTGCACAAACCGAAAGATCGAATGCGAGTCTACATAGTAGAGAAACGGTGCGCCATAGTTTAATACTACCGTCTGCAAGGCGAGGATATGTGTCCACGAGGTTTCTCGCTTTACCAGGGTAGCATAGAGGAGAAAGCGGCTAAAATCATCTAAGGAGGTGATCAGGTACCACTTCTCTCTGGCAGGGGGAGAGAAGAGGTGGTGGGAGGAGTTATGTTGGATAAGCTCTCCCACGTAGTTGGTTAGTACTTCCCGGTCATGGAGGTTGTTCTTGGGCTTCCTTGCCAC
>DUEY01000039.1 GCA_011174795.1 Dehalococcoidia bacterium
AAAACGTGTACATCTTTCCGTTCTTTTCAAAACCAGCGAGGAATGCTATCGGGGCATACTCGCCGTATGCCGGCAACTTGCCATCCGCAGTAGGCCACTGCTCTGATTTAACAGCATAGGTGTCAACAGCTTTCTGCACCACATCCAGTTCTTGCTCCAGAGCGCAAACCTGGACACCGCCGAACATCCCGGTAACTATAAGTAGAACCACTGCGGTCAGAATGACTATTATGAGCATGGCGACAGTCAATTCCAGCAGGGTAAAGCCCCGCTCCCCTCTCCTTATGCCCCCTATACTACAACGCCCGCCCATTCTGTTACTTCCTGTACTAGTACTTTTTGTCGCCAGTGATTTCTCTTCCAGTACTATTCGGTATAGTACTTTACGTTATGTTACTTCGATACTAGTACTTACCGTAACTATTGTCAACAGTACTTTAGTTTATACCTTGGTGAACTCTGGTGTAGTTTGAATAACAATGCACTCCTCGGCAGGCTGACTTTTTTTATCAACAGCGGCCGCCGCAGTCTGAAAAGGGGATTTAGACGCTGAGAGTTGAGGATCAATACAGGTGGCTTGGTAATAATATAGGTGAGGATCAGTGTGGTCTAGAGTATCAAGAAGTTAATAATCGACTCTGAGTAGAACTCGTTGGTATGCACCCTTCATCGCCAGGAGCTTTATGGATATGCACCGCTGAATCCAGCGTACCACCCTCCTTCACCCCCCCTGTAAGCGCCGTAGACATTACCATTCTTGCCCACAATCCAGCAGTAGTTGCCGCCGGGGGGTTCAGCTCCATTCCACTCATCACCGCGCATTGCCGACTCGGGCATCTCCTGCAGGTAGAGTCCGCTCTCGCGGGTCAGCGCCGAAACGTACAGGCGGTCGGTGGTTCCGCACTGGGACTTGGGACCATCGCAATTGCCGTCATCATCTGCGCTATCATAGGCACCGCCTTCATTAATCAGCAGTCCCATCCAGATAGCATGCTTCGAAATATCATCATAACTCGCACAATTCGCACAGCCCGGCAACCCGCTGCCGCCGATTATCAGAAATGCTTCATAGTCAGGATTGTCCGGATCCATCGTATCACTGAGGTAAAGCGTGTGATTTCCGGAATACGCAATAGACGTAGGATAGTAATGATCGGGATTGTGCGTCAGCGGCGGTCCTTGATAATGCTCCGCTGTACAGTTGCAGCCCCACATGGTGTCCTCGGGGTTGCCATCCTGGTTTGGGTCATAAACCAAGCCAGCATGCGTATCCAAGTAGTAGCTCGATGCTGCCGCAATACTGATGACCTCATGGTCTGTCTCGTAAGCCTGCAACCCCCCTTTACCGAGTAAGCCGACTATATTAGGCAGAATCACACCAGCTAATACACCCATAATGGCGATTACGATAAGCAACTCAATCAGGGTAAAGCCTCGCTTCCCCCGTATAAACCGCCCCATGCTGAGCCTCAACCTTCTATAGCTGTCCACAGGTGCCTCACAAGAACCTTTTTATATTGATACTGTCATATAATGACTTCTAATGATAACATACTGTATATTTATCTGAAATAGCGCAGAAGTACTTATAATTAAGCGGTCTATATACCTTTGGTATACTTTATACCTTTTTATTAATAAACGTACCCCCTTTACCGCCTACCCTACCCGCAGCGAGAAGATGCCCACTTTCTACCGCTGCATGAGTCTAACTCTGTCTATCACAAGACGGAGGTGAATGCGAGGCCAAGACATTTTACAGCAGGCCTGGGCAAGGGTCAGGCTAATCGCCTTTTACCTTATAGCCACCTTCAAGCTCGCCGAATTCGTAGAGCGTTACGGCAGAGGCTACCAGGCCAGCGGTCTCCGCCCTGAGTATGCGATCGCCGAGAGACACCGTCTTTATTCCGCAACCCAGGGCAAACTCCACCTCGCTGGCGGAGAACCCGCCCTCCGGTCCGACGAAGATGCTTACCTCCTGTGCACTTCCCACTTCAGGGCTTCTCCTGAGCACATCGCCGATGCCTCTCTCCACCTCCCCCTCCCAGGGCATGAAGGCAATTCCCGCTGCCGACTCGCATGCCTCTTTGAACCGGCTAACTGGATATAGCACGGGAATCCTGCCCCGCCTCGACTGTTGCGCCGCCTCGAGGATAATCTTCTGCCAGCGGCTAACCCTGTTTCCAGCAGGCTCTTCTGCCACACACCGCTCGCAGATAAGAGGAACGAAAGCCGTCGCACCAACCTCAGTACACTTCTGCACAACCGTCTCGAACTTGCTTCCCTTGAGCAGCGCCTGGTACAGGGTGATCCTGGTCTGGGGCTCACCGGCAGCAGGGGACTTACCAATAACCACTCCCTCAAGCCTGCCAGCACCCACCGTGCGAAGCTCCACCTCATACTCCCAGCCGCTGTTGTCGAGGACAACGATGCGGTCACCCGCCTTCATGCGCAGCACGTGTCTCAGCCGGTGAACCAGTCTGCTGGGAATAGCTACCACGCTTTCGGTTAAGCAATCCTCAGAAATAAAAAAACGGTGCATCAGGAGAACACTTATCTAGTTTCGGGATTTCTTAGTAAATCTCAAGTCCCGCTGAAGGTATCCTTGATCCTGTCGAAGAAGCCCTTATCCTCCTGGGGCAGTGTGGCCTCCTCTAAATCCTTCGCCAAATCCTTAAACAGCTTCTTCTGCTTGGCGGTCAAAGACTGTGGGGTAACCACGTGAACCCTCACCAGTTGGTCGCCGCGACCTGAGCCGCGGAGATGGGGAACACCCTTGTCCTTGATGCGGAAGACCTTGCTGTTCGGACAGCCAGCCGGTATCTTCAAATTGAAGTCGCCGTCCAGTGTCGGTATCACTATCTCATCTCCCAGAGCTGCCTGGGCGAAATTTATCGGCAGCTCATAGAGGATGGTATCGTCATCCCGCTTGAAGAACTTGTGCTTCTTGACCGAAAGAGTAATATAGAGGTTTCCCGGGGAACCTCCTCGTAAACCGGCATCCCCCTCGCCGCTGAGTCGAATCTGGGTTCCTTCATCGACACCAGCCGGAACCTTGATCGCTATCTTGCGGGCAACCTTTTCCCTGCCCTGGCCTTTACAGGTAGCACAGGGCTTGGTGATAATCCTGCCCTCGCCACGACAGCGGGTACAGGGAGTCACATTGATAAACTGGCCGAATATGCTGCGCTGCGCCCGTCTCACCTCACCGCTGCCGTTGCACTCAGGACATTTCTCCGGCTTGCTGCCCGGCTCGCTCCCGGTGCCGCTACAGACCGAGCACCTTTCCGTTCGTACCACCTCCACCTCCTTCTCACAGCCGAAAACCGCCTGCTCGAAGGAGATGGTCATGCTGTAACGCAGGTCAGCACCACGCTCGGCGCCGGTACGTCTCGTTCTGGTAGCACCGCCGAAGAAGGCCTCGAATATATCCCCGAAGCCTCCGAAATCAAAGCCCTCGAATCCTCGCCCGAAAATCCCCTGGGCTCCTGCGTGGCCGAAGCGGTCGTAAGCAGCGCGCTTCTCCGGGTCGCTCAGTATCTCGTAGGCCTCATTGATCTCCTTAAAGCGCTCCTCGGCGCCATGGTCCTTGTTGCGGTCAGGATGGCACTCAAACGCCTTCTTCCGGAACGCCTTCTTGATCTCCACATCGGAGGCGTTCCTGTTTACCCCCAGGACCTCGTAATAATCACGCTTGTCAGCCATTAACCGTCCAACTTTGATTTTCGCTAATCCTATATTATATCTCTTATACTGTTTTGATACAAACTCAGTTCAGGTTGACGCTTCTCAGATACAAGTGCTATACTGAAATGCGGTCTGAAAAGTTTTGTTAGCTGAGGTATGACCAAGAAAGGAGCACCACAGAATGTCAGGAGGCTTTGGCTTTACCGAGGAACAGGAGACGCTACGGCAAGAGGTACGGAGATACGCCCAGAAGGAGCTAGCCCCCGGGGCTTTGGAGCGGTCAAAGATGCCCCCGGAGGAGCTTCATGAAGCCCTGCTCGACATAGACAAGCAGATAGTCGAATTGGGGTGGACGAAAATAAACGTTCCCGAGAAATACGGCGGGTACCCTCTCGGACACGTGGAGATAGGCATAATACATGAGGAAGTGCACAAGGTAGACCCCACTGTGGAAGCCGTCGGCGGTATGGAGGCAACGAGCGCGCTGCTTCAAACGCTGCCGCAGGACGTACAGGACGAATGGTTCCCCCCCCTGATCACCCGCGAGAGGAGGCACTCATTCGGCTTCACCGAGTCCGCTGCCGGCTC
Source organism: Dehalococcoidia bacterium (assembly GCA_011174795.1). Taxonomy (GTDB): domain Bacteria; phylum Chloroflexota; class Dehalococcoidia; order SZUA-161; family SZUA-161; genus W281. The sequence goes on from DUEY01000039.1 coordinate 4,276, forward strand.
GGACGCCGCCGGTAT
>DUEY01000004.1 GCA_011174795.1 Dehalococcoidia bacterium
CGACGACGACACCGACAGGCACGCCTACCACTGAACCGACGTCTACGCCGACGACGACACCGACAGGCACGCCTACCACTGAACCGACGTCTACGCCAACATTGACGCCAACATCGCCGTGGACCCCACCGCCGACGACTACGCACACGGCGACACCGACGGCAACGGCGGCAGTGACCGAGACATCAACGCCGACTCCGCCGTGGACGCCACCGCCGACAGCTACGCCGACGGCAACACCGACGGCGACAGCGGCAATGACCGAGACGGCCACGCCGACGGCAACACCCACGCCGCCAGGGACGCCTCCGCCTACCGATACGCCTACGGTGACGCCGACACCAACGCCGCCATGGACACCTCTGCCTGATACAACGGCGCCGGCAGCGGTTACCAACCTGTCGGTAATAGGCGCCACCGTGAATTCCATAACACTGACATGGGTCGCGCCGGGTGATGACGGCACTTCGGGGAACGCGGCACAGTATGATATCCGCTACTTCAATGCGCCGATAACCAGCGAGGCTGTATGGAATACCGCGATGCAGGTGGCAGGTGAGCCCGTGCCACAGCCAGCAGGCTCGACTGAGAACTTCGTGGTTGCCGGGCTGAGCTCCGGTACAACCTACTACTTCGCCATAAAGACGGCTGATGAGGTTCCCAACTGGTCGGGATTGTCCAATAGTCCGTTTGGGGTTACACAGAGCGCAGGTGGTGGAGGATGGGGTGGTGGTGCACCTCCGCCTCAGACGTTGCTACTGGTGGTGAATCTGCTGGGCAACATGGACCAGGGGACAATGACTGCGGATGGAGTGCTCATGGAGTCTATAGATGCCACCGCCGAGGATGGCGTGCTGCTTGCATCCTTATCCCAGGGGACGAAGGTGCTGGGCCCAGACGGCAAGCCGCTTACACGTCTAACCGTCATTAGGGTGGAATCGCTGACATCACTGCCCGAGGGCTATCTACTGGTTGCCGCTTTCGACTTCCAGCCCGATGGCTCTACTTTCGGCAAGCCGATGCATATAACGGTAAATTATGAAGAGGGCGATATCCCTGAGGGGTGCAGCGAGGTATGCCTGGTCGTTGCTCATTTGGATAATGAAAGCGGTGAATATTTGTTTATTACTGGCGTAGTGGATACCGATGCCAATACCGTTACCTTTTCTATTGATAGCACCAGCATTGTTGCCATTCTCGCTCCGGTGCCCGCGCCCGCGACGCCCACCCTTACGCTAACGCCGACGCCTGCGCCGACATCGACCCCGACACCTGGATATACCGAAACGCCGACGCCGCAACCCACAGCGACGCCGACTCCGGGGCCGACGGAAGCCCCTCCGCCGGGGTTGGGCCCCGGTGCCTGGACCGGCATCGGTTTAGGCGCTCTCGCGCTTCTGGGGTTGCTTCTCGGGTTATTTGTGTGGCAGCGACGCAAGAGGAAGTGGGAACGGGTTTTACAGGAAATCGGCTGGACGCCCTGGTCTTGGGAAGGAAGAGTGAAGACTACGTAGAGCTTTGGGTAGTTTCAATATAGGTTGCGAAACGAAAAACGGGCGACTATCAGTCGCCCGTTACTATTTGCTGTATTTTCAGGGCAAAAGCCCTTTTTCCTGCTTTTGAAACAAGAGCTAGGATGCTTTGTTCTTATTCCCCGTCTTTTTCTGGGACTTCTTTTCTGCCTTCTCTTCTTCCTTCATGAACTCCTTCATCCCCTTGGCAAGCTGCTCCAGTCGGTCCTGAACACGCCTGTTGATAGATTTCGCCTCGAACCTGCCGTCCTTCAATCGCTTTCCTGCCTTCATACCTGTCAGCAACTCTATACCCTCATCCACATTATGCACACTGTACATATTAAATTTACCTTCTCGTATTGATTCCACCACCTCCTCCTTCAGCATCAGGTTCTGGACGTTACTCTCGGGGACTATCACCCCCTGCTCGCCGGTCAGCCCTCTGGACTTGCACAGCTCATAGAACCCCTCTATCTTCTGGTTCACGCCACCGATCGCCTGCACTTCGCCCTTCTGGTTGATCGATCCAGTCACAGCGATGCCCTGCTTGATGGGAATGCCGGAGATAGCGGAGAGAAGCGCATAGAGCTCGGTGCTGGAGGCACTATCGCCTTCCACCTCCTCGTAGCTCTGCTCAAAGACAATGCGTGCGGCGAGGGAGAGGGGGATACTGCTGGCATAGCGTTCAGCTAAGAAACCGCTGAGGATGAGGACCCCCTTGGTATGGATAGGACCACCCAGCTTGGCTTCGCGCTCGATGTCTATCAGCCCCTCGCGGCCGGCGGCGACGCTGGCTGTTATACGGTTCGGTCTGCCGAAACTGAGGTCGCCCAGATTGACTATCGACAAGCTGTTTACCTGTCCTATGGCATCACCCCCGGTGTCTATCTTGAGGAGCCCCCGCTCCATCATCTCCCTGAGGCGCTCCTGAACCAGATTTGAGCGATAATCCTTCTCCTCAATAGCCTTTGAGATGTGCTCACTCAGTATCAGTTTCTTATTATCTGTTCCCGCCCAGTAGTTAGCCTCCCTGATGATATCCGCTATTTCTGCGAATCTTGTAGAGAGCTTCTGCTGATCTTCAGCCAGCCTGGAGCTGTGATCGATGATTTTAGCCACGGCCATCTTGTCCAGATGACGGAGATTCTCCTTGCCGCAAACAGCACAGAGCGTGGCATTATACAGTCTCAAGGTGTCGTCATTAAGGTCCATCTGGCTGTCGAAATGCGCCTTGACCTTGAACAACTCGGGGAACTCGCGGTCGTACCTGTAGAGCAGGTAGTAGTACAGGTTCTCGCCGATGAGGATGACCTTGATATTCAGGGGTATTGGCTCCGGCTGGATAGTCTTGAGAGTGAAGAAGCCGAACCGCTCCGCCAGCTCTTCGATAATAATTTTCTGCTCTCTGAGGGAGCGTTTCAGGCTCTCCCATGACATAATATTCTGCAGGATATCCTCCACCCTGATAACCAGATAGCCGCCGTTGGCCTTATGTAGAGAGCCGGAGCGAATCATGGTGAAGTCGCTGCTGATGGCGCCGAAGTGCGTTTCCTTCTCAAGCCGGCCTATGAGGTTATTGAACGTGGGGTTCATCTCTATGATTACGGGGGCGCCTTTGAGATGCGAGTTGTCAACGAGGACGTTCACCTCATATTTTTTAAAGGTCTGCGCTGCGGCCAGCTGGGCGAAGGGATTCCCCGACTCGGGCTCCGGTGGGGAGCGGAAAAAGTCCTTATCTTCGACAACGTTTTCCTGTACCGCTTTGAGGTATTCAATGGTGTCGGGGTTATCCCCGTATTTTTTAATCAGGTCTCCAATTGGCGCTTCCAGAACAAACTGGACAACCTCCTCGTCCGTCTTCTCGATTCGCTCTGAGGTTTCCCTGTCCCAGGCTTTTATCTGGGTCATAGCCTCTTTAAGCTCATCTTGAATATCCTCACGGCGCTTGTTGAGTTCCTCCTTTTTTTCCGGACTGAGGGCCAGCATATCCTGCTCGGAGAGGGGTTTTCCATCAACGATGGGGATAATCATTATGCCCATGGGCGACATCTGAATGGCGAAACCCTTTTCATGGGCCATCTGGTTCAGCTGGTTGAACAGCTTTTCCTTCCTTTCGTTGAAGGTGTGGACTATGGCGTCTCGCCGTTTGACGTAGTCGTCGCTTTCGAATGCCTTGCGGATATCTGTCTGGACCGTATCCACGAGTTTTTTCATGTCTTTTTGAAACCGGGCTCCCGTACCGGCCTTCAGCTTTAGAGATTTGGGCCGGTAGGAGTCCTGAAAGTTGTGAACATAGCACCAGTCCGGCGGCACATCCTTGTCCCGGGCTATGCGCTCCAGGAAGGCGACGATGGCTGTCATTTTCCCGGTGCCGGGCAGACCTGCGGCATAGATATTAAAACCGGAATGCTGTACGCCCAGGCCAAACTGAAGGGCATGGAGTGCCCGGTCCTGCCCGATTATGGTCGATACCGGCTCCAGGCTCTCCGTGCTCTCGAGTCCCAGATTATCCGGGTTGCAAACGCGTCTCACCTCTGCGGCCGTTAGCTTCCTGGGCATGGTTACCTCCGAATCACGTTATAGCATCGTGGTCTTTGAAGCGTTCATTGCGCCCAGCTAGTAAGTATAGCATAACGCTGCTGGCCAAATCACCAGATTATGCGCGTATTTGTCGGGAAGAATATGAGGTTTAGACCTGAGTTGCTTATGGAGGTTGCGCTTCAGGGAGTGGGGTGGAGTATCCGCTTCAACTATGAGGGGTGTGTTGAGCGGGGATGCCCGTTTACTTGTTGTGGTTGTCTATTCCAGCAGCCGCCAGGATATCGGGAACAACCTCTTCCCTGCCGATGGCCATAATGTGCACACCGTCGCAGATGGAATATTTCTTGAGCTCGGCGATCATGCGGCCGGCGATCTCAATACCTTTATTGAGCGCCTCTCCTTTGGGCGCCTCAGCCATTTCATCGATCAGGTGCTGGGGTACGAAGATGCCGGGCACGTTCTCGTTCATATATTTTGCCATCCTGGCCGACACCAGCAGGACTATCCCCGCCAAGATCTTCACGGGGTATTGACGGGCGTAATCCATGAATTTGGCGAAGTTGTCCAGGTCGTAGATGGCCTGCGTTTGTATGAACTCGGCCCCGGCCTCGATTTTCTTCTCGAACTTGATCAGCTGGGGTTCGATCGGGTTTGCCTCGGGGGTGACTATAGCCCCAGCGCAGAACTCGACAGAGCCATCGAGGTCGTTACCCCCCATGTCTTTGCCCGATTCCATTTGCCTTATCGCTCTGAGCAGTTGAACCGAGTCGAGCTCGAAGACGCCTTTTGCCTCCTTGTGGTCTCCAACCGGGACGGCGTCTCCGGTAAGGCAGAGGACGTTCCGTATGCCCCTTGTATATGCCAGGAGGAGTTCGGCTTGCAGTGCGAGCTGATTGCGGTCGCGGCAGGTCATCTGAAGTATGGGTTCGCCACCATGCTCCTTTATCTCAAGACAGCCGCCGATTGAGGGAAAGCGCATCACCGAGCTCTGGTGATCGGTGACGTTTATCGCGTCCACCTTATCCTTGAGTATGTCGATATGGTGGCGCATATTCTCGATGTTCGTCCCTTTCGGCGGGCCGATCTCGCTGGTCACGACGAACTTGCCGGAGTTGAGGGCTTCCTTGAAACTCTGTGCCATTCTATCCCTCCTCCTCACGAAATAATGGTCACGCGCGGCCTGAGCACAATCTGAGAATTCTTGACAGGCTGGTACTTTCTCATCAAGTCGAGCCTGCCCTGCTCGTTGAGGCGCTGGTAGATGAGCGTCCAGGCGCAATCCTTCTCTTTATCGACTTCGCATTTGCCGTTATTGGTGCCGCCACAGGGCCCGTTGAGCAATCCCTTGTGGCATGCGGTGATAGGGCAGATGCCCGCGGTATAACCCAGGACGCAGTGCCCGCACTGGTCACATACCTCGTGGAAATAGCCCGGCCCGTCCTCTACACCGATAAAGAGGGTGTCCAGAGCGGGGATGACCGGCTTGCTGATATAAGAACCGACCTTCTGTACACCCAGGGCGCAGGACATCACCAGAATGCAGTCCGCACTCTGAATGAAGCCGGTGTTTTCATTCAGGGATGCTTCTGTCATATCATCGCAGGCGGTGGGGATGACCGTCCAGCCGGTAACCATCTTCCCCATTTCCTGCAGGCGCTCCTTCATATCTAGGACCTCTTCTCTGCCGCCGGTCCTGGTCATGGTGGCGCATGTACCGCAGCCGATGATATATACCCTTTCCAGACCCTCAAGTTGATGCTCGACCTCCTCGAGTGACTTCTGTCTGGTTATAGATTTCATGCTTCACCCCCACTGAAGGCTGACGGCTGACAACCGTACTCCTGCATTAGGTCTCCAGGTCGCATCTCAGGCAGCGCTTGGCTTCCTGTCTCGCTACCTCCTCGGAGAAGCCCTGCTCGATCTCTTCGAAGGTGCGCTTCCTTTCCTGGACAGGAAGCTTAGGCATCTCCAGTCTTGGCTGGGCTTCCCATGTTTCCTCGACTTCCAGGCTCTGGATCTCTCCGTTGCCCCTTTTCTTGAGGTCGTACATTTCTACACGTGAAGTGTCCTCCTTGAGGTACTTGTCTATTGCGATAGCCGCTCTCCTCCCGGCAGCGATAGCTTCTACGACCATCCCCGGGCCGGTGACGAAGTCTCCCCCGGCGAAGATACCGGGGATATTTGTGCATAGCCTGTTGCTGTCGACGACCAACGTCTCCCACCTGGTACGCTCCAGGGCGCTATCGCTGGGCAGGAATGAAAGGTCTGGTGCCTGCCCCACGGCGGCGATAACAGTATCGGCCTCGACGAAGAACTCGGAGCCGGGGATAGGAACGGGGCGCCGCCTCCCGCTGGCATCTGGCTCGCCCAACGTCATGCGGATACACTGCAGGCCGGTCGCTCTCCAGTTACTGCTCTCTACCCTCGTGGGACTGACAAGGAAGTTGAACTGGATGTTCTCAGCAACTGCCTCGTCGTACTCTACCTCGGTTACCGGCATCTCGCCTCGCGACCGCCTGTAGTAGATATTTACCTCGTCGGCACCGAGACGGAGAGCGGTGCGGGCAGCGTCGAGCGCTACGTTTCCGCCCCCGATGACGGCCACCCTATTCCCGACTGCTACCTGTTTGCCCACCTTGACATCACGCAGGAAGCGCAGCCCGTAGTGGAAGTTCTCTACGTCCTCCAGCTCGCCAGGGATGCCTATCCGCTGGCTTCGCTGAGCGCCGGCAGCGATGAAGACCGCGTCATAGCCATCTTTCTTGAGGTCTTCTACAGTGAAATTCACATTGATCGGCGTGTTGTATCGTATCTCGACGCCGCGCTTGGCGATATGGTCTATCTCATTCTGAATAACCTCATTGGGCAGACGGAACTGGGGTATGGCTACCGAGAGCATGCCTCCTCCCACGGGGAGGGCTTCGAAAACCGTCACCGGATAGCCCGACTGAGCAAGGAAATAGGCACAGCTCAGGCCGGTGGGCCCTGCTCCGACGACAGCCACTCTCTGGTCATTGGTCTGGGGGAAGGGTTCCGGTGCCGGCAATTCGTCAACGTGGTCAAAGTACCAATCGGCGGCGAAGCGTTTCAACTCCCTGATGGCCACCGGTTCATCGAGCTCGCCTCGGCGACAGCGCCCTTCGCAGGGATGATGGCAGATGCGGCCGCAGATGGCGGGGAAGGGATTTCGCTCCCTAATAGTCTCGACAGCCTCCAGGTATTCACCGGCGGCGATGTGTGCCACGTACTTGGGTACGTTGATCCCCACGGGACACGTATGCTGGCAGGGGGATATCATTAAGGCATCGCAGACTGCAGCGGGGCATTTCTTCTCCTTAATGTGAGCCTCGAACTCATCGCGAAAGTACTTGATAGTGGTGAGCACCGGATTGGGGCAGGTCTGGCCCAGGCCGCAGAGCGAGCATTCCTTGACGGTGTAGGCTATGTTCTCCAGTATATTGATGTCCTCATCACGCCCCTTGCCCTGGGTTATCCTGGTCAGTATCTCCAGCATCTGCTTGGTTCCCAGACGGCAGGGGACACATTTCCCACATGACTCGGTCTGAGTAAAACTAAGGAAATACCTGGCTATCTCTACCATGCAGGTGCTCTCGTCCATTACCACCATGCCGCCTGAGCCCATAATCGATCCGAGTTGAGCGAGGGAATCGTACTCCACAGGGAAATCGAGAAACTGAACCGGGATGCATCCACCAGAGGGACCGCCAGTCTGTACCGCTTTAAACTGCTTGCCCCGGGGAATGCCGCCTCCGATATCGAAAATAATGGAGTCTAGGGAGGTGCCCATAGGGACTTCGACTAATCCACTATTGGCGATCTTGCCAGTGAGGGCGAATACTGCCGTTCCCTTGCTTTTCTCGGTACCGATGCTGGCGAACCATTCGGCTCCGCGGTCGATGATAACCGGTACTGTGACAAGCGTCTTCACATTGTTAATAATGGTAGGCTTTCCATTCAAACCCGATTGAGCGGGGAAGGGAGGGCGGGGACGGGGCATTCCCCGCCGGCTTTCTATGGAAGCTATTAAGGCTGTCTCTTCGCCGCAGACAAAGGCTCCAGAACCCTCTTTGACATGTACTGAAAAGTCGAAGCCCGAACCAAATATGTTCTTTCCCAGGAATCCCCTTCCCTGTGCTTGTTCCAGAGCGATGCGAAATCTTTTCACTGCTAATGGATATTCGGCACGAACATAGATATAGCCCTCGGTAGCACCTATAGCGTATCCGGCGATGGACAGCCCTTCAATGACAGCATGGGGGTCAGCCTCAAGGATGGAGCGATCCATGAAAGCTCCGGGGTCGCCCTCGTCGGCATTGCAGATTACGTATTTCTGCTCGCCAATGGCATTGCGGCAGAGTTGCCACTTGCGCGCTGCGGGAAATCCGGCGCCGCCCCTGCCTCGAAGGCCGGACTTGGCGATCTCTTCGATGACTTCTTCAGGTGTCATCTTAAGGAGAGCTCTCTCTACTGCCTGGTAACCGCCGCGGGCGATATAGTCATCGATTTTCTCGGGATTAATGTGTCCGCAATTTCGAAGGACGATACGCTGCTGTCCACTGTAGAATTTTATATCTGAATAGAGGGGTATGGCTTGTCCGGTTACAGGGTCGCGGTAGAAGAGACGCTCGACCGGCTTACCATCGCAAAGATGGGAACTGACAATCTCGGAGGCATCCTCAGCCTCGACGTGGGTATAAAAGATACCATCGGGCTCAATTACCACATTAGGGCCCTGCTCGCAAAAGCCGTGACAGCCGGTGAAGTCCACTGTAACATCTGCCATACCCTGCCGCGCCACCTCAGCCTGGAGCGCATCGTAAACTTCACCGGATCTCGCTGAAAAGCAGCCTGTTCCCTGACAAACAAAGACAGTATGATGGCTTTGCATGCTATCCGCTGCCCTTTTTGTCCTCGAAGAGTTGAGCTACCTTCTTAGGATTCATGTTGCCATGGGTATCCTTTCCGATAACGATATTGGGTGCCAGGGCACAAACGCCTATACAGGCGACGGTCTCCAGTGTGTACTCTAAGTCGGGGCTGGTCTGGCCTTCTTCGAGGCCAAGATGCTGCTTCACTAATTTTAATATAGTCTTCCCACCACGTACGTGGCACGCTGTGCCCCGACACACCCTGACAACCCTTTTCCCTCGGGGCGTGGTATAGAGCTGTTCATAGAAAGTGATTACCCCCTGTACCTCTGACGGGAATAGCGCGAACGCTCGGGCTATGGGATTGATAGCCTCGGGAGGAATGTATCCGATCTCATCCTGAATCTCCTGAAGGAGAGGGATGAGGGGCCAACTCTGCTCACGGTAGCTATCTATGATCTCAGCTACCCGCGTCATGTCGGGTTTGACTGTTTCTGGAGTCTTATCCATGGGGCTCAGCCCTTTCTAGCTTCACCGCACATGCTTTTAGCGCCGGGGTTTTAGTCCGGGGGTCGAGGGTGATGCCGAATAGCTGGTTGACAGGGGTTGAGGGGAACGAAAGGGGCATGAATAGCATTCCCTCAGGCATCGTATCGGTGATTTTGGCTACAGCGTTTACCTCACCTATGGGTGAGATGACCTTAACCGATTCACCGTCACTGATTCCGACCTGCCCGGCATCCGATTCTCCGATTTCCACATAGGCCTCCGGCGAAAATGCTCTCAGCCTAGGGGACCTGGAGCTTCTAGAGCCGGTACCTGAATGGTAGAGTATGCTCCCCACGAGCAGGGTGAGAGGATACCCATCTTTGGGCATCTCCGCCGGCGGCTCATAGTGTACCGGGGAGAAGCGACCGAATCCGCTTGGAAATTGACCTTTGTACAGGCGCCTCTTTTTCAAAGGGTCTCTGTCCAGTTCCGCTCGATGTATATCCTTTGTCTGAGAATCTCTGTAGTCTGTAATCTGATAAAGGGAAACCATCTCCTGAATCTCGTCCATAACTTCCTGGAGGGAGGAATACGGCATCGGGTTACCCATACTGCTGGCCATCCGGTTAATTATCTCCCAGTCTGGCAGGCTGTCGCCGAGCGGTTCGATAACCTTATGTAGCTGCTGAACCCTCCCTTCGAAATTGGTAAAAGTGCCTTCCTTTTCGGCGAAGCTGGCAGCAGGGAGAACCACGTTTGCCAGTTTCGCCGTTTCGGTGAGGAACATATCGCTTACTACAAGGAAATCGAGGGATTCCAGCGCCTGCTTAACGAGAGAAGGGCTGGGGAAGCTCAATACCGGATTCTCTCCCACAATGCATATGCCCTTGACATTTCCATCTTTGGCCTGTTCCATCACCTCGAGGGCTGTCAGTCCGGGATTAACGGGCAAGTCGGTGCCCCAGCGGTCTGCGAACCTCTTTCTTTCCGCGTCATTATCCACGCTCTGGTAACCGGGTAGCAAATCGGGCGTGGTACCCATATCACATGCACCCTGTCCATTGCAGTACCTCTGCATCGCAAAGATGCCGCCCGTGATACCGATATTGCCGGTCAGCATCGCCAGATTGGCAAGTGCCATGACGCTGTCCGTCCCTGTTACATGCTGGGTGATTCCGTTGCCATAGACGATTGAAGCGAGGGTTGCTTCAGCAAAAAGCCGGGCAGCGCGACAAACATCTTCGCCGGGTACGCCGGTAACCTTTTCTACGTACTTAGGAGTATATTTCTTTAAATCTTTGGTCAGCGCCTCGAAGTTATCCGTTTTCCTGGTTACGAACTCATCATCCAGCAGGCCCTCATTGATAATGAATCGCGCCATGCCATTTATCAGCGCCACATCTGTTCCTATCCTGGGTCGCAGCCAGAGGTGGGCAAATGATGCGAGCCTTGTTTGTTGAGGGTCGACCAGCAGTAGCTTGGCACCTTTATATCTGGCTGCTCGCTTGACGGCATATCCCACGATAGGGGCTGAGGCGGGTAGGTTAGCGCCGATAACCAGTATCACCTCTGACTGCTCGAGGGCATCGAGGCAGTTGGTGCTGCCGGCGAAGCCTACAGCTGCCCCCAGGCCTGCGATGCTTGCTGCACTGTACAGACGGCTGCTGTTGTCGATATTGTTGGTGCCCAGTACACAACGGGCCAGCCTCTGCAACAGGTAGTTCTCCTCGTTCGTGCACCGGGAGGAGCCGAGGACAGCCAGGCTGTTGGAGCCGTGAGCTTTCTTTATACGATTTAGTTCGGAGGACATGTGGTCTAGAGCCTGTTCCCAGGACACTGCCTCGAAATCGCCGTTCACCCTCATCAGGGGGCTTGTCAGTCTCTCCGGGCTGTGCACGAAATCGTAGCCATAGCTTCCCCTGACGCAGAGTGTGCCATGATTAACGGTACTCTCTTTGCCCGGTCTGGCACGCACTATCCGGTTATCCCTGACACCGAGATTGATACTGCATCCACAGCCGCAGAACGGACAGATGGTTGACACATTGGTCGGGGTTGTGCCCCGGTATACCGGCTGCTTCTCCATGAGTGCGCCCGTGGGGCAAATTGCCACACAGGTGCCACAGAAGGTACACTCCGAATTCTCCAGCGGCATGTCATTGAGAGTTGCTGGCTTTGAGGCAAATCCCCGGTTGATATAGTCGATAGCGCCCTCGACGACCATCTCCTGGTCTGCCCGTATGCACTTGGCGCATAGAATGCACTTGCTTAAATCCCTTTCAATGAACGGGTTGACCTCTTCGATAGTGGCTGGCTGGGGAATCCGCTGCATGTCTATCACCCCGATCCCGATATCCGAGGCGATCTTGCGCAGTTCGCAGGTATTTCCCTTGTCGCACACCAGGCAGCTATCGGGATGGCTCGACAGCATGAGCTTGATTATAGTAGTGCGGCGTTCCTGTACCTTGGGTGATTCCGTGTTGATCACCATTCCCGCTTCTATAGGAGTGACGCAGGACGCCGAAAGCCTGCCTGAGCGTTCGTCTTCAACAAGACAGATACGACAGGCGCCAATCGGTGCCAGACAGGGGTCATGGCAGAGCGTGGGTATGTCGACGCCTGATTCCCGTGCCAGTTCCAGCACGGTCATGCCGGTATGGCCGCTGACCTCTCTGCCGTTAAGCGTAATAGTGATTGCTTCCAATGGCAGCCTCTATTAAACCCAGGGAATAGGGCTAGCTGTATGGCCCGAAACGCAACATAGGGAATTAAGCTCAGCCAGAAGCTGGAGTAGGTCTTTCCAGACGCTTTCCTACGTAATGTACAGCCCTTATAGCATTCACCAGCTGTGAGCTGGCAGCCCGCTTGGGGATGAATCCATAAGCTCCCAGCTTCTCGGCGGCAAGTATGTTCTCCTCATCGTCATACTGAGATAACATCACAACTCTGGTTTTCGGATATTTTTTATATATCTGCTTGGTCGCCTCCAGCCCGTTCATTTCCGGCATAACTATGTCCATTATCACAATATCCGGTGATAGCTCGCCCACCTTGTCCACTGACTCTTTCCCGTTCTCAGCTTGACCGACAACCTCGATGTCACTCTGCAATTCCAGCACTGACCTGATACCATCCCTGACTACCGAGTGGTCATCCACTATAAGCACTCTTATGCGCTTAGTAGCCTTATCCAGAATGCTCTGGGCCCTCGAGGCCAGCGCACCTGGCTCTATTGGCTTGGCCACATAGTCCTCGGCCTCCATCAGCGCCGCTTCATCTCGCCTCCACCCTTTGACAAGTTGCTTTTCCGGTGGTGCATCCATGACGATGATGGGTAAATCCTTGGTCTTGGGATCCTCTCTCAGCCACTGGTGCATTGCGAAGGCTTCCCCACGGGGACTCAGTGTACCCAGGATTACCAGGTCCGGGTTAATCGTCTTCATCATTTCCTGGGCTTCTTGCTTGGTGGAGGCTGTTACGACCTCACACACGTCGCTCTCCAGAGCGCCTTTCAAAGTCGAAGCAAACTCAGGTTCGTCATCGATAATCAGGATCTCTTTCTTCTCTTCTTGCTTTTCTCCCATGATCCACCTCCCACTAGCTGCTTTTTTCTATTGTAGTATTTATGATATGGCGCCTTTTTCATCGCGGGAATAGGGGCTTTCCCCTGAATATGGGAGGATTTTACCTTGAATCACAGGGGATAAAGCCCGACCGTCGAACGATAAACGGAGGGCGAACCTCGGGGTTCGCCCTCCGTTTGCGTTGCTGCGAGAGTGGGTTCACATGCCTATGATTCCCCGCCGTATGGCATACTTAACCAGTTCTATTGTACTGTGAACACCCAGCTTTTTCATGAGACTGGTTCTGTGCCCCTCGACCGTTTTTGAGGTTATGGATAATGTCTCCGCTATCTCTCGCGTCTTGTATCCTTCGGCAATTAATTTCAGCACGTCTCGCTCTCTATCGGTCAACTGTTCATAAGGATCGGTCTTATCCTGCGTGAGCGCCAGTTGCTGGTAGTCTTCCACAAAAAGCTTTGCTATGGAAGGTGACAGATAGGATTCCCCTGCAAACACCGCCCGGATGCCGGACATAAGCTCGGAAGAGGCTGCCGTTTTGCTGACGAATCCATTGGCTCCGGCCTGGATAGCGGGGAAAACGTGTTCTTTATCGTCATACTGGGTAAGAACCAGGATCTTTATCTCAGGGAACTCCTTATGTATACGGCGTATAGCTTCCAAACCATTCATAACAGGCATGGCCATATCCGTAAGTACGACATCTGGCAGTAGTTTGCCCGTCTTTTCCAGTGCTTCCCTTCCGTCAGCTGCCTCGCCCGCTACCTCTATATCTCCAGCGAGGGCAAGCAGTGTACAGATGCCGTCTCTAACGACGGTGTGGTCATCTACTATCAGTACCCTTATCTTCAGCACGCTCTTTACCCCAAAACACCGGCACTTTCACTGTGATCTTGGTGCCCTTCCCGGGTTGTGACTGGATATCGCACGTGCCGCCGAGAAGGTTCGCCCTTTCTTTCATACTGAACAGTCCCCGCCCGCGGCCGCTTTCATCCACCTCAATCGGTCTTGATGCATCAAACCCTATACCGTCGTCCTCGATTTGCATTATGAACTCGTCCGAATCGCACTTCACATTTATTGTTGCGTTTTTAGCCTTTGAGTGCCAGGCTATATTTGCGATTGACCCCTGGGCGATGCGGTAGAGTGCGAATTCGACTTCTGAAGGTAAGCGTTCCTCCAGACCTTCGTAGTTCAAGGATAGATTGATGCCTGCTGGCTGAAGACGACTCTCGGCGTATTGGCGGATTGCGGGACCCAGCCCGAGGCTATCCAGAGCAGTCGGCCGGAGCGACTTCATTATTTTACTTATCTCAGAGCCGAGCTGAAGGGTGATATCATGGGCTTTACCGAGCTTTTCTTTGAACGCGGCATCGCCGAAGTTAGAGGCGTTAGCGACGTTCAGAAGTGCCTGCATGGTGAGTGAAAGACCGGTCAGCGACTGGCTGGTTTCATCGTGAAGTTCGCGGGCAACCCTGCCCCGCTCCATTTCCTGAGCAATCAACATGTAACGGGCAAGAAATCGGTAGTTCTCCCGTTCCTTTCTCAGTTGGTCATAGAGCTCCGCCTGCTCAATAGCAACACCTACTTGGTCGCCGATTGCGTGCAGCAGATGCATATCGTCTTTGGTAAAATGGCGGGGCGAATGGCTGGCAACGTTTAGTACGCCCAGCACCGTGTCTTTGGCACGGAGTGGGACACTGATGAACGCCTTGAGGCCTTCTGTGCTTATCAGGTCGCGCCAGGCAGCGCGGGGGTCTGCGGAGATGTCTTCGAGAAGCACGGACTTGCCGGTTTGAGCTACCCTTCCCGCAATCCCTTCACCTATGCCAAGGTGCATCTCCTCGGCATATTTATCGGACAGACCACGATAGACCCGGTAGGAGAGCGTCTGGGTTTGTTCGTCTATAAGCAGGATTCCTCCCACAGCTCCGTTCATAATCTCAAGAACGGTATCGAGAGCGACATTAAGGACGGCGTCGAGGTCCCACAGACCGCTGACTGCGGCCGAGACTCTGCTTAAGGCTAGAAGCTCGCCGTACGGCTTTTGTAGACTGCTTTCAGAGGCTTCTTCGTTTAACTGTAGGCTATCCTTCTCAGGGGTGGACTCGATATCCCCATCGCTTTCTGGTTCCATCCTCATCATCTTTATCTCAGTGAATGCGATAAGCGTAAACGAAGCGCTCGTCATTGTCAACTTGTGCCCGCAAAATCTGCGCTGCGTTACTTTGGAGCAGGTAAAAAGAATCTGCCCAAGGAAACCCTTGGGCAGATTCTTTATTATATGCCTTAGCCGCTCTGATTCTAGAGGCCGATGATGAGCACGCTGACGGTATTGCTTACGGGAATGCCACCCAGGTTGTGGGTCAGGCCCAGTTTCGGGTTTTTTATCTGCCGCTCGGCAGCTCTCCCCTGACACTGAAGGTACACCTCGTACAGCATCCGCAGACCGCTGGCGCCGATGGGGTGGCCGAATGATTTCAGGCCGCCATCGGGCTGCACCGGCAGGCCTCCATCCAGGTTGAAGAAACCCGACTCTATATCCGCCTTCACCTTGCCCCTCGGGCTGAACTCGAGGTCCTCGCACGTAACGGCCTCGGTGATGCTGAAGCAGTCGTGAAGCTCGGCCATACTTATCTCTTCGCGGGGCTTGGTAATCCCGGCTTCGGTATAGGCAGCCTTCCCTGCTTCAACGGTTGCCCTCACCTGGGTGAAGTCGTAATCGGCTCTCAGTTCGCCCTCGCTGGGGCACACGGAAATCTGCAGCGCCTTGACATAAACAGGGTCGGGCCTGAACTCCTTTGCCCGGTCGGCGGGGACGACGATAGCCGCTGCTGCTCCATCGCTCACGCCGCAGCAATCGAAGAGGCCCAGGGGCCAGGCGACTATTGGAGCGTTCATCACTTGCTCTATGGTTACCTCCCTGCGCAGGTGAGCCTTGGGGTTCAAAGTGCCGTTGTGATGGCTCTTCACCGAGACCGTCCCTATCATCCTTTTACCTTCCTCGGGGCTCAAGCCATATACGGAGAAGTATGTGGTAGCCATCAAAGCAAACATCCCGGGCGCTGTTCGGTCAGGGTACCTGTTGCTGGGCAGGCTCTGCTGGTCGGGAAGCCCGCTGTATCCCGAATCCTTCAGCTTCTCGAAGCCGACGGCAAGGCATATATCGTAGGCTCCGGCTGCTACAGCGTAGCAGGCGTTTCTGAAAGCATCCGAACCCGAGGCGCAGGCGTTCTCCACCCTGGTCACCGGTATATACTGAAGCTTCAGAGGGTCGGCGAGGCAGCGTCCGTCAAAGCCCGATACCCAGGTGCCGCCCCAGGCCGCCTCGATATCTTTGGGCTCTATCTTTGCGTCTTCGACAGCCTCTTTAGTCGCTTCGAATATCAGGTCGTTCTTGCTCGCATCCCAGCGCTCGCCGAACTTCGTGCATCCCATGCCTATGATGGCAACTTTATCTCTAATGCCTTTGACGCTTCCCATGTAGCCTCCTTAACTTGTTTCTTCCGGATAAATTTGCACCGTTCGCCCTGAGCCTGTCGAAGGGAGCCTTATGAAGGGCCGTTCATGGTTCGACAAGCTCACCACGAACGGCATCTAACACCGTATCGGCGTACACTTCCACCAGTAGTTGTGGATGCCCTCGAAGAAGTGGACCTTTCTGAAGGACACCTCCACCTCCATGCCGGTCTTTACATCGTCGGGGTCACGGTCCACCATATTGAATATAATCCTTCCGCCTTCTTCGAAATCGACCGCTGCGATGGTAGTCGGCGGGTCGATGCTGGCCGCCAGGTTGTCATGGGAGAAGGTATTAATCTTGGCTTTCTTTCTGGTGAAGTCGTAGGGCTCGAAATTATCCTGAGCCTGGCAGATGACACACACACGCTGCGGCGGGTACTGGGGCGTTCCACAGCTCTTGCATCTGACCCCGTGCAGAGAAAGCCCCCAGTCCATATCCCTCCACAGCGCCGGCACGGATATGTGATTGATCGGGGGTCGTGGGGGCGGCTCGGTTTCCATCAGGCCGCGCCACTGCACGTACTTCAGGTAGTTCGGTATCATCTTCTTCGATTCCAGGTGACGCTTTATGCCTCTCCTGTCTTTGATTTTCTCGATGCCCTCGGTCACCTTGAGAATAAACACGTCGCAGCCATCGCCGTAGCCGACACACATGAGGTTGTCCCCGGCCTTGGCGTCCTCCAGCGATGCTACCAGCATCATCAGGGGAAGGGCGGACCCCGTATTGCCCACCGTCATGTACAGCGGATCCTGGAATTGGGCCATGGGGTCAAACCCCATCTTTCCACCTGCCATGCCGAGCAGCCTGGGGTCGGGCGCGTAGATCGCGGCCTTCGTGATATCGCCTGGAGCCATGTTGTATTTCTGCAAGCCGGCGGCAACCGATGCGGGAACGATACGAAGGTAGCCGGCCTCCCGGACGAACCGCTCCTCCCAGAAGCGGACGAAAGTATCCTTGTCGGAGCGCCACATATCGTGGAACTCCTGGAATGCGTGATAGCTGCCGACAGCCTCAACCGCGACGTCGGATTTCGACACCAATAGGGCGGCTGCCCCATCGCCGAATGACATCTCCTTGTCCCCGTTGGGGGCACCCATCCTGGTTTCCCCACAGGCAACCAGCACACAGCTTGCCGACCCCGCCTCAACGGCGTCGAGGGCTGCCCTCAGGGCATTGGTCCCTGACCTCAGGGAGCCGGCGAAGTCCATGGTCATCGTCTCCCTGCTCAGACCCAGCGCGCCCGCTACTATTGATGCCGCCTGCTTCTCCTTGTAAGGCGAGGTGGTCGAAGCGAAGTACAGACGGTCGACTTTCTGGGGGTCGATACCGGTCAGGCAGTCTCTGCCGGCTGCGACGGCCATTGTTATGCTGTCTTCGTCGTAGCTGGCAACGGCCTTCTCACCGGGAATGGGCAGCATACTGTCCCATGCATTCTTGATATCGGGGCGGCTTAGCCTGTAAAGGGGTATATAAGCGCCATACGATGCAATCCCTGCCATTGAGCCTCCTTTTCGCGACTTTCGGTCATTATTATAACAGCGCGGCCACTCGCTCACAATCCCCCTCAGCTTCCCGCCGGATACGGATGTGCACGCCATGGGAGGGCCAGAGGAGGTACCGTTTGGTTTTAGTTGGTGTATATAGTTGAATTTAGGCAATTATTTTCCGTTCGCCCTGAGCCTGTCGAAGGGCGTTCATGGTTCGACAAGCTCACCACGAACGTTTTTAGAACACGGTACTTTGAGAATCATACTAACAATGACCGAACGGTATACCACAGGATACATACTTGAGTCGGTCTACGGCGAAAGGTATACTACTGTGTACACGCAGAGCGAGCTCTATTCACAGTGCTGTTTCGGAGGTTGGTACTATGCCAGTACAGTTTCCGTTAAAACCGAAAGGATTCAGCCCCTTCCTTGAAATGGTGGGTGTGACCTTTACAAAAGTCGGGGATGGACAAAGCAGGGCTGTCCTGAAAGTCACCGAGAAGCTGTTGAATTCCACCAGGATTGTGCACGGCGGAGCCACCTTCACGCTGGCTGATTGCGGTATGGGCGGGGCGCTCTTCTCGTGCCTGGAAGAGGGCGAGAGGGTGCGAACCGTGGAGACCAAGATCGCTTATTTCAAGGGGGTTAAATCAGGAACCCTTACCTGCGATTCCAGGGTGATTCACAGGAGCAGGAGCATTGCCGTGCTGGAATCGGAGATAAAGCAGAGGGGTCAGCTGGTCGCCAAGGCCCTGGGGACCTTTTCCATCTTCAAAGGAAAGGAATAATAACTACCCGGCACCGGACTCAGGGATAGCTTCCGACTCAAGTATCTATTGCAGGAAAATGCAATTCGCGCCTCTCAGCGCCGGGCATTTTCTCCGAGGCAATCGCTGGACGGAGTGAATGGGGTTTCTCTCCAGTACTTCCACCGCAAAATTCTTATATATTTTGCTCTGGCATAGAGCAGGGGATTGAACACGGAGAGCCCTTTTTGCGCCACAGTATTCGAGCTATCTACGTTATAGCGCAATACGGATACACCCTTGTCCCTGACAAGCTGCAGCCTTTTAAACGAGCCGTATACCAGGAGCCCTTTTCCCCGGTACTTTGTCATCGTCATACCTCTGCCTGTGTATGCTTCGCCCCTCGAGAAGTTCACCCTTTGCCGGAGAGGGCTGATGGCTTCCTTGGCCTCTTCGTTCAGTGCTACCCACGCGATATGGGCGATTTCGCCGTTAACGAAAATGCAGGTGGCTATTGCTCCCCTGTCCAGCCTCTCCCTGGCTTTGCCAAAACGCTGGCGGAAATAGTAACCGGTAGCCGCTGCCAATTCATCGGCTTCGGCATTGCTGCAGATTGTCCTGAACGTGAAATTCTGTATACGGGGCAGGAAGTCGGCCTCGTTTAATTCACTGGTTTGGATTTCATAGAGATAGTAGCTGCCGTATCGGAAGAAAGGAACCTGCAGCAGGGCGTACTGAAAGCCACGCTGGAGCAGCGTTACGAAACCCTCCGCTCGCAGGATATCCCTGGCGCTCGCTGCCAGTTGGCTCAACCTGCCTGTCATATTGTAGCGGCCTCGTGGATATTGAGAGGTTACCGTGCGATTGGTGATATGATATCACACAACGATAACAACATTACATGATAGGATGGTGTTTGGTGATGCAGAGTTAAACTCGGGATACAGGTTTCAGGGACGTCCGTGCAGAGCGTAACTACTAAATGAGGGTTCAGCTTGAAGTTGGGGGGAGGATGCCTGCGGTACTTCGGTACTCAGGGCGAAGCGGGTCTCCGGTCGAGCCTCACGCTTCCTCTTCGAGCAGTATCTCAGCAACGATACGGGATGCAGTCTCGACAGGGGCGCGGCATTTGGCTATGCCCCCGATTTCGACGAATTCCATCTGTTGTGCCGGGTCCGAGAGGTCGTAGGTCCTGCCGAATATTTTCTTATGGATATGCCTGCATACCAGGCTGCCGAACTCCTTCTCGAAGGCATCGCAGAATTTCGTGGCTCGCTCCATCGAGCCGGGGAGGTTGTCCAGAAACGCCGCCCCCTCGCTTCCCGTCAATATGCCCAGTGCCAGTAAGGCACCTGTTACGGCACCGCAGGTTTCGCCCCTCAGGGCAATGCCGGACATGGCGGTGAGTGCGTGCTGCGGTATGGCGCGAACTGCCGGGAAATCTTCCTGAAGCGCATAGATAGGGCTCTGGGCGCAGTTGCCGCTGACGGACTCCAGATACTCCCCACCCCTTTTCTGCACCCGCTTCAGGATTTCCTCCCTCGACGTGTGACCTGTCAAAGGTCCGCTCCTTCGCCTGTCAAAGCCCGACGATGATGACGCTGACTATAGCCCGGTAAGGGATGCCGCCCAGGTTGTGGGTGAGGCCGTATTTGGGGTCCTTTATCTGCCGCTTATCGGCCCTGCCCTGGAGCTGAAGGTACATCTCGTAGACCATCCGTATCCCGGAGGCGCCGACAGGATGCCCGAAGCACTTCAATCCCCCGTCCGGTTGAATCGGCTGCGCTCCGTCCAGGTTGAATCGGCCGCCCATGATATCGTCCTTCACCTTGCCCCTCGGGCTGAACTGCAGGTCCTCCATGGTCACCGCCTCGGTGATGGAGAAGCAGTCGTGAACCTCGGCCATGCTTATCTCATCGCGCGGGTTCTTTATACCTGCCTCTTCGTATGCCCTTGCACCGGCGCGGGTGGTGCACTCAACGTGCGTGTAGTCAAAGTCGTTGAACATCTCCTCCTCGCCCGAGGTCGCGGCGATTTGCAAAGCTTTGACGTATACGGGGTCGGGCCTGAAGTCCTTCGCCATGTCGGCGCGGCAGAGGATAGCCGCTGCCGCCCCGTCGCTTACACCGCAGCAGTCGAACAGTCCTAGGGGCCAGGCGACGATGGGGGCGTTCATTATCTGTTCGACCGTAACCTCGCGGCGGAGGTGGGCCTTGGGGTTGAGGGCGCCGTTGTGGTGGCTCTTGGCGGAGACCGTGGCCAGCATCCTCTTGCCCTCCTCGGGGCCGATGCCGTAGCGGTTGAAGTACCTCGTAGCGAGCATGGCGTACATCCCCGGCGCGGTCTGATTGGCGGCGATAATCCTGTGCTTGGTGCCGATAACCGCCCAGTGGGAGAACTCGGGAAGACCGCCGTAGCCGGTGTCCTTGAGCTTCTCAATGCCGAGCGCCATGGCGATATCGCATGCTCCCGATGCTATGGCGTAGCATGCGCCCCTTATCGCCTCCGAGCCGCTGGCGCACATGTTCTCGACCTTTGTCACGGGTATGAACGGCAGCTTCAGTGCTTGAGATAAAGGCAGGGCGCTGTCCCCGATGTTGACCGAGGTAAACTCGGGGCCTCCCTGCCAGGCTGCCTGTATATCCTTCTTCTCTATCCCCGCATCCTCAATGGCTTCCTTGAAAGCATCTATCATCAGGTCCTCGGGGCTCTGGTTCCAGAGCTCCCCGAACCGGGTGCATCCCATTCCGATGATGGCTACCTTGTCCTTTATTCCCTCTGGCACTTTCGCCTCCTTCTATGCCTGAATCTGAGTCTCTCCCTAATCTGAGGCTGAATCACGCCCTCGGCGGCATCGCTTTCCAGAAGTAACCGTGAATGCCGCGCACCTGGTCGGCGTACTTTTTCCTGAAGCTCATCTCCACCGGCATATCGACGCTGAGCGATTCCATGTCACAATCGGTGAGGTTGAAGGCGAACCTCCCGCCTTCTTCGAAGCTTATGATACCGTACATCTCCGGCGGACTGGCGCTGAATGCGAGGCTGTCGCTCGTGTAGCTGAACAGCCTTCCCTTCTTGTCGGAGAAGCGGTACTCTTCCATCTCGTCGATGGCGCCACAGGCGGGATTCACGCATACCCGCTGGTAGGGGTACTGCGGTGTGCCGCAGCGTTTGCACTTCGTCCCGACAAGGCCGAGGATGGTCTTTCGCTCCCGCCACATCACCGATACCATGGACGGGCCGACCTCTCCACGGAACCCCATCTCCAGGGGGATTACATCGCGGAATGAAGAGTATCTCTCGTAGCTGGTCAGCTCTTTCCTGGATTCCAGATGCTTTTTAATCCCCCTTCTGCCCTTAATCTTCTTTATTTTATCGGTTACCTCGAAGAACATGGCATCGCTGCCATTGCCGTAGCTGGCGACGAGTATCCTGTCCCCCGGCTTGGCTTCTTCGAGTGCAGCGACCAGCATCATCAGGGAGTGAGCGGTGCCGGTATCGCCTATGGTGGTGAGAATCTCCTGCTGAACCTGCTCGGGTTCGAGTTGCAGCCGCTTCGCGATCGCACCGTGCTCCCTGAGGTAAACGCAGGGAAAGATGATTTTAGCGAAGTCCTTGGTCTCCAGTGAGTATTTCTTTAACAGTCCGGCGATAGCCTCGGGGATGAACTTGGTATAAGCTTCGTCGCGAATCCACCTGTCCTCCCAGATGCGGTTGTACTTGTCGCCGTCGGCTCGCCACTGGTCCATAAAATCATAGGAAAGGGAGTATGAGCCCTTGAGGTCGGCGATAACGTCCTTATTCCCTATCATGAGGGCGGCAGCGCCCTCCCCGAACATCACCTCCTGAAAGCTGCCGGCTTTCCCCGGGCGGCAGTCGGAGGCGCAGACCATGATGTTCTCGCCTGTTCCCGCTTCTATGGCGTCGCAGGCGGAGAGCAGTGCGCCTGTGCCTGCTTTTATGGAATCGCTGAAGTCACAGGTTCGAATAGCGGGCTGCAGGTCGAGCGCGGTGGCGATTATCCCTGCATTCTGCCGCTCACGGTAGGGTGGGGTTGTGGTGGCGAGGTAGATGCCGTCCACCTTGTCCCGTTCGAGCCCGTTCAGGCAATCTGTAGCGGCAGCTACTGCCATGGTGAGGCTGTCCTCGTCGTAGTTGGCTACAGCCTTCTCTCCGGGTGCGGAAGCTGCCGAAGTGGACCATCCCGTAGCGGCGGAGATGGTCTTGCGGCTTATCCTCTGTAGCGGGATGTAAGCACCGTAGGATGTAATCCCTGCCATTTGGCCTCCTTTCGTCGCCCGAAAATTATAACACCCAGCCTAGTTACCCGCAATCATCGCCCGCGTGATTGGCGGGAGGCTCGGCAATCTCAAGGGGTGGTGGATATTGACGGGGGGATTGCCTCGCAATGATGGAAATTGGGTTCTCCCTCCCCTGGTGGGAGGGAGTTAGAGGGAGGGGGAATGACTTCACCCTCACCCCAACCCTCTCCCCTCAAGGGAGAGGGAGCTTGGCAAAGGTATATCGATGCGTAAAGAAGCTTCAGCCGGAGATGAACTCTTCGATGGCGGAGAAGTACTGCTTCAAGCCTACCATAAGAATGGTGTTGTGGCCGGCACCGGGGATGGTGAGCAGCTTCTTGTCTTTCGAGCCGATGTTCTCGTGAAGCACCAGAGCTTGCTCATAGGGGATTACTTCATCGTACTCCCCGTGTATTATCAGGGCGGGTAGGGTGATGGAGCGAATGTTATCCATAGTCAGCTTCTCGAACTCCTCCACCAGGGGCGACTGGAAGACGGGTATCAGGAAGCCCAGTAGACGCCCCGCGCTGGCGAAGCCGCTCTCTATAATCAGTCCCTTCAATTCCTGTTGATAGGTCGATGCCAGCTCCAGAGCGGACAGGCTGCCCAGAGACCGGCCCATGATGAACAGGGGACCATTGTAGCCGCTGTCGCGAAGGGTATCGCGAAAGTACTTGAAAATAACATGAGCATCGGCAACCGTACTGGCGAAGGACGGCGTGCCCGTGCTCTGACCGTAGCCGCGGTAGTCAGCCACGAAGAGATTAGCGCCTATCCCGTTATAAAGGGTGGCGATATCGTCGTAGTCGTAGACCACCTCGCCGTTGCCGTGGAAGTAGAGGATGGAGGGTGCGCTTTCGCTTGCGTGGTAGAAACGGCAGGATATGGATACGCCTTCTTCGATGGGTACCGAGTGGTCGGTGGCGCCGGGCGGTGGGGGCGTCCAGTCCTGCCTGGGGTAGAAGACGAACATGAGAATATGCGGCTGGTCTAGCTTAGAGTAATCGATCCTGTTTGACATGACAGCGAGCCTATTGTAGCACCTGGTTCAATCTTGTTCAATTTACCGAAGCTATGCTGGCATCGGTACCGTTCGGTTTTAGTTGATATATATGTAGTTGAGTTTAGGCAATTATTTTCCGTTCGCCCTGAGCCTGTCGAAGGGCGTTCATGGTTCGACAAGCTCACCACGAACGGTTTTAGAACACGATACTTTA
Organism: Dehalococcoidia bacterium; assembly: GCA_011174795.1. Classification (GTDB taxonomy): domain Bacteria; phylum Chloroflexota; class Dehalococcoidia; order SZUA-161; family SZUA-161; genus W281. The sequence continues at coordinate 24,292 of DUEY01000004.1, forward strand.
AGAATCATACCAACCATGACCAAATGGTATGCTGGCATCAGGGGTATTGACAGAAGGTGAGCAGCGGTTCTAGCATGGTCAGTACCAGGAGGAGCGGTGATGGTTGAGGGTGAGGTTCTACATGTTGCTCTATATCCACCGGATACGGTTGATACAGAACAGGTGAAGAAGGTGGCGGAGGTTGTCCACAAGGAACCCTACGACACGCGCCTGCTCATGGTCGGGGAGATGCCGAGGCTCATTGCCCACTGCCACGACATGCCGATGGCTGAATCCCTGGCCCGGAGCCTGGGAGAGCTGGGCCTAGTCGCATTCATCTGCCGTGATTCAGAGCTTCGCAGGCATTCACAGCGGTTTATGGCAAGGACCATGGAGTTCGCGGAGGGAGAGGTTGTATTCCGGGACAGGGGTGGACAGGTGGAACGAGTGGGGTCGGGGGATGCCTTCCTGATTGTGAAGGGGAAGACGGAGACGCAAACGGAGGCAGAGTCGACGGATATGAAGATGAAGGTGAATTGGCGTGCAACCCTGCTGACAGGCGGTATCCCCATCATGCGCTCGGTCAGGGAGAAAACCGGTGAGGAGTCAATTGAAACCGAGCTCTTCGCCAGGGTCTACAACCGGAAATCGTCTGAGCGCTGCATTGAGGTCATACAGCATCAGGTCGACTACTCGTTTCTCGGCGCGGATATGGCTCTCTCCACGCTGGCGAACTTCAACACCTTCGTGTCAAAGCTCCAGGAGACGTTCCCGCAGGCAGCTTTCAATGACAGGCTGATGAAGCCTTTCAAGGCGGATATCCCCTCCTCCGGTGGCCAGGAGAGCATTGAGATAAACTGCAATATGCTCTACCTGTACCACATGGCTGTGAGCGGCGCTGGCCCGCCGGGGTAGGCTGATATCATCATTGAGAGCCAAGCGAAGCAATCGACTTGTTCCCCCCGGGACGACCCAGAGGGTCACTCATACCCCCGTCTCAACCCCGACCTGGATTTGACGCCATTAGCCCCGCCTGCTTATAATTGGTGTTTAGTGTGGGTTCGAACCCCACTGCATAGACTGTAGAAAATATAAATCAGACTGAGGAGGAAGAAAGCGTATGACAACCGAGGAACAGGAACTGATTGTCGAGAAGAAGGAAGACGGAAAGATATGGATTGTTACCCTCAACCGACCTGACAAGAGGAACGCTCTTACGCTGGATATGATGTATGACCTTGAGGATACCTGGAAGGAATACCAGAATGATGAGAATTCCCGCGTGGCCATCGTAACCGGCGCCGGGGACAAGGCGTTCTGCGCCGGAGCCGACCTGCTGACGCCGCCGAAAAAGGAGCGGCCGGGCCCCTTCCGGATTCCCGCCTTCGGGCCGGAGGACGTCTGGAAGCCGGTTATTGCCGCCATCAACGGGCATTGCATCGCCGGCGGCGCCTTGATTGCGCATGACTGCGATATCCGCATCGCTGCCGAGCACGCCGAGTTCGGTGTAGCCGAGGCCATGAGGAATATGCCGGCGAGCTGGGTGCGCGACCTCACCCTGCATATGCACATAGGTCACTGTATGGAGCTCGTTCTCTGGGGCGACCAGCGGGTCAGCGCCCAGCGTGCCTATGAGATAGGGTTCTACAACAGGGTCGTGCCTGCGGAGAAGCTTATGGATGAGGCTATGGAGTGGGCAGACCGTATGTTGTACCTGGCGCCACGCGCGGTGTGGAACTTCAAGGAGATAATCAAGCGCGGTGCCTTCATGGAGCCCAAGCTGGCCCGGATATTCGGCCAGGCGCTGGAGCAGAACCTCAGGGGCATGGAGGACAGCGCTGAGGCGGGGGCAGCCTTCCGGGAGAAGAGGAAACCCGTTTTCAAGAACAAGTAGCTGAGTTCTGACAACGGGGGCAGAAATAGGTGCCCCGGTTGCGGACAGGAATGCGTTCGATAGGGGCGGAGCAGACCTTGCAGGCCTGCCCGCCCCTGTGTGCTACAGAGAAGGCGTCCTGCTGGCTTCCTTCTTCGCCGCCGGGACGGCGGTAATCGCTGAATGTAGCCCCGGCGTTGCCAATGGCCTGAACGAGCACTTTGCGCATGGCTTCATGCAGCTTTTTTATCTCCGCGAGGGTGAGGCTGTTAGCCGGCCTGAGGGGATGGATACCGGCAGCGAACAGCGCTTCGTCGGCGTACATGTTGCCGATGCCGGCGATGAGCTTCTGCTCGCAGAGCGCTGCTTTGATGGGGGCTTTTCGCCTGCTTAGCCTCTCTTTGAAGACCTCGGATGTGAAGCGGGGGTCGAGTGGCTCGGGGCCGAGCTTGCACTCCAGTTCGCATTCATCCTTCACCAGCGACGCGGTGCCCAGCTTGCGCCGGTCGCTGAAAACGAGCTCGGTGCCGTTGTCCAGCTCGAAAATCGCCGTTGCGTAGCGGTCTGTCTCCGGGGATGCGGCGTTCCTGTCCCTGAGCAGCAGCGAGCCGGTCATCCTCATGTGCAGCACCAGCGACTCGCCGCCCTTGAGGCGGAAGATGAGGTGCTTGCCCCTTCTTGCTATCTCATCGATGCGTTTGGCGGGAAGCTGCCGGCAAAGCTCCTCGGCAGAGGGCTGGAGCACCATCCTTGGCCAGAAGAAGGTAACGCCGGTAAAACGACGACCTTCCACCATGGGGCGAAGGTCGTTCTTGATGGTCTCGACTTCAGGCAACTCGGGCATTTCGTTAAATTTTCCTGACTACTTAAGCTCGTCCCAGTTCTTGCCTGTCCTGACGTCTATCTTCAGTGGGACGCTGAGCTTCATCGCATTGGGCATTATCTCCTGCACCAGCCCCTTCAGCTCCTTCTCTTCCTCACGGGGCAGCTCGAAGAGGAGCTCGTCATGCACCTGGAGCACCATCTTCGACTCCAGCCCCTTTTTATCCATCTCGCGTTGAATCTCAATCATCGCGACCTTGATGATATCGGCCGAGGTGCCCTGTACGGGCATATTTATCGCCATACGCTCCGCCGCCATCCTCACCTGGGCGTTGGAGGAGTTAATCTCGGGGATGTAGCGGCGCCTGCCCAGGACCGTCTGCACGTACCCTTTTCCCGCCGCTTCCCTCTTGGTGGCGTCGAGGTACTCCCTGACCTTGCTGTATTTCTCGAAGTATGCCTTGATGAACTGCCCCGCCTCCTGCCGCGACAGCTCCGTGGCCTGCTCCAGCCCGTACTCGCTCATCCCGTAGATGACGCCGAAATTAACCGTCTTCGCCAGCCGCCTCATGTCGGGGGTGACGTCGTCGAGCGGGACCCCGAATACCTGCGCCGCGGTGGTGGCGTGGATGTCCTCATCGTGAGCGAAGGCGTCGAGGAGTATAGGGTCCTGGGAGAGATGCGCCAGTGCGCGCAGGTCGATCTGTGAGTAGTCGGCAGAGAGGAGCAGCGCTGATTCCTTCCCGGCGACGAAAGCCTTCCTCACCCGCCGTCCCTCCTCGGTGCGCACCGGGATGTTCTGCAGGTTGGGGTCGCTCGAGGAGAGCCTGCCGGTGGTGGTGCCTGTCTGGTTGAAAGTTGTATGTATCCTGCCCGTCTGCGGGTCGATCAGATTGGGAAGGGCATCCAGATAGGTCGATTTCAATTTCGATAACTGGCGGTACTCAAGCAAGAGCCCTATAACAGGGTGCGCACCCTCCATCCTGTTCAACTCCTCCAGCACTTGGGCGCTTGTGGAGTAGCCGCCTTTCGTCTTCTTCATGCCGGGAAGCTGAAGTTGCTCGAAAAGTACGGCACCCAGCTGCTGGGTCGAGTTTATATTGAACCTCTTACCAACACTCTTGTATATGTCCTCCTCGACCTTTGCCAGCTTCTCGCCCATTTTCCACGACATGTCGCGGAGCATTGACGTGTCGAGGGCTACGCCGTTAATCTCCATCCGCAGTATAACCGGCAGCAGGGGCATCTCGACATCGGTGAACAACTGCCACAGCTCCTGCTCTTTAAGCTCCGCCTCCAGCAGCCTGCTCAGCCTGTTGGACATATCGGCATCGGCACAGGCATACTCGGCTACCCGGGGGATGTTCACCCAGGCCATTGAGACCTGTTTGGCTCCGGTTCCGATGAGTTCGCTGATGGGCGTCATCTCGATACCCAGCTTGGAGAACGACAGGGACTTCAGACCGAGCGATTTCTCTCCAAGCAGGTAGGCTGCGATCATGGTATCGAAGCCGAGGTTTTGCACGTTCACCCCGTACTTGAGGAGAACGGTCATATCGTATTTGCCGTTGTGAGCTATCTTGAACACCTTGCGGTTTTCCAGAAGCGGCTTCAGCCTGGATACGACCTGCTCCAAGGGAAGCTGGTCTCCTGACGAATGCCCGACGGGCAGGTACCACGCCTTTCCCGGCGCTGTGGACAGGGAGAAGCCGACCAGAGAAGCCTGCCTGGGGTCGAGTCCCGTGGTCTCGGTGTCGAAGGCGAATGAATCGGTCTGTGACAGCGTGTTGATGACCTCGTCAAGACCGTCAGTTGTGTCGACCACCCGGTAATCGGTGGCTTCCTTAGCCGCATGTGTCTCGATCTGGCCGGATTTTGCATCCTCGGCTATAGACTCGGGCAGCTTGGGAAGAAGGCTGGAGAACTCAAGCTCGCGGAAAAGACCGGTTACCTTGTCACGCTCGTAGTCGCTGACGCGGCAGGCATCGAGGTCCAAAGTTACAGGCACATCCATGACGATGGTGGCGAGTTCCTTGCTCTGCCTGGCCTCGTTTTCGTTCTCCTTCAGCACCTTCTGTGTCTTCTCGGGAGCAACCTCTTCGATGTGCTCGTAGATTTCATCGATGCTTTCGAACTGCTGGAGCAGCTTTGTCGCGGTCTTCTCTCCGACGCCGGGGACGCCGGGGATGTTGTCCGAGGGGTCGCCCTTAAGACCCCTGAGGTCGGCAAGCTGCTGAGGCACCAGACCGTAGCGCTGCTCAATCGTTTCCTCGTCGTACATTATGGTGTCGCTGAATGTTTTCCCCGGGCGCGGTGTGAGTACGCGTACTTGCGGTGAGACAAGCTGGAAGGTATCGGTATCTCCGGTGACGATGATGGTGTCGACACCTTGCTCGCTTGCCTGCCGGGCTATGGTACCGATGATGTCATCCGCCTCGAAGCCATCCACCTCGAAGGCGGGGAGGTTGAACGCATCCACCAGCTCACGCACGCGTGTGAACTGGCGCTTGAGGTCTTCGGGAGCCGGGGGTCGGTGCGCCTTGTATGCCTCGAACTGCTTGTGCCTGAAGGTAGGGGCTGGGCTGTCGAAGGCGACCGCCCAGTGGGTTGGCTTGAGCTCCGAGACCACCTTGAGCAGCATGGAGGCGAAGCCGTAGACCGCACCGGTGGGCTCTCCCGTCCTGGTCACCGCAAGAGCGGGCAGGGCGTGGAAGGCGCGGTGAACCAGGGCGTGACCGTCGAAGAGGAGAAGTAGCTGTTTCTGGGTCGGCATCTCACCACCGCCGTAAAGGGCTTTTGACTTGGGACGGAAGATAAACTATTATTTGAGCCTGGCTTTACTACACGGGTATTATATCAGAAAGACGGGGGAGGTGATATTTTGGTCAAGGTGGATAACCTCAGCTTTGGCGCGATAACAATTGGGGGAAGGAAATACCGGCGCGACCTCCTCTTATTCCCCGATGGAACGCTGAAACGGAGAAAGGGAGGCTTCTGGATCTTCGGCAGCCATAACATCAAGAGGGAAGAGGTCGAGGAATTAACCAGTGCCGGTGCCGAGGAGATAGTCGTCGGGACGGGTACCAACGGGAGAGCCAGGCTGTCCGATGAAGCGAAGAGCTATGTCGAACAGGCTAAGCTGCAAATAAATACCTTACCCTCCCACGATGCTATCCCAGAGTTTAACCGTCTCGTCGACGCGGGAAAGAAGGTGGCGGCTTTAATCCATATAACCTGTTGAGGCTTGCTATTCTTGTCTTGCAGGTATGGAAGTTAGTAAGTACCTTCGGCGGGTTCCTCACCGGGGTGTAAACCGCGCCACTTCGCCAGTAGTTGCTCTTTGGTTTCCTCGTGGTCGGGGTCGGGTACGCAGCAATCGACGGGGCAGACCTCGACGCACTTCGATTCCTCATGAGCGCCCACACACTCAGTGCATCTGGCGGGGTCTACCACATAGATGGTATCGGCCTCGGTTATTGCCTGGTTCGGGCACTCGGGCTCGCATGCCCCGCAGCTTATGCACTCATCGGTAATCTTATAGGCCATCCTTTTTTCCCTCCTCGCAGCTTCGTTGGCCGTGCTGCTTCGCTTTCTTATCTCAAGTACAGGGTGCTTGCTATCATCATCATTATTTCGGGGACTCTTGTGCTACGCCGAATTTCTTCGCCAGCGCAGTGTAAACATGCTGGGGGACGAGGTTTTTAATATCCCCTCCCAGTTCGCAGGCCTCCTTGAGCAGGCTGGAGCTGATAAACTGATATTCGAGGCTGGTCATGAGGCAGACCAGCTCAACATCGGGGCCAAGCTTCTTGTTCATCAGAGCCATCTCGAACTCGCGCTCGAAGTCGGAGCTCATCCTCAGACCGCGCACGATAACCTTGGCGTTCATCCGCTGGGCGAAATTGACGGTGAGTCCGGAGTAGGCTACCACCCTCACGTTCGGCAGATGTTCGACCGCCTTCTTCATCAGGTCTACCCTCTCCTCGGTGCTGAACATGAGCGTTTTCTGGGGGACGTCATAGACGCAGATTATCAATTCGTCAAATAGAGCAGCTGCTCGGTTGGCGATGTCGAGGTGCCCGTTGGTTACGGGGTCGAAACTTCCCGGGTAGATGGCTTTGGTCAAGACTCACCCTCAGTGTATTGATATACGGAGACAAGGGTATCGCCGTGATGGAGCTCTCTTACCTGGTGGAAACTGCCGAATCTTTCCTTCAGCGGTGTACGTCTTGAGTGTTCGATTACTATGGTCGACTCCTTCCCCACCAGTTTGGACGAGGCAAGCGCCTCCGCTACCCTGGCAATGGATGGGTCGTTATAGGGGGGGTCCATGAGAATTATACCGTACGCTCCTTCGAGGAAGGAAAGAGCCTTTTGCGCGCTCACACGATATACTTTGGCCTGGTTTTTGAAACCGGTACGGTCGAGGTTTTCCATGATGAGGTTATACATCCGCGGGTTCTTCTCAACGAAATCCACCCACTCGGCTCCACGGCTGAGGGCTTCGATGCCGAGAGCACCTGTGCCGGCATAGAGGTCGAGCACTCTTGACCAATCGATAGCCACGGATTCCAGCATGGAGAAAATAGCTTCACGAACAAGGTCAGAAGTGGGACGGATGCCTGCCCCTTGTGGAGATTTCAAGCTGTGTCCTTTAGCCCTGCCCGCAACTACTCTCATCTTTTTAGCGAACAAACAAGATTATAACAGCGCTGAGCATTCAGTCAAGAGCACAACGGCTCTGCTTCCTCACTGTTATACGTGATAAACGGAAATCACCTTCACTTCTCTCCCCGCTTCTCCCCTGCCCTTTTAGCCTCTTCCTCCTCCATCAGTACGCGGCGCAGCACCTTGCCGATGGGGGTCTTGGGCAGGCGCTCCCGGAATTCCACCAACTTCGGCACCTTGAAGCGCGCCAGGCGCTCCCGGCAGAACGCTATGATCTCCTCTTCGGTAGCAGTTTCCCCCTCCTTGAGCACTATGGCTACCTTCACCGTCTGCCCGCGGTAGGGGTCGGGGACGCCGTAGCAGACCGCTTCCTTTATCTTAGGATGTTCATAGAGAACCTCCTCGATATCGCGGGGGTAGACGTTAAAGCCGCCCGCCAGTATCATCTCCTTCTTGCGGTCGACGATTCTGAAGAAGCCGTCCTCGTCCATCGTAGCTAGGTCGCCGGTATAGAGCCAGCCGTTGCGCAGAACCATCTCCGTCTCTTCAGGACGGTTCCAGTAGCCCTTCATTACCTGGGGAGCCCTGACAGCAAGCTCACCGACCTCGCCCGTGGGCATCTCCTTCTCTCCCGTCTCCATGTCCATTATCTTTGCCTCCACGTCGGGGAACGGCACCCCGATGCTCCCTATCTTGCGCTTTCCGGTCAGCGGATTGCAGTGCGTGACAACGGTCGTCTCGCTGAGCCCGTAACCTTCCACCAGCCTGCCGCCGGTGATCTCTTCGAACCTCTGCTGTACCTCCACTGGAAGCGGCGCGGCGCCGCTGACACAGGCCTTGATGGAACGCAGGTCATATTTACTAACTTTGGGGTGGTTGTTGATAGCGACATACATGGTAGGCACGCCGGGGAAGAAGATCGGCTTGTACTGGTTGATGGCCTTGAGCACCTGCTCGGTTTCGAAGCGGGGCAGCAGCACCATTGCCGAGCCGATTGCTATGGAGGTGTGCATTACCGTTATCATGCCGTACACATGGAAGAGGGGCATTACCCCGAGCACCACCTCCTCACCCTCCTTGAAGTTTATGGGGCCACCCCAGGCTTTCAACTGGAGCATATTGGCGATTACGGCACGGTGCGTGGCTACTGCCGCTTTGCTGAGACCGGTGGTTCCACCGGTGTACTGAAACAGGGCGTTATCGCTGGGGGTAACGGTTACAGGGGGTGGTGTGGGCTCAAAGCGTTTTAGAAGCTGCTGGAATGGATAGGTATTGGTCGTCATCGAGATATCCGCACGGTGACCTTCCTTCTTCTCGCGGAGGAGGGTGAAGAGCAGCCTGCTGGGCTGGGGAAGGTACTCCTTGATATTGGTTACCACAAGGTTCCTCAGGCTGGTTCGCCCTTTGATTCCCGCCACGGTATTGTAGAAGAGGCTGAGGAGGATGATGGTCTCAGCGCCGCAATCGTTGAGCTGGAACTCCATCTCGCGCGGCGAGTACAGGGGGTTGGTGGCCACCACGATGCCCCCGGCCTTGAGGACTGCGTAGTAGCTGATAACGAACTGGGGGCAGTTAGGCAGAAGCAGTGCTACCCTGTCGCCCTTCCTGACCCCCAGCTGGATAAGGGCGTTCGCCAGACGGTTCACCTGCCGGTCGAGCTCAGCGAAGCTCATTCGGTGGGCATCCCCGAACCGGCCGGGGAAGATTATGGCGGTTTGCCCGGGGAAACGGTGTGCCGAATCCTCCAGCAGTTGATGCAATGCAAGCTCGGGGTACTCGATGGTATGGGGGACGCCGGGGTCGTAATGCTTCAGCCATATCCTCTCCATGGTTCCATCCCTTCATCCCCGCAAACGGTCTACTCCATCTTACGCGTCTCGGATATAAGCAGGTCGAGCGTGCCCTTGATAATGATCGATGGACGGTACTCCTTCACCACCAGTGTTCGCAGCCCCTTGATGATATGGGCGGAGGTGGGAGCTTGTTCCCAGGACGTTTCGAAGAAGCGGTGAGAGCCTTCACCGAGCCAAGCCTCCTCTATGCCCAGCTTATACGGAATGAGGGTGGGGTAGCTTACCTCCGGGCCGCTCCAGTCCGGCTTGGGGATAAACTTCCAGCCCATCCAGTAACTCTGTTCCGACATCTGCTCGATAAGCTGCATCGATGACTCATCGAGCTTAGTCGTATTTGTTATCCCCCCTTCCGCGAGGCGTGTGCCGTACAGAGAGCAGTGAAAACGCCAGTCGTTGCCCTCCTGCTGCGGGTCGGGGATATCGGCGAAAATCTTTGGTGTACCCAGTAGCTCTCGCCCCTGGAGTATGGGCTGGGTATCGTTTTCCCACAGTAAGACGGCGTAGTTGCCTGCCAGATGGTCCTTCTTTCCATTGAACACAACTGACAGGTTGACCCCTACGATGTTGTAGTCGCGTCCCGCCATGAAATCGACATCCCTGCTCATCTGGAAGTAGACCTGGACCGAAGGCTCGTCGGCTGGCTCGAAAGGTTCCGGCAGCAGGGCGGCCATGGCGTCCTTGTCGGTGACATACAGGACAATAAGCTGGGTTATGCTGCCGTAGTGCGAAACTGGCTTGTACCACGCCGGGCCGAAGTCCGCCGGCATGAGACAGCCCGGCCCGGGTTTGAACATCTGCGTCATCGGCGTCTCCTTTTTCCCGATATACTTGCCTAAAACGTGTTCTTAAGCCGGGCCCATCGACTGCAAGATGAAGCGGTTCATGGGATGAGCGAGGGTTGCTCCTCCATCGATTACAATCGTCTGTCCCGTTATATAGCCCGCTCCCGGGGAAGCCAGAAAAGCCGCGAGTTCAGCTACATCCTCGGGCTCACCGTATCTGAGCACCGGTATCTCCTTATAGAAATCCGGTGAAATCTCTATCAGCATATTCCCTATTGCCGTCCTTATGAGACCCGGTGCGATGGCATTAACAGTGATTCCACGGTGCGCCACCTCCAGCGCTGTCGTTGAGGTGAAAGCGTTTATCGCCGCCTTCGCGGCAGCGTAGTGAGTGCCGAGAACCCGGCCTGTAATCCCATCTACCGATGAGATGTTGATTATCCTGTCCCCTTCCTTCATTGATTTTATAACGGCCCTGGAGAAGAAGAACGTACCGTTGAGGTGAATATTCAGTAGACGCAGCCATTCCTCAGTAGCCATATTGGCAAGGAAATTGGCCCCGGCGATACCGGCGCAGTTGACTAGGATACTCACGTTCCCCAGCTTTTCCTCCGTTTCCTTGACCGACCGGTTGACCTGTTCCTCGTTGCTGACGTCGCATTCAATCGCCACAGCCCTGCCCTTAGCATCTTCCACCTCTTTCGCTACTGCCTTTGCACCTTCCAGGTTAACATCGACCACGGATACCATCGCTCCCTGCCGCGCAAGCTGCAAAGCAATGGCTCTGCCGATGCCCGAAGCGGCCCCGGTTACCAGGGCGACCCTTCCAGTGAGCGCTCCCTGCATTCTTTGCACATCCTTTCTTGTTTAAAATCGGCTATCGCCGTATCAGCAGGTGTACTTTCCTACCTCTATAATCTCGTCGGCAATACCACGCCTCAGTTGCACGCTGTTAAGCGGGGTGGACTGCATGGCCTTCTCCAGCATCGCAAGTTGATTATCGAGTGCTTCGCCTGTCTCCATTGCTGCCGATACCTGGCGCGCGTAACCGTTAATTCTGATCATGGCATCGTTTACATAAAGCTGCACCATGTCTATCTTCATCTTCGATTGCTGCTCGCCCACAGAATCTATGGACTTGAGCGCTCTTAAAAGGCCGCTATCCATGGCGTAAATCTCCTGGGCGGTGTCGGCGAGCAGGCCAAGAACCTCCTGTTCTTCTTCTATGCCCATTCCGTACTTCTGCGCCGCAGCATTGCACAGGTACAGGAATATCCTCTTCGCTCTCTCCACGAGCCTGCGATGGTATCCCAGGGGCCCGTTATCAGGACTGGGGGAGAGGGGTTCCATCGCCGGCAATGCTTCACCGGCTTTCGCTCCCTCAGAGAACAGGGGTATCTCATTCTTCAACGCCTTCCTCATCAGAAATCCCGTTATGATGACCCTGTTAATCTCATTTGTTCCTTCAAATATCCTGAATATACGGCAATCACGATATACCCTCTCCGCGGGGTAGTCCTCACAATATCCATAGCCCCCGTACATCTGGACTGCCTCATCGGCTACGTAGTCCAGCATCTCTGAGCAGTAGACCTTGTTGATGGAGCACTCGATAGCGTACTCCCCAATGCTCTTGGCATTCTGTTGGCCGGCGTCCTCGGCTGCCCTGTCCACAGTGGCCAGTATCCTATCGATGAGCCCGCCTGTGCGGTAGACCATACTCTCGGATATGTACGTCCTTGTCGCCATCTCGGCAATCTTGTGTTTCATCAGCCCGAACTGGCATATCGGCTTGCCGAACTGTACCCTTTCCTTGGCATATCCCACACTGTTTTCCATGGATAGCTTGGCTAGCCCCACACACCCCGCCGCCAGCTTGAACCTGCCGAGGTTGAGGATGTTGAAGGCAACCTGGTGCCCCTTTCCAATTTCGAAGAGGACGTTCTCCACAGGGACTTTGGCGCCGTCGAGGAAGATGCTGCAGGTGGAACTGCCGCGAATACCCAGCTTCTTCTCCTCCGCCCCGGTGGACACTCCCTCGAAGTCACTCTCCACAATAAAGGCGGTCATCTTGTCTCCATCGACTTTGGCGTAGGTAAAGATTATGTCGGCAAAGCCGCCATTGGTGACGTACTGCTTGGTGCCATCGAGCGTGTAGTATGTACCGTCCGGCGACAGGAATGCAGTGGTTTGTATCGAGAGTGCATCGGTACCTGCTCCCGGCTCCGTCAGAGCGTAGGCTCCGATCTTCTCGCCCCGCGCCAGGGAAGGCAGATACTTCTCTTTCTGCGCACTGTTGCCGAAGAAGACCAGTGGCATCGAGCCTATCCCTGTATGGTCATTTACAGTTACGCCGAAGGAGCCCGATAATGACGAATTCTCAACGATTAACAGGGAGGCTATGCTGTCCATATGTGAGCCGCCGTATTTATCCTCGATGTCCACCCCCAGCAGCCCCAGTTCCCCCGCTTTTAGCATCAACTGGCGAGTAATTTCGAAGTCCTTATTCTCTATTTCTTCCTTATGGGGTACCACCTCGTTCTTAATGAAGCGTACTGCGGTTCTGACAATCATCTGGTGCTCGTCACTGAAGTCCTCGGGGGTGAACACATCTGCGGCGGGCACCTCTTCGAGTAAAAACGAGCCGCCTTTTCGTATCACCTTCTCTGCCATCATTGCCTCCTGCTACCTAGTTTTCTCTTTCTAAAACGCCCGCTGCCCCCATGCCCCCTCCTGTGCACATGGTGACAACTCCGTACCTGGCATTCCGCCGCTCCATCTCATAGAGCAGCTTGGTGGTAAGATATACCCCGGTGCAGCCCAGGGGATGACCCAGAGCGATGGAGCCTCCGTTGACATTCAGCCTGGCGGCATCGATGCCAAGGTTATTGACCACATAGAGCGATTGGGAGGCGAACGCTTCGTTGAGCTCTATGAGGTCAATCCGGTCGAGGGAAAGCCCGGCGGATTTCAATGCCCTGGGAACAGCTACCACCGGTCCTATCCCCATAATCTCCGGATCCACCCCCCCTACGCCGTATGACCTGAAGACGGCCATAGGCTTCAGCCCCAGTTCCTGCGCCCGCTCGCGGGACATGATAACGGTGGCTGCCGCTCCGTCGTTCAGCGGGCAGGAGTTGCCCGCCGTTACCGAGCCCCCGGCGCGGAACATCGGCCGCAATTTGGAGAGCTTCTCCAGGGAGGTGTCGAATCTCACGCATTCGTCTGTGTCGAAGACCCTCTCCCGGCTTACTGCTTTTCCATCCTCGAAAGCCCGGTCTATTACATTGATGGGGAGGATTTGCTCATTGAATACACCCTCATCGAGGGCTTTTATCGCCTTGCGGTGGCTCTCGAAGGCGAAGGCATCCTGGTCCTCCCTGCTTATATTGAACCGCTGGGCTACGTTCTCCGCGGTGAGCCCCATGGTAATATATGCTGCGGGCAGCGCCTGTATCAGCTCTGGGTCGGGCAGTGGCCTGTTGCCCCCCATTGGCACCAGGGTCATGTGCTCTACCCCCGCCGCTACTATCACCTCGGCGAAGCCGCACATAATTCGCTGGCAGGCGATGGCGATGGCCTCGAGACCGGAGGAACAGTACCGGTTCACCGTCATCCCTGGCACCTCGGAGGAGAGCCCCGCCTTGAGGGCGATGATCCGGCCCAGGTTCATCCCCATCTCCGCCTCGGGAAAGGAGCAGCCCATGATCAGGTCGTCTATGCTCCCGGGGTCCAACCCCTTCGCCCTTCCGACCGCTTCCTTGACCACCTCCGCGGCTGTGTGCTCCGGCCTTGTGTTTATCAGGGCTCCCGTCAGTGCCCTCCCTATGGCAGTCCTCACCGCCGATACTATGACTGCTTCCCTCATCATATCTCCTCGCCGTCGGGACTAGTTCCTCAACGGCCTGTTAGTCTCCAGCATGTGCTTCATCCGTGCCTGGGTTTTCTCCTCGCCGCACAAGGAGAGGAAGGCTTCCCTCTCCAGGTCCAGCAGGTACTCCTCCGTCACCAGGGTGTCCTGGTCGACATCGCCACCCGTCAGCACATACGCCAGCTTCTTTGCGATGTGGGCGTCGTGGTCGGTTATATATTCCCCTCCCCTCATCAGATAGACTATGAGTTCGAGAATCGCCCTGCCCGTCCTTCCGGTTACCCTGATCTCATTCCTTGGCCTCGGTGGGCGGTAGCCCTCCCTGGCGAGGGCGAGCGCCGATTGCTTGGCGTCGTACAGCAGATGGTCCTGGTTCATCGTTATCATGTCGTGAGGGCGCAGGTAATCCAGTTCCAGTGCTTCGCGCGCGCAGGTAGATACCTTGGCCATGGCGATGGTCTCGAATATCCTCGCCACGTAGGGGATGATGTCGGGCTTCCCTCCGCCGGGTACCGCGCTGGGGACGCTGGGGGGCACCCAGTCGACAGCCCTCAGCATCAATTCTTTATTCCCGCCACCGCTGGGAATGAGCCCCACCCCGAACTCCACCAGCCCCATATAAGCCTCGGCATGTGCCCTTATCATACTTGCCGCCATACAAACCTCGCATCCCCCGCCCAGGGTCATGCGAAAGGGCGCGGCAAGGACCGGCTTCTCGGAATACTTGATGCGCATGCACGCCTGCTGGAAATTCCTTGTCGCAAGCTCAAGGCTGTCCCAGTCTTTGTTCTGCGTTGCGGGGAAAATTTGCTTCAAGTCCGCCCCCACGCAGAAGTTAGTGCCTTGGTTGCCGATGACGAGCCCCTCGAAGTTCTCCTCCACCTCGGCAACGCTCTCGCTTATCATCTGGATAACATCGGGGTCGATGGCATTGTTGGGGGAGTTGAACTCCAGGCAGACGACGCCGTCACCCATGTCAACCAGGCTGGCGCCGGCATTGGACCTGACCAGCTTCGCCCTCTCCTTAATCGAAGGGAGTATGATAATCTGCGGCTTTGTTTCGATCTCCTCGTAGTCCGCTTTGCCGAAGTCGTAATAATAGCGCTGCCCGTCCCGTTTCTCGTAGAAACGCTCTCTTCCTGAGGCGAGCATCCGCTCTATGTTGTCCGGTATCCTTTCCCCCTCCTTCTCCATCCGCTCCACGGATGCCCTGAGCCCTATGGCATCCCAGGTCTCGAAGGGGCCGAGGTCCCAGTTGAATCCCCACCTCATAGCCCGGTCGATGCTCACTATATCGTCCGCTATCTCGGGAACCCGGGCGGCGCAGTAGGGCAGCATCCTCTTGAGCACCTTCCAGGCAAAGCTTCCCGCCTTTTCCTCCGAATTAACCAGCGTATGCAGCCTCGCCGCGGGGTCAGCAACCTTTCTCAGTTCATCCAGGACGGGGAGGGCGACCTTCCTCTGGGGAACGTAGTCCATGGTGTTGTAGTCCAGCGCATGTATCTCGGAACCTGCTGTGCCCAGCACCTTCTTGTAGAATCCCATCTGTGTCTTGTCGCCCAGGAGCCCCCTCTCCACCATCTGTTTGACGAACTCGGGGACAGCTAGCTGCCGCTTCTCCTCTTCGCCCTCTATGTTGTCGCAGACATTCTGTGCCACCTTGATGAAGGTGTCCAGCCCAACCATATCCGATGTCCTGAAGGAGGCACTCTTCGGCCTGCCCATAGGCGGACCGGTGATAGCATCCGCCTCCTCGATGGTGTATCTATCCTCGACCATGGTGTTCATAACCCCGATAACAGCGTGGGCGCCGATTCTATTGGCGATGAAGTTGGGCGTGTCCTTGGCGAACACAATGCTCTTGCCCAGCCGTACCTCGCAGAATTCCGCCACGAAAGCCAGCACCTCTTTTTCGGTGAGCCTCCCCGGTATGATTTCGAGCAGCTTCATGTGCCTCGGCGGGTTGAAGAAGTGCGTCCCCAGGAAGCGTGCTTTTATTCCCTCCGGTAGCTCCTCCGATATTCTCTCGATAGAGAGACCGGAGGTGTTCGTGCTGAGGATGGCGCCGGGCTTTAGATGCGGCTCGACCTTGCGCAGCAGTTCCTTCTTTATCTCGAGGTCCTCTGCTACCGCCTCGATAATCCAGTCGGCGTCGGAGAGCCAGTGCAGGTGATCCTCAAAATTGCCCGGGGTGATAAGTCCGGCGTCCTCGGGAACATACATCGCGGGCGGCCTTGCGCCGATGGTGCCCTGTATACCTGTTCTGGCGAGCTTGCTCCTGAACTCGGGGGACTCTACGGTCAGCCCTTTTTTCTTGTCCTGCTCGTCAGGCTCACCGGGGACGATATCCAGGAGGTACGTGGGGATGTCCACGCCCGCAAGCAGGGCGGCTATCCTGCTCCCCATGATGCCGGCGCCGAGGACCGCCGCCTTCTTGACTTTAGTACCCTTCATGCTACTCCTTGGTCCTTACCTTAAGAAATATTCTAGGTATCTGCGGGGTTACGTATGACCATTCTTGAGAGGCTTAGTCCAGCAATTTTTTGTATGGGGATGTTAGGATAGCCCCTTGCCCGCGACTTGTCAAGATTACCCTTTGTCTGCATACCGTTCGGTCATGGTTGGTATGATTCTTAAAGTACCGTGTTTTAAAACCGTTCGTGGTGAGCTTGTCGAACCATGAACGCCCTTCGACAGGCTCAGGGCGAACGGAAAACAATTGCCTAAACTCAACTATATATATCAACTAAAACCGAACGTTACCCTTTGTCTGCAACCCCTTAAAAGGGTTGACAACGGCGCTTTCTAGTGGTATATGTCAGCCAACTCAATAAATAATAAGGAAGGGGGGTGGTAATATCGGCTTTACCTGAGCACGTAATGGAAGCAAATTATATCAAGGAGGTTACAGATGAAGTGGTTGACGAAGGGTGCCATTATTTTATTGATAGCCTGCCTGGTACTGGCGGCGGTAAGTTGCGGCGAGGAGGAGGAAGTTAAGGAGCTCAGAATAGGCGTGATAGGCCCAATGCAGTTCCAGCATGGCCAGCATCACTGGGCGGGAGCTACCTTAGCGGCGGATGAGATCAACGCCGCCGGCGGTATACAGGTGGGAGAAGACTCGTACACGGTAACGCTCGTTCAGGTCGACTCGAACGAGCTTGTCAGTGTTACCGATGCCTCCAGCGCGGCGGAGGAAGCGATTACCCTGGATAACGTCGACGTCTTGATGGGAACAATTAGAAGCGAGGCGGCGTTAGCGGTCCAGGAAGTGGCTATGGACTACGAGACGATATTTATGGTCTGCGGCTCCAGTACAGTAGAAATGTCTAATAAAGTGGCAGATGACTATGACCGCTACAAGTACTGGTTCAGGATAACACCGGTCAACGATCTTTACCTTGGGCAGTTGAACTTCCTACTCGTGGGAATGGTCGCGCAGAAGATAGGGGCGGAGCTCATGATGCCGCCGAAGTTAGCCGTAATGGCGGAGAAAGCGGCGTGGACGGAAAGTATAGTAGCCGCTGCACAAGCCTATCTTCCTCCACAGGGGATAGAGGTCATAGGTGTCTGGCAGCCATCCGATAAGGCCACCGATGTTACCGCTGAGCTGACAGCTATAGAAGACGCAGGGGCCAACATGATCATGACCGCCCTGTCCGGGACGGTAGGCATCCCCTACGCCAGAGCATGGGAGGAACTGGAGATACCGGCGGCTTCGGTCGGCATCAACGTGATGGCACAGGCCGATGACTTCTTCGAGAACACGGGCGGATTCGGTAACTACGAGACGACTCTCAACACCCTGGCTCGTGATGTAGAATTGACGGAGATGACGCTTCCGTTTATAGATGCCTTCATTGAAGAGACGGGAGAGATGCCCACCTATAATGCCGGAACCTATGACGCCATCTACATCCTGAAAGAAGCGATTGAGCGTGCCGACAGCGTAGATGCGGATGACATCGTTGTGGAACTGGAGAACACCGATTACGACGGTGTCGCCGGCCACTTCGTTTTCGACGACAATCACGATGTAACATGGGGCCCGGGCTACATAACGGCGCTGGGTGTCCAGTGGCAGGACGGTGAGCTTGTAGGAATCTGGCCGCCCGCTGACGGTTCCTGGAATGGCGTTGTCTATGAGGGCATCGTAGACTATGAGCTGCCTTCCTGGGTTGTCGAGTACTGGACGCAGTAGCGCCTGTTGTCAGAACGCTGCCAATGCAGGTTGAGAATTAACCTGATACTGATATAGGTATAGCAGGGTTGAACTAGGGGTATCCCCTCGGCAAGGGATTTCCCTTGCCGAGGGGGTATGTACTATAGACGTATCTATAAGCTGGATAGCATATGGCAGAGAACATAATAATCAACGGTCTTGTCTTGAGCGGGGTTTATGCCCTGCTCGCTATCGGTTTCTCCCTCATATTCGGCGTCGCGCGTATAGTCAACCTCGCCCACACGGCCTTCTATATGCTTGCCGCTTATCTCATCTATAGCCTGGCCGTTACTGCAGGGCTGAACCTATACCTTTCTATTTTTCTCGCCATCGTCATCGTCGTTATCACCGGTATGCTCAGCTACAGGCTGGTCATCGCCCGCATCCGCCAGCACGAGGCTACAACCCTTATCGTTACTATTGCCTTGGCTGTCATACTGCAGGAAGCCCTCCTTAAGGGGTTCGGCGGTACCCCCAGAAGCGTCCCTAAAATCATTTCAGGTTCAACTGAGATATTCGGAGTTGCGGTGC
Organism: Dehalococcoidia bacterium; assembly: GCA_011174795.1. Classification (GTDB taxonomy): domain Bacteria; phylum Chloroflexota; class Dehalococcoidia; order SZUA-161; family SZUA-161; genus W281. Next base: position 42,893 of record DUEY01000004.1, read on the forward strand.
TTAATCAGCAGATCCTTACATTTGGCATCGTACTCCTCCTGTTGGTAGCCACCTGGCTGTTTCTGATGAAGACGAGGACCGGCGTAGCCATCAGGTCTACCGCTCAGGACAGGGAAGTGGCCAATCTGATGGGGATTAACGTCCCCCGGATGGAGATGACCACCATGGCTATCTCGGCAGCGCTTGCGGCGGTCGCAGGTGCGCTCGTAGCCCCTTTGCTCGTGCTGACCCCCGGAATGTGGACGCACCCCCTGGTGATGGTCCTCGCCATAGTCGTGCTGGGTGGTCTCGGAAGCCTCAAAGGCAGCCTGATAGGTGCATTCATCCTGGGATTCGCCGAGAACCTTGTCATTTTCTTGGCGCCGTCAGGCTCCTACCTCAAAACGTCGGTCGCCCTGACCATTATGATTATTGTGATATTAATCAGGCCTGAAGGCCTTTTCGGCGTGGTATTCGAGGAAGAGCGAGGATGAACATACTCTCCTTTTACGTATCAAGGTCATATCAATTCTTGAGAGGGGAAATACTCGTTATCCCCAGCAGGACTATAGCGCTGCTCCTCTGCCTTTTTCTCCTGTTCTTCCCCCTCATATCGGCAAATGATTTCATACTCCGCGTCCTGATATTAGCCAGCATCTACGCTATCTTCGCGGCGAGCTGGGACCTCCTGTCCGGCTACACCGGCCAGATCAACTTCGGGCACGCCCTCTTCTTCGGTGTAGCCGCCTATACGGCGGGTCTGCTGAATTACAACCTCGACTTGGCGCCCTGGGCTACGATACCTATCGGCGCTTTAGCCGCTGTCGTCGCGGGACTAGTTATTGGGATTCCGTGCCTTCGATTGCGGGGAACCTATCTTGCTTTTGCTACCCTTGCATTTCCCCTGATCCTGTTAGGCGTTGTCTCTGCCATTTCCAGTATCACCGGGGGCGAGCGAGGGTTTTCGGGGGTTGACCCTCTCGCTGGGTCGCGGGTTGCCTCGTATTACATTGTCTTTCCCTCGATGATGGTCCTGGGGTTCATCATGTGGAAGATCGCGGACTCTAATACGGGCCTCATCTTCCACGCTATACGGGAGGACGAGGTCACCGCAAGGGCATCGGGGATAAATACGACGCGGTACAAGCTGCTTGCCTTCTGTCTGAGCGGGCTTTTCGCTGGAATAGCGGGAGGCATGTATGTACACTTCATGAAGGTCGCGGGGCCTTCGACGCTGGAGCTTCTGCTTTCGTTTCAGGTTATCATATGGGCTGTATTCGGGGGAATCGCCACAATCTACGGGCCGATAGCCGGCGTCTTTATCCTCTACCCGCTGCGGGAGTTTCTGCTATCTAGGTATCTCCATGTACCGGGGGAGCTAACGATGCTCATATTTGCCTGTATAGTATTGATAGTACTCTTATTCATGCCGCAGGGCCTCATAACATGGCTGCGGGATAAGACGGAGAAGATATGCCCCAGGTGTAAGCTCCAGAATGTGGCCACGCGAAGTAAATGCCGCGTTTGTACGGCGGATTTAGACTAGCAGTTATGCAGCTAGAGACCGAGGTATGTCTTCCTCACGGTCTCGTCTTTCAGCAACTCCTCGCCGCTTCCCTCAGCGATCACCTTTCCGTGCGAGAGAACGTAGTTTCTCCGGGCCAATTGGAAAGCTGCGCTGATATCCTGCTCGACCAGGAGAACGGAGATTCCCGAATCCCGTATCTCTTGTATGCGCTTAAACAGCTCATCCTTCAACTTCGAGGAGAGCCCGGTTGAAGGCTCATCGATACACAGGAGCCTCGGCTGGCCCATCAATGCCCGCCCGATGGCGAGCATCTGGCGCTCGCCCCCGGACAGCGTCCCCGATATCTGCTTGCCACGCTCTCTGAGCACGGGAAATAACTGATAGACTTTGTCAAGATGTGTTTTTACCTCCTCCCTGTCCTTATAGAGGTAGGCGCCCGCCTTCAGATTGTCCGAGACCGTCATCTCTGTGAACACCCGGGCTCGCTCGGGGCAGTGTAACAACCCCCTCTCTGCGATCTGGTGCGGCTCTAGGGTGTCGATCCGCTCTCCGGCGAAGTGAACGGTGCCTTCAATGGTTATGTCCCCAGCCCGCGTACCCCTCATCGCATCCTTTTCCCATCTCACCAGCCCGGTTATGGCTCGAAGCAGCGTTGACTTTCCGGCACCGTTCGGCCCCACCAGACTTACCAGCTCCCCTTCCTCGACTTTTAAACTCAGGTCATTGAGAAGCATGGCCGTGGCGTAGCAGACGGTGAGACCCTTCACTTCGAGAAGCAACTCAACAAACCCCCTTGCCCATGCAGGCCTCGATCACCCTTTCGTCCTTGACTACATCCTCTGGTGTGCCATCGGCGATAACCTCGCCGAAATCGAGCACTATCACCCGGTTCACGATTCTCATCAATTCCGCCAGCTTGTGTTCGATAATAACCATAGCCGGCCCCTCGCTATGCAGCCTGCCGAACCTGCCCCCTTTGTGTAACCTTCTCACCGATTTCGCCAGCAGGTCAGTCTCGGCAGGATTCAATCCGCTGAACGGCTCATCGAGCAGCAGCAGCTCAGGCTCGGTGGCGATCGCCCGCGCTATCTCCAGACGCTTCAGATCCCCGTGAGATAGACAGGAGGCCGGCTCGAGGGCGAGGTCGGATATACCCACAAATTCCAGCGCATCTATAGCCTTGGCCTCGATGTTCTTGACCCACTCCCCCTTTTTCATAGCCCGGGGGCAGAGGCATGCCACCATGACGTTGGCGATGATGGGCAGGCGAAGAAACGGCCTGGTGACCTGAAAGGTTCCCGCAATTCCATGGTTGACTATGTCCCAGGGTTTAGCCTTGGTGATATCACTGCCCCGCAATCTCACCCTGCCCGAATCGGGCTTCAGTATGCCTGTTATCAGGCGCAGCAGCGTCGTCTTTCCCGCCCCGTTCGGACCTATCAAGCCCACGACCTCATCCCTGCCGATCTGGAAGCTGACCCCGTTAACAGCGGTGAGGCCGCCGAAGCGCCTGGTCAGGTTCTCTACCTCAAAAAAGGGAGGGGTCACCTTATTCCTCCTCGAGTTCTTCCCTGAGTTCCCGGTGGGATACCTTGCCCACGTCTGTCTTCGGTAGCTCCCCCCGGAACTCCACGATCTTCGGGACCTTATAGTGGGCTAACCGCTCCTCACAATACTTCATTATCTCCTCTTCGGATATCCTGCCCCTCGCCTCGGCTTGGAGAACCACGACTGCCTTGATTAGCTGTCCCACGACGGGGTCGGGGACTCCGAAAACCCCCGCTGCCTTGACCTGCGGGTGGTCATGTAGTACCTCCTCTATCTCACGGGCGAAAACCGAATAGCCCTTATACTTTATCATGTCCTTCTTCCGGTCGTAGAAGAAGAAGTAGCCCTCCTCGTCCATCCTGACCAGGTCGCCCGTCCTCAGCCAGGTTTTACCATCCAGCTCGATCAAGGTTGCTTTCGTATCCTCAGGCCGCTTCCAGTAGCCCTGCATCACATTTTCTCCCCGGAGTAGCATCTCGCCTATCTCCCCGGGCGGAATGAACTCGCTGGTGTCAGGATTAACGACCGCCGCGGTAACACCGGGGAGGGGAACACCGAATGAACCGACCTTCGGCCTTCCCAGCGGGTTGAGGTGAGATACTCCACTGCTCTCGGTTAGACCGTAACCTTCCTGAATCTTGGCCCCCGTCCTTCTCTCCCAATCGTTGATAGTCGATTCATGGAGGGTATCAGCGCCGGAGACGAGGATCTTGAGACCCTTCCAATTGAACCTGTCGGTCTTATCGTAATCCTTGAGGAACTGGTATGCGGTGGGCACGCTGTAGAACGCTGTCGCTCTGTACCGTTGCATAGCGGACAGGACTTCATCGATGTCGGGCGTGGTGATAAGGATGAGGGTTGATCCCATGAATAACCCGCCCAGCATGACCACGACCTGGCCATATATGTGATAGAACGGCAGCAGTGCCGGAATAACCTCTTTACCCTCCTCAAATGTGGGCCAGCAGGCCTGAATCTGCTTCTGGCAAGCGAGCAGATTGTGGTGGGTCAACACGGCACCTTTAGGCAAGCCTGTGGTTCCCCCGGTATAGGGGAGCACAGCTATATCTTCCTTGGCGTTTACCTCGATTGTGGGCGGATTTGGCGGGTAATCCTTCATCAGCTTCTGGAACTGATGTAAGCCGTGGCTCTCAATAATCTGCTGGCTGGGGCCTTCCATGCCGGCATATCTCCCCAGCTTGCTTTTCCCCGCCAGCTTCTTGGAGAGAGGCAGATACTCTCCCACGTTCGTGAGAATCACGTTCTTGAGAGCTACCCCCGCCCTTTCAACATTGTCATAAAGGAAATCCTGACACACTATGGACTTGGCTTCGCTGTCTTCAAGCTGATGCTTTACCTCGATGCTGGTATAGACCGGGCTGATCGGCGTTAGCGTAGCCCCCGCTCTCAGTGCGCCGAAATAGGCGATAATGTATTGAGGGCTGTTCAGCAGGTAGAGGGCGACCCTGTCCCCCTTCTCAATCCCTAGTTCATGCAATACCGTGGCGAATCTGTCGATATACTCCCTCAGATTTTTAAAGCTTATCTGCTTACCATAGAATATGAGCGCAGTCCTGTCGGCATACTTACTGGCTACCTCATCGAAGACTTCCGACAAAGAGCGGTCGGGAACCTCAACGTCTGCCGGGACGCCTTCGGGATAGAATTTCAGCCACGGCCTTTCCTCGTACCGAGCTTTAGCCTCCATAATCCTCCACCTCCGATATATTTTCAGTAGACCAAACAATACCGCGCAGAGGGACTCATGTCAAGGATAGCCTGTCGGCAGTACGGAGGGCGATGAGAAAGATGATGAGAACCTGGCTGAAATACTCCTTGACAGGGTTGACAGCATGTGTTATGATATATCACGATATATCGTGATATATCTCGATATATTGCGATATATTAAAAGTAACAAACTGAGGAGGCACACATGTTTAGAATGCATGCCAAAATGTTCCGCGAGCCGTGGGGCGAGAGCCCGTTTCAGAAGGGTGACCTCAAGTACGTCATCCTGGACCTGATAAAGGACAAGCCGAGGTACGGCTACGAGATTATCCGTATACTGGAGGAACGCTCCCACGGCTTCTACGCGCCGAGCCCGGGCGCGGTCTATCCCACGCTTCAGTTCCTTGAGGAGGCGGGCTATATCACCGCAGAACAGCAGAACGGGAAGAAGGTCTACACCATAACCGATGAGGGCCGCCAGTTCCTCGAGGACCAGGGTCATTTCACGGAGGGTCTCAAGAAGCATATGAAAAACTGGTGGGGTTCTAAAGATACCGCTGAGATGCGCGAGACGATGGCAGAGCTGGGAAGCTTGGGGAGGCTGATCGGGCGGCGTTTCCGCCACATCGATATAGAGAAGATGGCCCGAATACGGGAGGTCATCTCCCGGGCCTCCGGCGAGATAGAGTCGATACTGGAGGAATAGGCTGTTGGCTGAAGGTTCCCATGAATCGGAGCGAGCGGCATGGACAGGGATTGGCTGATGATGCTTGACGAAGAGCGTATCCGGTTCGTTATACTGGACCTGTACGGCGACGGAGACCTGGTTCAGGCATTCCGCGCACGACCCGGCTGGACTGTTGATTTCGAAGATGGAGAAGCGGTAATATTCACCCGAGCTACAGCAAATGAACAATTTAACTAAAGGAGGTGTACCATGATGGGCTTCTTCGCGATTATGTCCGCAATTCCCGGCTTCTTCTTCTGCTCCTTCCTCACCATGATCTTCTGGGGCATTATCGCCCCGGATTTCGGTGTGGAGACTGTGGGCTACCCTATGGCTATGCTGATGACCATAGCGCTCTGGCTTGTCGTTGCACCCCTGGCCAAAGCCGCCTCCTCTGTGAAGAAGAGGTAGTTGTTGCAGCATAGGGGAGGGATAGCCCTGGACCCCCTCTGCGGGGGTGGGCAGTGGGTCTCACCGGACTTGGAAAGGGATACTTGACAAACAATAGTTTAGTTACTATACTATTCCTACCATGAGCGAGAGGGCTCTGTTTGAGGACCTGCTGGATGTCCTCGACCAGGTGTTGACCAAGGCGGGGTCGATTCACTCAGCCGCTTATGATTTCGGTACCGGTGTCCCGCTGTATAAAACCGAGATACATACCATTCGAGCCATCGGTGAGAACCAGGGAATCAATGTAACCCAGCTCGCAGAGCTTATGGGAGTGACTAAGGGCGCTGAGTCACAGACGATTAAAAAGCTGGTGAGGAAGAAGCTGGTTGAGAAAACGCCGGCGCACGATAATGCCCGGGAGATACTTCTGGGGCTGACTGATCTTGGATGGACGGGCTTCTATAACCACGAGCAGTTTCATATGGAGATGTACGATACGCTGAGCGATTACTTCGGTAATGAGCTCAAGTCGAAGCTGGAAACGTTCATTGCGGTTATGAGCGAGCTCAATAAGATACTGGATGCCTACCAGCGGCGAAGCAACTACGTTTAGTCTTTTTTTAATAGTATAGTTTAGTACCTAAACTTATAAATGGAGGAAATACCATGGAAGCGGAACAGGTTCACGATTCACAACGAGAAAAAACAACGCTGGTTTGTCCGTGGCAGATCGTCCGCCTCTTCGACAATGTCCTGCGTCCACTCGTTCATAACCCGCGAAAGCTGTTCGGGCCGTATGTGCGGGAAGGGATGACGGTGTTGGATATCGGTTGCGGAAGGGGGTTTGCATCGCTGGGGCTGGCTAAGCTGGTCGGCGAGGACGGCCTAGTAATCTCTGCGGACCTTCAGCCCGAGATGCTGGAGATGGTCAGGGCGAGGGCCGCCAGGGCAGGACTCTCCACCCGAATCCGTATTCACCACTGCGAGACTGACCGCATCGGTGTGAAGGAAGAGCTGGATTTCGTTGTAGCCTTCTTCATGGTCCACGAGGTGCCCGATACCCGCCGCTTCTTCGAAGAAATCTTCCAGATGCTCAGGCCGGGCTGCAGGCTGTTCTTTGCTGAACCGATAGTCCACGTTAGCAAGCGTGATTTCGAACGAACGGTGCAGGAAGCGCAGTCCATCGGTTTCGAGGTATCCGAGAGGACGGGCATCCGGATCGGCAGGGCTGTGGTGCTGGAGAAGAATGCTGGTGAAAAGCGAAGAGCGTCCGGATGATGAATTAACGGCGATTCGTGAATCGCCCCTAGGTTGGGTCGCCGGTGAACGAACTTTTAGGACTCGTGGCTCGTGACCGCCCTTTCCACCCCAGTGCCTTGAGAAAGTCGCCGACGGCTGTTTCCCTGTGCGCCGGATGGCGCAGCGAAATATCCGGGTTTATTCTGTAGCGATTGCGCCTTCCTTCCTTCTTGATATATATATATCCGGCTTCCGTTAAATCCGCAATGATCTTCCGTGTCGACCTTTCGGTAATACCGATAGCGTCTGCTATCTCCAGGGCAGTCATGCGGGGATGACGGGCGACAAAGCTCAACACCAAGCCATGATTCGTCAGGAAAGTCCATTCAGACATGTAGCTAAGCCCTCCTGTGTGGCTCGATGAAAAATCCTTCGTAAAACTATTGACAATTGTACAAATCGTGTTATAATCTTCACGAAATATCCAACAGTATTTATAAAGCATGTTAATGTTTTCATTATTAATACTATTGAAACCTATTACAAAATATTTTGTAACACAAATTGGGGAGGATTACAAATCCTGCGTCTAAACTGGTGAAATGACGGTTGAGGATATAGAGTATGGCAACATCAAGTTTATTTAATCAAGAATTGCTGCAATTCTGTGGCGAGCACGCGAGAGACCGATTCAGTATGGAACTCCTTGCCTTCTGGGGCAGACATCCCCATGGAAGGTTTACCGTCGGCGCTATTACCTGCGCTATGGATGCCAAGAGACTGAGTGTTGAGAGGGCGCTGAGGGGGCTGGTAGCACAGGGGCTTGTTACTGCGTCAGTTCAGAATGATAAAACACTGTACTATCTGGTAGACAACGAAAAAATACGGCAGCAGATCGTTGAGTTGGCGGAGCTGAACTGGTGCGGTCGGAGGGCTATGGTGGAGAATCTCGGGTGTGAGCACTGATGAGCTGAAGCCTGGCATTGGGCTGGAGGTTTCAAAACATGGTCTTCAACTTCTGGGAGAGAACGGAAGCAAAGAGATTGCCCGAACCAGTGCGCACTTATATGAGGAAGCGGTTCATGCTCACGAGTGATTATATCGATGGTTTGAGGTGCTTCGAATTCGACGACGAATTTCACGGTGAACCGGTAAAGCGCTTGCACCTGTTCAGGCCGGAGGCAGTAAGAAACGCTGGTTTAATGGTAAGAACAGCCTCAGAACTAGAGCAGCATCCAGAGATTATCCTGTTTGAAGGGTATACTGATGAACTGGGCAGGGTATATGTTGCTGACCGCCGCATGCCGACGAAAGCGGCGGTAAAGGGAACGAGCAGAACACTGTTACACATTCTCGCAAGATTACATTTTTGTACCATCGCCCGTTCGCGCGGTAGTGAATCGGAAGGTTCCAAGCCATGTAGCGCTGGTCTCGCTGACAATAGAGAGAGCGATGCTAAAACCAGCGAAGTGCAGAATGGTTCGGGCAGGGGAATGCTGTATAAAAAGGCGGAGGAGCATGCAACTCCACGGACAGTACCGATAAAGAAGCTCGGTTCGTACGGGCCGGGAGCGGGCTGGCCTCATTCATATGAAAATAGCGAATTGCGCGAATGGCTTAACTCCTGGGAGCGGAAAAGAGATAGTGAATGAATCCCCGGTACGCGATTCAAAGCAGCGTTCCCCATGCGGCATCAGGGTCGAAGGCAGGATTCAACATAGCAGCAAACCTCATACAAAGGTTGAGAGGAGGCTGGCATGTGCAGGATTGACTTTGTTCTTATGAAAGGCACATTTCTCAGAGGAACCAAATTTGAAGGAAGGGGGAAACATTAGGTGCAAACTACAACCACGACTCTGCAAAGGGATTTACGTGAATTAGAGGAGGAAGAACCTCCAGGTACGAACGATACCCTAGACAGGGTAGAAGAACCCCCGAGCAAGACGGCAGCAACGAGGAGAAACAAGCTCTTTGATTACGTCCCCGAGACAAACTGGAATGACTGGAAGTGGCAATTCAGAAACCGCGTAACCTCTGTAGATGAACTGGCAAGGTTGATACCCCTATCGACCAAGGAGCAGGCGCAGCTCAAACTGGTAACAACAAAATACCCTCTTTCGGTTCCCCCGTATTATCTGTCCCTCTTCGACATCGATAACCCGGATGACCCCCTGAGAAAGCAGGCGCTCCCATCTTTTCATGAGCTTGGCCTTGCTGGCATGGGTGTCGAGGATCCTCTTGAGGAACAGAAGGACACTGCTGTACCGGGGCTGGTTCACCGCTACCCCGACAGGGTGCTTATGGTGCTGACGGACTTGTGCCCTATGCTCTGCCGTCACTGTACGCGGAAGAGGGAATGGCAGTACGGAGGCTGGGTACGCACGACTGACGAGATAGAGGCCATGCTCGATTACATACGCATGAATAGGAGTATCAGGGATGTTATCATCTCGGGCGGTGACCCGCTCACACTGTCGACGCAGCGCTTGGAGCAGGTCATCTCAGAATTGCGGCGTATTGAGCATGTGGAGATAATCCGCATCGGCACCAGGTTTCCGGTGGTACTGCCCCAGCGCATCGACGACGAGCTCTGTGCTATGTTGTCGAAGTATGGGCCACTATGGGTCAACACGCATTTCAACAACTCAAAAGAGATAACGCCGGAATCGGCACGGGCATGTGACCGTCTGCTGCGGGCTGGAGTACCGGTGAATAACCAGGCTGTCCTTCTCCGAGGGGTCAATGACACGGTGGAAGAGCATACCAGGCTGTGCCAGGGGCTTCTCAAGATAAAGGTGCGCCCCTATTACCTGTACCAGTGTGACGAAGTCCGGGGAACGGAGCACCTTCGCACGCCGGTGGAGGCCGGCATCAGGATAATAGAGGGAATGAGGGGGCATACATCGGGCCTCGCCATCCCTACCTTTGTCATAGACCTGCCGCATGGCGGAGGCAAAGTTCCCCTCCAGCCTGACTACATGCTTATGCGAAAGGATGGGGAACTGATACTCAGAAACTACAAATACCAACTGTTTCGATACCGAAATCCAAATGGCCCTCGTCGCAAGAAAAACGGGCATAAAAACAATACAGCCGCGCGTAATTCGACTATCGGTCAAGCGAACAAGAGGGTGGCAGTTAACCCGGTGTGAGGAGAGGTAAATGATAGTAGGACTTTCTTATGACCTTAAGGAGGATGTGAGCCTCGGGACAGGATGGCCTGATGATGCCCTCGAAGAATACGACTCAAAAGAGACCGTGGAGGCCATAGCACACGCGCTTGAGGTACAGGGACACTCAGTGGTCTTTCTAGGTGGGGGAAGGGAGTTCCTGACCAGTATCCAGCGCCAGCGTGTTGACTTCGTGTTCAATATCGCGGAAGGGCTGGGAAACCGGAGGAGCAGGGAGGCCCAGGTTCCATCGGTACTTGAGATGCTGGACATACCATATTCAGGTTCGGACCCTCAGTGCCTGGCGATATGCCTTGACAAACCGCTGACCAAAAAACTTGTGGCGACAGCAGGTGTGGCCACACCGCGCTGGCGGGTATTCACCGACGTCGCTCAACTCAAAGAAGAGAACTGGGATGGGTTTCCTTTCCCTGTGTTTGTGAAACCAAGCCACGAGGGCTCCAGCAAGGGCATACGCTACCGTTGCCAGGCGCAGAACGTCAGGCAGACAATCGAACTGGCGGCGGAGTTACTCTCAAGCTACCAGCAGCCTGTAATGGTGGAGGAGTATATCAATGGCGACGAAATAACAGTTGGAATACTAGGCAACTCCCCACCCAGAATACTGGGCGTGATGCGTATTCTACCGCGTGACAGGGGGACTGACTTCATATATTCACTTGAGGTGAAGCGGGGTTGGGAAAATCTGGTCGAGTACGAGTGCCCCGCCAGGCTCAATCCCGGCGTCCTCAAGAAAATCGTCAAATCCAGCATGAGCGCCTTCAAGGTTCTGGGCTGTCGTGACATCGTCAGGATTGACTTCAGAGTGTCTTCCAGCGGGGTTCCCTATTTCTTGGAGATAAACCCGCTTCCCGGACTCAGTCCATACAATAGTGACGTGCCAATCATAGCCAGCAAGTCGGGCTGGACATACGATGACTTGATAGCAGCCATAATGGATACCGCTTTGCAGAGGTACACCAGTTGCATCTTACAATAGCCATTATTTACAACGAGCCGGTCCCGGGGCACTACGAAGCTTTAGGTGAGAGGACGGCGGTTCTCGGCGTCCTTGAAGCCGTGGAAGCGGTGCACCAGGCCCTGGTCGATTCTGGTTACTCGGTTATTCGAATGCCATTGCTGCCTCCAATCGAGTCCGTTAGACCCAGGCTTGAACCACTCGAAGCCGACCTGGTGTTCAATCTTTTCGAAGGCTTCGATGGCTGGCCCGGCTCGGAGGCTGCCGTTGCCGATATCCTCTCCGAACTAGGGCTGGCTTTTACCGGGTGCCCGAGCGCGTCCCTTTCCTTGGCTTTGGACAAGGGCAAGGCGAAAGCTGTATTCGAAGCTGCAGGGATACGCACGCCCCGATACCAACTGCTGAAACCGGAGACCCTGGGCATGTTTGACCTCAGGTATCCGTGTATCGTCAAACCGTGTGCTGAAGATGCGAGCCATGGCATATCTGAGCTTAGTATCGTCAATGACCAGGCTTCTCTCGAAAGGCGTGTTGCCTGGGTATGCGATGCTTTCGGCGGTCTGGCGCTTGTCGAGGAGTATCTGGATGGACGTGAATTCAATGCCACGGTGTTAGGAACCGACGAACCCCTCGTTCTGCCGATTTCTGAGATAGTATATAACTTGCCCGTTTCCCTCCCCAGAATTCTCTGCTTCCCGGCAAAGTGGGAGCCGGAGAGCGTCTACCACCGCTGCACGGCACCGTTCTGCCCGGCGCAAATTGAGCCCGATTTACGGGAAAAAATCGCTGACTATGCCATCCGGGTTTTCAGACTGCTCGGCTGCTCCGGTTACGGCAGGGTGGATTTCCGCCTGGATGCCGCGGGGAACCCCGCCGTTCTGGAGGCAAATCCGAACTGTGACATATCGCCAACAGCGGGCGCGGCGCTTCAGGCCAGAACTGCCGGAATGGACTACCGGCAGTTTATCGATACCATCGTCCATCTTGCCCTGGAACAGCAACCGGCATGACGCTTCACATTAGGTTCATGACCAAGAAAGACAAGCCTACCGTTGTACGGATACTCCGTGATACCACGGAGTTTAAGCCGATGGAGATAGCCGTTGCGGTGGAGGTTATCGACAGTTATCTGCGCGACCCGGTGGGCTCCGGCTATCATATCATCGTGGCAGAAATGGGCTCTCGTCTGGTCGGGTACTTGGCTTACGGCGCTGCGCCCCTGACAGAGGGTACCTGGGACATATACTGGGCCGCCGTTTCCCGCGAGGATAGGGGACAGGGCATAGGCAGCGCCCTGATGTCCCATGCGGAGGATGAGATTAAAAAGGCGAGGGGGCGTCTGGCAGTAATCGAGACATCATCGAAGCCGGAGTATGAGAGGACGAGGCGTTTTCATCGCAAAACCGGGTACGAGTTGGCTTGTACGGTCAAAGACTTCTATGCGCCGGGCGATGACAAGCTTATATTCCTGAAGAAGCTCGAGCTCTGAACGACATAGGGGCGCTTCCCGAATCGCCCCTGCGTTGGCTGCCCACAAGGAGTCATTAAGTATTCTGCCATAAAAGCAGCTGCAAAGTCATTTGCCGATGAGTTTCGCCCATCGGGACATGATGTCCGTTATACCTTCCCCAATGGAGCCTTCGATAACACCGATGCCATCTAAACAAAATCCTGCTTCGATGACAAACTCGACAAAAGTATCTTCCCGCTTAAATTCAGAAAGCTTTGCTACATCACCCTTGATCAGAAAGAAACCGTTTAAGTCTCCGCCGTGGGCTCCTAATAACACTGGCTCGAAGCTTTCGATTTTGCCGTCCGACTTTGCCTTGGTGTAATACTCCATTGTTTTTTGGAACAAGCCCATCGATTGTTGCTCTCGACCGCGAACGGGCCGATTCCATCCTATAAACAGTGCTCCGTTTGCCATTTTTTACCTCCTCTAATTATTTGTGTGTCCTCTTTGGCACATCTGCAGAATCACCCGTTATTCTATATGTATAGGATGTTCTGCAGCAGGATATTACTAGCACTTTTAAATTCCGATGTCAATGGTTTTTAAGAAATCGGTGTTGACATACTACTACCATAAATGATAATTTAAACGCATTCGCATCATTTCTACGTGACAGCATGTCTCGCAGTATTCTATAAAGATCGATATCATACGGAGGTCGACAATGAAAGCCATAATCTTCTGCGCTGCACTGACTCTGGTCATCATCGGTTCCCTCATCTTTCCCGCTATCGCGGTGGGGGAAGCCGGGGTTGTCGAGCTTGAGGGCTCGGAAAGCTGTGAGGTCACTGCCTTCTCCGATGACTTCGAAGGCTCTGTAGCGCCCTGCTCCAGGTGGGACGAAGCCTGCATGGACCAGTGGCACGGAGGAAACTGGTGGTGCGCCCGTGACCAATCACACAGTCCCAGCCGGAGCGCAAAGGCGGACCATAATCACGATGACATCCTCCATACTGATTCTATCGATTTATCAGATGCAATATCAGCTACTCTTGAGTTCAATTACATGCACTTTGGCACGGACTCTGATGATTTCACCCTGTACTTCTATGACGGAACCGAGGGTGAATTCCCCGCAGGGTGGAACATTATAGCTGAACTCGGCAGACAGGGAGCCGACCTCCAGTGGCACCACTACAGCACCACTATCGATATTACTACATATGGCATCTCCGACTTCAAGGTAGGCTTTGACGCCGATCTGGGCTGGGTCTTCCCATTTATCTCAGAACTGGCGTGGATAGACGATGTCGTTGTGACCAAGCAGGTCTCTGAATATGCCTCCTCCTTCTCCGATGACTTTGAAGTCTCTGAAGCGCCCTGCTCCAGGTGGGACGCAGATTGCATGAACCAGTGGAACGGGGGAGACTGGTGGTGCGCTAAGGACCAATCGCACAGTCCCGGCCAGAGCGCGAAGGCGGATTTTAACCATGATGACATCCTCTATACCGATCCCATTGACTTATCCGGTGTTACCGGGGCAACCGTTGAGTTCTGGTACAGGCACTTTGGCACGGATTCTGATGATTTCACCCTGTACTTCTATGACGGAACCGAGGGTGAATTCCCCACAGGATGGAACGTTATAGACGAACTCGGCAGACTGGGAGCAGATAACCGGTGGCACTTCTACCACACCACTATCAAAGATACTGATACGTATTGCGTCCCCGACTTCAGAGTAGGCTTTGACGCAGATATGGGTTGGGTCTTCCCATTCATCTCAGAGCTGGCATGGATAGACGACGTAGTTATAACCCCTCCCCTGGAGGGAACGGTGTTCGAAGATAGTGACGGTGACGGGATGAGGGATGAGGGTGAACCCGGTATATCCGATATAGTAGTCTCCAACGGTGTGGACGTCACCGTTACTGACTCAACCGGGGCTTACACTCTGCTTAAGGATGGCTATTTCATCTTTATTACTGTCCCCAGTGATTACACACCGACCACTCCTTGGTACCGGAGCGTGGAGGGAGATGAATTTGACTTCGGTCTGGAATATACCCCGGAAAAAGCTACAGAGGAATTTACCTTTGTCCAGATCACAGATATCCACATAGATTCTATACCCGAACGTATATCGCTCTTTCAGCAGGATGTAGCGGAGATCAATGATATTGACCCTCCGTTCGTGATAGATACCGGCGACCTGGTGAGCAGGGGGGATGAGGTAAGCATTGCCCAGGCCAATGAATGGTTCGAGGTCTATGCGGATGTGACGAGCGATTTTAACATGCCTTTATATACTGCGGTCGGAAACCATGAGCTTGTCGGCACTAACAATCCCGATGTTGATCCGAGTGAGCCCGGGTACAATAAGGAAATGTATCGTGATTACTTCGGGCCAACATACTATTCGTTCGATTGGGGTGGATATCACTGCATCGTTTTAGACGCAAATCAATTTGAGGATGGGCGCCGGTTCTACGGTGTTGAAGATCAACAGCTAGAGTGGCTCGAGCAGGATCTGGCTCAAAGACAGGGTAAGCCAATACTGGTCTTCTACCATGAGCAAACTCCCTTGTGGGAAGAGAACCGGTATGAGGTCTGGGACATGCTCACCGCACATGGCGAGATGACTGCTTTCTTGGGGCATCTGCATCATGATATTCTGATGATGGATAGTTACAACCAGGGTGTCCCCGAGCAGGTCACCGGTGCCCTGTGCGGGCAGTGGTTTTGCGGGCCAAATATCGATGGCGTACCTCGGGGTTATCGAATCATCTCCGTCGATGCCGACGGTGTCTCCAGTTTCTACAAACATTCCGGCACGGAAACGCAGATAAATATTACCTCTCCCGATGAGATTGTGAGTGGAGCGGTAACATTGACAGCTCAGGTCTATACCGAGTATGGGCCTGTCACAGGAGTGAGCTATCGTGTAGACGATAGCGGGCTCATACCGATGTCGCTCGAAGCAGGAGGGCTATGGGATACCGCCACCGCAACGTGGGATACGACCCTATTGGAGCCGGGCTACCATACTGTCACCGTAGAGGCAACGGACGCTGTTGCGGGCAACTTCTCCACAGAGAAGTCATTCAAGATTGCAGTTGAAGATGCAATACCTCTCGGTGAGCTTTTCGACCATTACGGGACATTTTTAGGGAAGTATACCAATGTGACAGGGAATTTAACCCTCGTCATTCCTTATGGTGGTGGTGGTGGTGGTACGGTGACAAACACCGCGTACATTGTGGATGACGGAGATGGAATCGCTGTGATAATTGCACAAGCCTGCGTAAGCCCGCCTCTCCCGGAACTGTTCGCAGGCGACACAATAAGTGCCAGAGTTGTACCCGTCATGTACACGTGGGAGCTTATATCAGAAGGTGGCAGGATACTGCCGGGAGGATGGTTGGGCGACCTTCTCATAGGCATCATGGAGGGAGCCCCGTGGCTTGTGGAGCTTTTCCTACCGGACTTTCTGGTAACCGATGAGGACGGTAATCCAATAGAAATAAGGCTGTTAACACTGCTGAGTGCGGCAGATATCGAGGCGCTTTAACCGCTTCTCCGCTTTTATGGCAGCCGGGATATCCGTCGTCGATGCTAAAAGCGCCTCCGAGAGGCGGCGCTTAACGCTTGCTCTATAGCCTGCTCTGGCTCACCATTGAACAAACATCCGGATGTTTGCCCTTTCATGCGTACGTGCTGGTGGCATGAGTTAAGAATCAAAGATGGGTATAGTCACTAGTCGATATCGATTACCTTTCGGAATAAGTATAGCGACCACCCAACCGTATCACGCCCCCACCGCAAATAACTCGTCCTTTCATGTGAAACACGGCTCAAGACCTCTCTTGCATCATTAACGTCTGGGTTTTCCCTCGCATACTTTTCGGCAGCATACCACTTAAGTGTCTCGTAGCGGTCCCAATCGTCTTGATTGCTGACCAACGTGTATAGCGGAAACAAGCCTTCGTCTTCGCCAGCAATTACGTTCTCATAGTGCGTTCCAAACATATCACGGGTGTAGTTCTCGGCAGCCAGGTACGCTTCATCAGGCTCTCTAATCCAGAAAGGTTCACCGACCAGAATCAGGCCACCCTGTTTTGTCATAGACTTTAAAGCACTCAGGGTTCCTCGATGCCCTTGATACACCCAGGAAGCACCGACACACATGGAAAGGTCGAAGAGTTGGTCAGGTCTGTAATCCGCTCCGTCCATGTTGAGAATTTCTATCTTGGCACCAGGCACCCGTTCCTTTAACTTTCGTTCTGTGTCCGCCACGAAATATGGGGAGATGTCGACCCCGACTCCAGCTATTTCGTATCGCTCGGCCAGCCTCGTAAGTATCTCCCCCTTACCGCAGGCAATGTCTAGTACGGTAGCCCTCGGATCCAGTTCTAATAGCCCGATTAGCTCATCGAGCTTAGCTGTACTCATCGGATTGCACACTCTGTGGTACTTGTGCAGCACACTGAAGAATTTCCAGATATCCATCTTCAATTCCATGAATTGTCTGTTTCCTTCTGGCAGATTTGGCAATGTTGTTGTGAGTATTATCGACCATTTCATTCTGGGAAGTCAAAGGATAAGGGATTGGGGATAATACGACTTTGGCCTACCAAACGAACATGGGAATGTCAGATTTGCTTGTACTATGACAATAATAAGAAAAAAGAATCATTAGAGTATTTACTAGATTTTAACAAGGAACTTCCAGAGGATACACCATTCGCAGAAAGCGGAAATCAGGTTAAGCGTAATTTAGTCACCATTGAACGAACATCGGCATCACAACGTGGAGGTATTTATCGTTCCCTACGGGGCGGATGAGGCCGGGGCTCGAACTGCTCGTGGTCTCCAGGGCCACCTCTTTCTCGGTGATGACCTGCAGGACATCGAGCAGGTACTTGCTGTTGAAGGCGATCTTGGCCTCCTCCCCTTCCACCGTAGCATCGATCTCGCCGAGGTTGTCGCCAATCTCCTCGGCTCGGGCTGAGATATCGATTTTGCCGCTGCCGTCCTTGGGCATTATCTGGAGACGCACAATGCCGCTGCCGTCACGGGCGAAGATGGAGGCGCTTCTCGTCGCCACGAGGAAATCGGAGAGCTTGATTACAGCTCTGGTACTGTAGCTCTGGGGAATCAGCTGGTCGTAGTTGGGGAAGGTGCCTTGGATCAACTGGGAGACCATCTCCACGCCGCTCATCTTAAACAGCACCTGGCTCCTCTGGGAATTAACGGTGACCTCCAGGGGCTCCTCCTGGTCGCCGAGGAGGCGTCCCAGCTCGTTAAGCGAGCGTGCCGGGATAATAACGGCCATCTTCTCCTTGATGGCTGCATCTAGGGACATTGTATGAACCGCCAGGCGGAAGCCGTCGGCGGCGGCGAAGGTGAGCTGGTCCCCATCGAAATCGGTGTAGACGCCGGTGAGAACGGGGCGCGACTCCTCGGACGCTGCGGCGAACACCACCTGGTTTATCGCCAGCCTGAGCGCGTCGGGCTTGACCGTAACCTTAATCCCGTCCTCGATGGTAGGGATTGCGGGGAAGTCTGCCGCGTCCAGTCCGCTGATGCGTGCATCGTAGCGGGCGCACTTCAACTCGAGGCTCTTGGAACGGGCCGGGAGCGTCATCTCGATCTGGCCGCTGGGCAGCGAGTTGACGAAATCGGTGAGCAACCGTGCCGGCACGGTGAGCGTGCCTTCCTTCTCCACGTTGGCAGCGATCCAGCAACTGGTGGCTATTTCGAGATTGGTTGCGGCCAGCTTGAGCTGGGAGCCCTCGGTGGCTAATAAAACGTTGTTGGTGATGGGCAGGACCGCCCTCGTGGCTACCGCCCTCCCCACCACTGCCAACCCCTTACTCAGGTCTTCCTGAGAACACGAAACCTTCATATTTCACCCCCGCCGGACAGTGGGAGTAGTATAACCCTCCGTTACCTGATGCGTCAAGAGGCAGCGTGGAAAAGGGCAGGCATCCTCACTCCAGCCCCGCTTCGGCTTCCTCCGGCTTGAGCCAGCTTCGGTGCAACTCCATAACCAGGAAGTCGTTCCCCCTCCTCGTGGTGTGTCCGCAGGGAATGAAGCCGCACTTCTCGAAGCACCGCTGCGCCCTGACATTCCATTCCAGGGTATCCAGATAGATCCTGTCCAGCTTTGTTTTTTCGAATATATGGCTGACGAGCGTGTTGACAGCGTCTGTCCCGTAGCCCCTGCCCCAGTACTCCCGTTCGCCGATGATTATGCCAAGCTTCGCCTGTCTCCGGTCGTCGTCCACCTCGTAGTACATGCAGTTCCCGATGTGCCTGCCGTCGATGTCGTCTATGGCGAACCAGCGCTTCGTTTTGCTGCCGTCACGAAGCTCCTCGCCGTAGTACAGCATGAACTCCCGGTAGGACAGCCGCAGAGGCGGCACACCGTCGTAGCGTGCCAGTTCGTTGTCGGCCCTCCAGGTATAGTCGTTGTCAGCGTCGTCGATTCGCTTCTCGCGCAGGACGACCTTTTCCCCTGTCAGCAAGCGAGGTACCCCCTCTAAAATTCTATAAGCTGGGGGTTCGCACGTCAACATGGGGTTGAGATTCAGATTCAGAGTGTGCCATTGCGAGGAGCCCGCCAGAGGCGGGAGACGTGGCAATCTCATGGGGCGGTGGCAAGAATAGGGACAGGGAGATTGCTTCGCTTCGCTCGCAATGACAAATTGAAATCAAATGGTTCGTTAGACAGCGTGTACCCGTGATGATATACTATCGGCTATCGGAAATGTAAGCATGAGACTGGAGTAGAGCTTTGAGCCAGCGTAGTAACCTTATCCTCGCCCTTGACCTCGGCGGTACGCACTTTCGCCTCGCCCTGGCGGACGAAAACGGCAAAGTGCTGAAACACCACGTCGGCCTGACAAACGCCGAAGACGGGCCAGAGCAGGGTATCAGTCGGATAAAGGACGCCATACGTGGGATGCTCTCCGGCAACAGCCCGGATGCGGTGAGGGGCATGGGGGTGGCTGCGGCGGGGCTCATCGACCGGGATGCGGGGATGCTGCTCACCTCGCCAAATATGCTCAGCTGGTATAAGACCCCCCTGAAGGAGCTATTCGAGCAGGAGCTTGAGCTTCCCGTCTGGGTTGGCAACGACGCCAACCTCGCCGCGCTGGGCGAGCACATGTTCGGCGCCGGCAGGGACAGCGACGACCTCACCTATATCACGGTAAGCACCGGCATCGGCGGCGGGGTGGTCAGCGGCGGCAGGCTGCTAACGGGCTACAAAGGCTTCGCCATCGAGCCAGGGCATATGACTATAGACATCAACGGGCCGAGGTGTAACTGCGGCAACGTGGGCTGCCTTGAGGTCATGGCCTCGGGGACTGCTATCGCACGTATGGCTGTGGACAAGCTGTCAGGCGGGGAGAAGAGCGCAATCACCGGCCTTGTCGACGGAGACCTGGACCGGGTAACGGCCGAGGTGGTGGCGGGGGCGGCGAAGACCGGCGACGTGCTGGCAAAAGAGGTTATGCACACGGCGGCGACCAATCTGGGCGTCGGGGTGGTCAACCTAGTTCACCTGTTCAATCCCGAGCTCGTCATCATAGGGGGTGGGGTTTCCAAAGCCGGAGACCTCATCTTCGAGCCCGTCCGCCGGGTCGTCGCCGAGCGGATCATGCCCGACATTGAGGTGCGCATCCTACCGGCCTATCTGGGCGATGATTCCGGCCTCCTCGGAGCCGTTGCGCTCGTCCTGCAGAGCGCCCCGTAGTCAGAGCCCGGTGGGGTCCTCCCAGAACCGTAGCTCCTCCAGCGATTCCTGTGCCGCCTCGCGAATCGTCTCCTCCGGGCTTCCCAGGCACTCCTTCAGCCTCTCTTTGGCATCGCTGCCCCCGATTCGCCCCAGCGCCTCGATGGCGGAGAGCTGGACCTCGGCATCGCTGTCCTCCGTGAGTTCGATGAGGTGGGGAACAGCCTCCTCAGCCTCAAGCTCCGCGCAGGCCATCGCCGCCTCGAACCTCAGTTGTGGGTTGGGACTGCGCAGTTCCTTGAGCAGTATGGGCAGCCAGCCGGGGTTGCAGTTCCGCCCCATGGCATACACTGCGCTTGCCTGGAATTCGAGGCTGTCGCTGCGGTATGCCTGGCGGATCATCTCCTCTACGTGGGGCTTGCTCAGGGCGCTGATCGCCTCCAGCACCCGGCAGCACACAGCGGGATGCTCGTCGATTCTGTTGAATGCGGTGAGCAGGGCCTCCTCGACCCTGCCGGCATAGTCTTCCGGCAGCTGCCCCAGTTGGGCGAGCAGTGCATACCTGCCGAGGGCATCGGCGGCAGCGGCGCGTACCGAGTGCTCCAGGTCATTCAGGAGCAGGGCGACAAGCGGTTCGATCAGGGAGTGCCCTTCGTACCCCCACAGCCCCTCCACCGCCTTTACCCTGACCTCGCTGTCCTCATCGTCGAGGCAGGAGCGGAAGACGTCGTCGAAGTCCAGCTCGAGGTTGTCCTCGGCTATCTCCGCCAGCCGCTCCAGTATCTGCCTCCGCCGCGAGACATCGATAGCGGGCCACTCCCTGCGGAACAGCTCTATCTCGTCATGGGGGAGGTCGGAGAGTATGGCGAGCTTCGATGCGGCCAGGGGCTGGCTGAGGTCACGCAGTTCCTCCAGATAGAGCTCCAGCGTAGATGACATTATGCTATTTCCCAATCCGAAAGTCCCTCTCCCTTGAGGGGAGAGGCTAGAGCCTGCCCCTTGCATGACAAGGGGTGAGGGTGAATATTTCCCCCTCCCTCTAACTCCCTCCCACAAGGGGAGGGAGAACAAATCCCTACACCTTTGTCGACACCGCGAGGCGGGGACAGCAGATATGCGGGGCGCGCAGCCGCCCACCGAGCC
>DUEY01000040.1 GCA_011174795.1 Dehalococcoidia bacterium
ACGTAGGATTCGACGTCAAGCAAGTAGAGTTCAGGCTCCCCACCTTCGCGGAGGGCGAATCCTACCCCCTGCTGGTCTGTACCAGGCCTTAATGGCTGCATGCTTAGTCAAAACGTTGTTACGCCAAGATTGCTCCAGAGCGAAACGGTGAAGAAATGCCAATCTTAGTGGCAAGTGAAAGAGTGGTTTTGTGTCTTATGGTTGTCGGAATCACTCTGATTAGCGGCTGTGGTCAACCACAGGAGGACGCCGGCAGGAATGGAGCATGTGTAAATGAAGTAGACTGGCATTATCCTAAAATCGCGAGTTGGCTGTCAAAGAAAGAGGAGATAATAGGCAGTGGTAAACCTTACAGCTTCGTCATGTCAGCCTGGTTTACCCCGGAAGAGGCTCAAGACATTAAATCACAAAATCCGGATGTAAGACTGCTTGCCGGGCTCACAGTTAACTGGGTATGGGATAATGCTGACTGGATGACGTTTTTAAAAACGGTGGCAAACTATGGCAGGGAAGAACCGATTGAGGTAACTGAAAGTATGTACTTGAGAAATCCAAATGGTGAAAGATGCGCTTTTGGATGGGCTTCTGAAGACTGGGGCCATGAGGAGATTTATGCGATGGATCCCCGAGAACCTGTGTGGATTGAATTTATAACCTCGTTCTACAAGAATGTTTTAGCTCAACCTCAGCACGATGGCATTATCATTGACATGGTTACTGAAAGATCATGGTGCCCCGAGGCAATAAGCGATGACGAATGGATAGCAGCAACGAAGTCGATTATGGCAGATATGGAGCAGCCAAATAAGGAAGACAAGCTGGTTATCTTTAATTCCGGCAGGGACTTGTCGGAAATCGATGAGTATGCTGAGTTTATGGATGGCTACTTGATGGAAAACCTGCTTGGCAGCTGGGGCGCAGACTATGATACTGCCCTGGAAGCGGCAAATGGGACATACATTGTTATATATGCAGTTGATACCGATGATACCGGATATCAGGACTTGAAGAGAATGAGGCTTGGTTTAACTCTGAGTTTACTCAACGACAACACGTATTTCACCTATGATTTCGGCCCGCGTGACCACGGCCAAGCCTGGTGGTTCACTGAGTATGATGCGGATTTGGGAGACCCTTTAAGTGAATATTACAAAGATAACGAAGCTTATTGGAGGGAGTTCGAGAACGGTGTTGTGATAAGCTCTCCGTACTCTGATGTTACAATTTCCTTTGATGAAGAGTACACCGACCTTACGACGAATGCCAAATCGAAATTGTTTACAGTGGAGAAAGGCGATGGCAGGTTATTCATCAGATATGTTGGACAAGATTAAATGTAGACTACATACTATGAGTAGAAAGAAGGGCTGAGGGGGAAGAAAATGACAAGGTTATTCTCTATCCTCATTGCGATAGCTATCATAATCGTTTCTATCCTTGCCCTGGCCTGTTCAAATGCGAAAGCACCGGAAGATGTACCCGAAGAGGTAACGACCTTAACGCCGGCGGATCCCCCCCAGATCCCGGACAGGGGTTTCTTCAAGGGCTTTGCCTCTATATTGCCGCCGGACGGACAGTTCGATGGTCCCTACCAAAAAGCATCCGAGCATGCCGAATTCGTGAATATATGGGTTGGGGCAGCAGGCTACGGTTACTGGGACCTTGCGGACTACCTTGCCGGATGGTGGGGTGACCAATTCGTGGAGAGACTTGTCCGAGGCAACGGGATGTTTCCCATTATCAATCTGTCGTTCATAGATAAGGACCTTGAAACGGGGCTGCTAATCCTGAAAGTGCCCCAGGGCATGGAAGGTGCCACGCTCAGCGATTCGGACTTCAGAAACGCCTACAAGCAGGGAGCGCTTGACGCAGCTAGGGCATCGAAGCCTCTCTACCTATCCGTGGGAAATGAGGTTAATCGGTGGTACGAACAATACGGGGCAGAGGCCGGGGACCCCAACGGGTTTCAGCACTTCGTCAGCCTGTATGAAGAGATTTACGACGCGGTTAAGGAGTTGTCACCCGAGACTAACGTTTTCTGCATCTTCTCCCGTGAGATTGTAGACGGCCTCCGGGAGGCTGATCTCAGTGTTGTCGAGATGTTCGATCCGGAGAAGCTGGATATTCTGGTGTTCACGAGCTACCCCTTTGCGGTTCAGGGAATAAACAGCCCTTCCGATGTTCCCGATGACTATTACTCTAGAATACTGGATTGTATTGGTGTGCCGGACAAGCCATTCGCATTCACTGAGCTTGCCTGGTCTACGTTGGACCCCTTCGGGGGCGAGCAGGCTCAAGCCGAGTTCCTGACCGATGCGGCAGGACGCCTGACTGCTGAGCAGGGGATGAACCTCCACTTATTCGGTTGGTGGTCTCTGATCGATCTCGATGCTGACCCCCACAATACGGGTTTAATCGCGCAGGATGGGAGAGAGAAAGAGGCCTACAGAGTATGGGAGAGCATGTAGCCCTGGGGCGTTGTACCTACGAGTTCAACTTTATCAGACTAACGATATGAAAAACTGCCTTCTAATCGCGGTGTTGTTGTGTTCCCTTTTGATGGGCGGATGTGTTGAAAGCGCCCCTGAGACGATTGATTCAGATACTGGCGCAGCAAAGCAACCCCTCAAAGGCGTGAGCCTCTCGCCGATAAGTTTTGAAGCGGATGACTTCACGGATTTCTTCGATAAGGCGAAGCAGGCGGGTGATATCGTAATGTGGGCAGGGGACTGGATCGAATTGGGCAACACCGGCGGAGGCGGGGCCACTGTAACAGCGGAGCTTGCATCGACGTACAACTACATTCCTTTGATAGAAGCACATTTCTTCACCCAATCCAGCGGTGAGCTGGTAAGGCCGCTCGACGACGCCACAAAGCAAATCTACAGGAATAGCGCTGCTGATTTCGCTGACAGATATAAACCGGAGTATCTTGTCTTTGGGATCGAAGTGAACGCACTTTACGAGAAGTCACCGGAAGATTTCGATGAATTTGTTGAGTTTTTCAGCGAGGTCTATGACGCTGTGAAAGCAACGTCACCGGACACGAAGGTGTTTACTACCTTCCAACTCGAACGCATGAAGGGATTGCAGGGTGGATTATTCGGGGGTGAAAACGACCCGGTCAGCCTGTCACAGTGGTCATTGCTGGATAGATTTCCCAAATCGGACCTAGTCGCATTCACTACCTATCCATGCCTCATATATAAAGCTCCGTCGGAAATCCCTCTAGACTATTACAGCGAGATCTCAACATATACAACTAAACCTGTTGCCTTTACTGAAATCGGTTGGTTCAGGGATGGGCCATCCGGCTGGGAGAGCAGTCAGGAGGAACAAGCGGAGTTCATCAGCACCTTCTTTAAACTGACAGGCGAGCTGGAGCCTGAAATCGCTATCTGGAGCTTTTTATACGATCAGGATATAGAATCTCCGTTCGAGACGATGGGGCTTCTCAAAGTTGATGAGACGTCTTCCATAGCTCTGGAGACTTGGTCTGCGCAGAAAGCTGAATGAGAATATGAAAAACTGCCTTTTAATTGTGCTAGGGCTACTCTTTCTCGTAATGGGCGGGTGCATTGAGGAAAATGGAAACGGTGGTGAACAGACGGAACAACCGCCTATAGACAGGGAAAGCAAGATTCCCGCAGATGCGGTAAAGATAACGCCTGCGATGGATTTCTACCCGCCGATTCTGCATTCGGATGAGTACGAAGACCCCGTTCCCATGCTCTACCCGATAAACACCGCGGGCGCGGAGGACTCCGCGTTCATAATGCCGGATGGAAACACTCTATACCTCTTTTTTACGCCCGACGTAGAGGTGCCCGTGGAAGAACAGCTACTCGATGGCGTTACCGGGATATATGTTTCATACAAAGTCGATGGGATATGGCAGGAACCCGAGAGAATTATCCTGCAGGATTCAGGCAAGCTGGCGCTTGACGGATGTCTTTTTGTCCGGGGAGATGAAATGCTGTTCTGCTCAGCCCGTGAGGGATATACAGGGGTAAACTGGTTTACCGCGGAATTTGAGGATGGCGAATGGCGCAACTGGCAATGTGCTGACTTTAACCCGGAATATCAGGTTGGTGAGCTGCATATCACGGATGATGGCAGGGAGCTCTATTTCCATTCTCCCAGGCCCGGCGGCAAAGGCGGATATGATATCTGGGTCTCAGAAAACGCTGATGGGGAATGGCAGGAGCCGGAAAAGGTCGAGGTGGTGAATTCTGCCGAAACTGACGGCTGGCCTTTTATCACACAGGACGGCAGCGAGCTGTGGTTTACACGAACCTATATGGGAACACCCGCAATTTTCATGTCAAAGAAGGTTGGTGGGGAATGGCAGGAGCCGGAACTTATACTCTCGCAATTTGCCGGCGAGTCATCTCTCGATAGTGAAGGAAATATCTACTTCACCCACCATTTCTTCGAATACGGGGAAATGCTTGAAGCCGACATATATGTAGCGCATCGTAAGTGATAACGGCCAGATACGGTATAGGTAAAAGGAAGTGGTACAATACAAACATGCCCATAAAAGTCCTGCCAACTGATGTGGCGTCCAAGATAGCGGCGGGGGAGGTGGTTGAGCGGCCGGCGTCGGTGGTGAAGGAGTTGCTGGATAACTCTCTGGACGCAGGTGCCACCAATATCGCTGTCGAGGTGCAGGGGGGTGGGGTGCGCCTGATCAGGGTGGTGGACAACGGGGTGGGGATACCTCCGGAGGAGGTGGACATCGCCTTCGAGAGGTTCGCCACCAGCAAGGTCGAAACCACCGATGACCTTGAGAGCATCTCCAGCCTAGGCTTCAGGGGGGAGGCTTTACCCTCCATAGCAGCAGTCGCCGAGGTTACCATGGTCACCCGCAGCAAGGGCGAGCTGGGAGGTACCTTTCTTAACATAAAAGACAGCGCTGTAGTGGAAAAGGCCAAGCGAGGCTGCCCTCTCGGGACCACGGTCACCGTGCGCAACCTCTTCCGCAGCTTCCCCGCCCGCCTCAAGTTCCTCAAGTCTACGGCAACCGAGAACGGACATATCAGCCAGATCGTCACCCAGTACAGCCTTGCCTTCCCCGAGGTGAGATTCGTTCTTATTGTTGACGGGCGCACCACCTTTCGTTCGCCGGGCAAAGACAGCCTCAGGGAGGCACTGGGCGTGGTCTACGGCGCGGAGAATGCCAAGTCTCTGCTCGCGGTGGAGGCCGGGGATGGTAATGAGGATCCGCTGCTGCCTCACATAACAGGGTTCGTCAGCCCTCCCTCCTTCACCCGCGCTACAAGGGGCTATATGAGCTTCTTCGTCAACAGGCGCTGGGTACAGAACCGCATGCTGCCCTATGCCCTGGAGGAGGCCTACCGTGGTCTCCTGGTTACGGGCAGACACCCCGTCGCCGTAATCAATATAGCACTGCCTCCCCAGGATGTGGACGTCAACGTTCACCCAGCCAAGAGCGAGGTCCGGTTTCGCCACGAGCGGGATGTGTTCACCGCCGTACAGATGGCCGTCCGCGATACCCTAGTAGCCCAGGCTCCCATACCGACGCTGGAGACGCTGTACCAGTCCCAACCTGCCCCGGCGCCTTCAACTGGGCCCCTGATTACCTCGGACGCCGGCGCGCAGGCAACCTCAGCCATGTCACCGGTTGCCACGCCGCCTCCCGTCGCGCCCGCAGTCGGGTTGTTGCCTATCCTTCGTGTCGTCGGTCAGGTAGCCAGCACTTATATCATTGCCGAAGGACCCGATGGCATGTACCTCATCGACCAGCATGCAGCGCACGAACGCGTTCTCTTTGAGAGAATTCGCGACCAGCGGCAGCGGAGGGCGGTAGAAGTCCAGGGGATGCTTCAGCCGGTGCCTGTAGAACTGACGGTGCGCCAGCAGGAACTGCTGGAGATGCACGGAGAGGCACTTGCCGAGTACGGCTTCGATATCGAGCACTTCGGGGAACGGACATGCCTGGTTCGGTCGGTGCCGGCAATGCTGCGGGGGCAGAACGTGGCGCAGTCGCTGACCGAGCTTTTGGACTTCGTCGGTGAGGGGGCAAAGAGCGACTGGCGTGAGGGGATAGCTGTCTCACTGGCATGTCACAGCGCGGTGCTGGCTGGGCAGGTATTAAGCCATGATGAGATGCAGGATCTGATAAGGCAACTGGAGCGAACTTCCAACCCCAAACACTGCCCTCACGGCAGGCCAACAATGATCCACCTCAGCGCTGCGCAGCTCGAAAAGGGGTTCGGCAGAAGGTAACCCCTATGTCCGCAGATAGCTGTGGGCGTACAGTTGCTCGTTTTGCATGATGCCGATAGTCTTGACGATATCCCTGATTTCAGGGTCGCTGGTGTCCCAGCTGCGGGTATCGAACTGCTCCATTGCGGCATAGGTATCGTAAAGCGTCACGAAGAGCTTGCCCTTCGGCGTGGACTCGTCCCTGCTCTCGACGATGCGCAGCGTCTCCATTATCTCGTCGTCCAGGGTATCGATGATTGCAGAATCAAGACCGGCGCCCATCATCATCACCAGGAATACGCGGTTAAGCAGAGGGCGGATTTCCTCCGGGCAGGAGTTGGACACATTGGAGAGGCCGCAGGTGGTCATGAAGGGAGGGTCTGTCATCTCTTTGAAGAACCTGACCGCATTAATGGTCTCCTGCGCCTGGTCCTGGTTGCCGTTGACTGTGAGCACCAGGGGGTCGAGGAAAATTCG
>DUEY01000041.1 GCA_011174795.1 Dehalococcoidia bacterium
ACTGCGAGAAATGCAAAATGCGCCTTCGCGCGGAGGCAAAGCCTAATTCGATAATCAGCAAAATCTGGCGCTGGCATACCAAGTGGTGCCCCGGCTGGAAGGCATATCAAAAGGAGCTGGCGGAGCAGAAATAATCGGCGACGCTTGGAAGGTCAGCGATACCGCTGCCAGAGGGAATACGATAATCCAGGGAAACCGGAGGGGCAGTGTTTTCCTTTATTATCTGGTCTTTATGCCCCGGTCTCTCATCTCGTACAGCACGGCCCAGATAGCGAAGAGGAACGCAGCTATCGCTATCACGACGTAGGTGCTGGGCTGGGCCTTCAGCTCGGAGTCGGTAACGCTTGTCACTACGGCTATGACCATGCACGCTATCCCCACTAAACCGGCCAGCCTGGATATCCACAGGTATATCGTTGTCGGCACTCTCTCCATGACGCTCCCTCCTTTTTTATGGATTAACAGGTCTCTGCCCCTTCAAGTAAGGCGAGCAGAGGCGTGAATTCCTCCTTGATGACCTCCCGTGCTGCTACTGGTGTAAACCATCCATAGAGGTCGTTCTCCCAGTCGAGGCTTATATCGTTGTCCTTGCCCCGATACCTGGCTTGGAAACACCATATCATCTTTGATTTTGATTTATAGGTAATGGCGCCCAGCTCTTCAACAGAGTCATAGGAATTGGGTGGCAGGTGCAGCTCCTCGACCACCGCACGCTGTGCGGCCTCCTGCGGCGTCTCCCCCGATTCAATCTCTTCCTTGGGAGGCATCCATGGCGCATTCCTGTTATATTTCCCCGAAGGGTGAATCAGGAGGAGCTTCCCTGCCCCATTGACCAGGAATATTGCTCCAGACTGTTTCATGTGGACCTCTTGCCATCGCCGTGCTGCTTTGCTATTGTTTGTATACTTATACTACCACACCTTGTCTAGAGGACAAGCGTGTATGAGCACAGCGGAGGTGGACTATGACACTGGTCCCGGCCTTCGAGATAGGCGTATGGAATGCCTGGATATTCATGATTTACAATTTTATACCTATGCCTCTCCTGATGTTAATTCATAGAGAGCTGGCGAAACAGGCGGGAAGCCCCACCAGTGAGATTGAGAAGAGGCTCTGGCCGGTTGCTTGGGTAGTGTGGCTCCTCGGCGTTATATATTCTATTTTCCTGCCTCTGAACGTTGGGACGGTATGGTTCTACGTAGGCTTCCCCATCGCTATGGTAGGGGCAGTCGCCTTCACCATGGTTATCGTGACCTTTGCCACCACACCGATTGATGTTGAGCCGCTCACCGGGGGGCTGTACCGCTATTCAAGGCATCCCATGTATGTAACACAGTTGGTGATGTTTATCGGGGTGGGTATAGCCTGCGCTTCGTGGGTCTTCCTGCTGTTTACTGTTGTGTATTCAGTGATTATGTTGGCCTGTGCGGTTCCCGAAGAGCAGGCCTGCCTGGAGAAATATGGTAACGCCTACCGTGAGCATCTCAGGAGAACGCCGAGATGGATAGGGCTACCGAAATCCGCGGAAACGAAGTAATTCATCAGGAGGTATAGAAGAATGACTGAGAAAACAAAAAAAGTCCCGCAGCCGATGCTGCCGAGGGGATTTATGGGAAGGCTTACGCTCATGGGTATGAATCTCGGGCACAGGTCGATATACAAGAATGTAGCCAGGGTGATGGAGCTTCAACCTGAGGATGACCTGCTCGAGGTTGCCTGCGGCAACGGTTACTTTCTGAAGAAGTACGCCTCACATGTGCATAGCGTCGCCGGCCTTGACCTCTCCGAGCTCTGTGTCGGGATGGCGAAAAAGAAGCATCGGAGTCGCATTAAGGAAGGCACCGCGGAGATTGTTCACGGCGAGGCATCGCGTCTTCCTTGGGAGGATGGCAGGTTCAGTGTTGTCACCTCGATGGGCTCCTTTATCGGTTTTTCCCAGCCCCTGGAGTCGCTGAAGGAGATGCACCGGGTGCTGCGTCCCGGAGGGAGAGCGGTCATCTGTGTAGAGTGGCACGCGGAGGACGGACTGGACCACACGAAGGAGATCGAGGGGTACGGTATGAAGATGTGGACGGAGGATGAGATGCGAGCAGCGATAAAGGGGGCCGGTTTCTCAGAGGTTTCATTCGTCTACGCTAAGGGACTAAAGATGCCCAAGATGATGATGGCGAGGGCGGTGAAATCGTAGATGTGGGACGGGCACTTGCCGAGTGTCTGTGCAAGCGTTTCCGTCCTTACCTTATCGAGGCTTTCCCAGTATCCCTGAGCTCCAGGCTCTCTTATCCCAGGCACCCTCATCATAGCGCTCCCATCCCTGCTCCCCGAGCCTGATGAGGTGCCCCTTCTGGTCCATGGAGATTGTACCACCTCTGCTCAACCGGACGATATCGTAGAAAAGGGAGAACAGACTGCAGTTATAGCAGGTGATAACGCCAGCGTCGAAGAATTCATCGGATTTCGTGGGAAGATACCTGGTCATTATCTCGTGGACTTCATAGTTGACATCCAGAAGCCACTGCCACGTAGGCGGCCTGTGACCATCCAGAAGGGTGCCCCAGAACGGTTGATAGGAGCATGTATAGAGCAGGACACCTTTGTCGCCACACCATTCAGCAGCCTCCAGATATTCCTTTTTCGATTCAAGGCCGGTTACGAAAGATGAGGCTGTGTTGCCCGGTCGGAACAGCTTCCCCGCGTGTTCCAGTGCCTTGAGCCAGCCATCCCTGCCTACCCTGCGGCTCTTTCCCGGACAAATATAGTCAAACATGCCGGGATGCCATACCTCCATATCCATCTGTATTCCCGTAAGGCCATATTCATAGACCAGATCGAGTTCGGACAGGTTCACCGGCGCGCCTATGGCGATGACGCCTCTCAGGTATTTCTCTCCCGTTCTTTGCTTCACAGCCTCCATGTACGGCAGGAAGAAGTTGTAGTCTGGGCTGAAGCCACCCACCATGATGTAATGGAAGTGGTAATCCAGATTGTGGGCTATCTCAGCTGCCTCCGCCACCTGCTCGGGGGTGCCCCCCATAGAGAATGTGCGCTTTGTGGGGTCATCCCGGGTCACAGCAACAATCTCCAGGAGCTTGTCGATCTTCTCGGGATGATAAACGTCACAGTAGCGGCATGACTCGTTATTCAGCCAGTTCTCACATATCATCGTTTGCTGGA
Source organism: Dehalococcoidia bacterium (assembly GCA_011174795.1). Classification (GTDB taxonomy): domain Bacteria; phylum Chloroflexota; class Dehalococcoidia; order SZUA-161; family SZUA-161; genus W281. The sequence goes on from DUEY01000041.1 coordinate 3,175, forward strand.
TGATGAAATGACACCCACAGAGGAAGGTAACGACCTCCCCGGCACGGGTCTTGCCATCTGATAAGAGCGTATCCTCGAAATCCTTTGCCCTCTTTCCCCATTCACACGTGCTGATGAAAGTGCCGTTCCGCTCGATGATAAGGGTATCGTTTTCCATCCTTATAGTGATTGGTGATTCATAGTTGCTGTAGCACTTTGCCTTTGTGCCGAGGGGGAGGATGATATTATCCGGCCACCAGGTATCGGCCTTTTTCGGTCTCTGCCAGTGGCTCATCGGCATGATGGCGGGATACCCGTAGTATATATCGCCTACCCCCTCGAAGGCGCCGTCATCTATGCGCACGCCCTCGGTTAGAAGCTGTGCTTTTATCTCGATTTCCTTTTCCAATCCCCTGACCAGGCTGTCACCCTTGACTACGCTCTCCATTTCTACTCAACCTCCTCATAATTTCTGGCCTTGAGTGGCTGAGAGGATAACAATTTTACAGGACAATGTCAAACACGAGAATAAGCGGGTGGTAATTAGTGGTGCTTTAATGCAGGTGGTTTGGGGAGCTTCTTGCAGAAAAAGGTGGGCTGAACACTATTTACGTGTGCTTAATCGGTAGGGCCTTTATATTCCGGGTGCTCGGTCAGCCACTGGGACATATTCAGCATGGTTTTCCTGTTGTGTTTGGAGATGAACTTCTGAATCCTGCCCTCGAACATGCTGAAGGGCCATTTCAGTTGCACCTTCTCCTCGAAATGCAACCTGGTGTTGTCAGGGCCCAGCTTCTCGAGCCTCAGTTTGCCGACGGTTCCGCCATCGGTGGTATAGGTGTAACCTACGCCGGGCTCGACATCATGTACTGTCTCGATGCTGGTTCCCTTGAGCCCCAGAGGCAGTTTATAGTTGACATGACGCACCAGCCCGTTGCCGATATCGTCGCCGGGCTCGGCAACGTCTATGCCGGTAACCATCGGTTTGGCGAATTCGTGCCACCTGCCGTAGTCGTTCATCAGTGTCCATACCCGCTCCGCCGGATGTGGTATGTCTATATAATAACTGTATTCTTTCATTCAGACTGCCTGTTCCCTCTGGAAGTGAAATCTACTTGGTTATGTCAGCGTTGTCAAGATACGTTATATGGTCATGCGGGCTCATGCTGATACCTTGTCATTCTTATCATAATCCCCGGCACGACCCTGGCGAGAATCACCCCGACTTTGTACTCCCACCCGGGAATAACCGTGAGCTTGCCCTTCTTCAGCGCCTTGTAGGCGGCCTCCGCGCATGTGTCGGCATCCATCATCTTACGGTTAGCTGCCCTGGTATGTTCCATATTCGCTCTCTTATGGAATTGTGTTGTGACTAGGCCAGGGTAGAGGCAGGTAACGGTGACGCCGGTTCCCTTCAGTTCGTTCGCCAGAGCTTCGGAGAACCAGCGGACGAGGGCTTTGGTGCCGCAGTACATGGATTCCAGAGGACCGGGTATAAAGGCGCACAGAGAGGATACATTTAATATACTGCCCGACCTGTTTTCCACCATCTTCTTCAGGAACAGCTTGGTCAAGTGTATCAGCGAGATAACGTTTACTTGAATCATCTCAAGCTCTTTCTGTAAGTCCGTCTCATAGAACTTGCCGTAGACGCCGAAACCAGCGTTATTGACCAGTACATCTATACGGATGCCCTCTTTTTCGAGTTCGGAATATATCTCTTGTGGTGCCTTGGGGTCGCACAAATCCTTGGGCAGAACTCTTACAATCGTTCCATAGTTATTCTCGAGCTCCGCCTTCAGTTCATCGAGTTTATCCCTGCTCCGTGCTACGACAACAACGTTCTTACCGTCCTTCGCCAGTACCCGGGCGAGTGCATTACCGATTCCTGTGGAAGCTCCCGTCACGAGGGCATAACTATCTTTGCTCCCTATCATGGTGGCTCTCCTTTCCTCTTGCGCAGCTATATTACCACAACCAGTCTATGGCGCAATATCTCCGAGAACGGGGTGATGGTATAAAAGGAATGCCTGTGGCTATACCTGTATTTGTCGGGACGGGTTCGTTCTAGCGTTTCGGCCGCAGCTTGCTGAAAATAATGTCGCTGATTTCTCGAAAGCTCGAAGGAGACACGGCACTGGCGGCTAAATCTCTTCTGCATGAGTTCATCAGGACTATGGCTTCACGTTCCGGCAACTCCTCGTTCTCCTTGATTTCGCCCACCGTTTTTCTCCATAGTTCTTCGCCGATAGACTTCTTTTTCGTGGTTAGACTACCGCTCTGTGTAAGGACGTACCATTGCTGGATGACAGCTGCTGCCCTGGAGTGGAGAAAGTTAAATTCGTCTGGATATTTCTCTCTTGAATACTGAGATGCTGCTGACGACAGGGCACTTGCCAGCAGCACGTAGGCATCCCCCATCTGCTTATCGCTCTGTATTGCTGTCTGAGACAGCCGGATTACCTCGGAGCAGGCATCCGTTGCCATATAGGCATCGTTTTTCAGCAGGTAATTCTGGTGATTCCGCCAGTGCTTCTCTGCCTCGTTGAGATGCTTATCCGCTGGGGAACCTTGAGAGAAACGTTTCCAGACCATATCGTATCATTCCTTCGTGCGAGGCTGGTTTAAACCCCGAAACATTTCGGGAAGTAGTAGTGCGATGTATATATTACCACAACTGGTCTAGGTAGCAATAGGCGAAGGGTTACCTGACGACAATTCTGCCTTTGGGGTGGGCAACAACGTCGCCGATTATCGCTGCTTCCTCTATGCCTTCCTTGTGCATCTTCTCAACAAGCAGTGCAGCCTGCGGCTCGGGCACTGCTATCAGCAGACCGCCCGAGGTCTGGGGGTCGAAGAGGACGTCTGACATGAACAGGAGGACATCGGGGTTGAATTCGACCATGTTCATTCGGAACTCGCGGTTGCGGTGCAGACCACCCGGTATCATGCCCATCTCGGAGAGTTCTACCACCTCGGGGAAATAGGGCACATCGGCGGAATTGATGACCAAGCCGACATCGGTTCCCTCTATCATCTCGCAGGCATGCCCCAGCAGCCCGAAGCCGGTGACATCGGTACAGGCGTGGGTATCTACTGTAAGCATAAGCTCGGATGCTTTCTTGTTGAGGGCGACCATGCACTTCACCGACTTGGCAACCGCCACCTCGTCCGCCATGCCGCCCTTCAGGGCGGTGTTGATTATGCCCGTGCCCAGTGGCTTGGTCAGAATGAGTCTGTCGTCTGCCTGAGCGCCGGTGTTCAGTATCACTCTCTGGGGATGGATGGTGCCGGTGACTGAGAGCCCGTACTTGAGTTCTTTATCCTCCACGCTGTGGCCACCGACTAGCGTAACACCTGCCTCGTGGAGCTTGTCCAGACCGCCGGAGAGGATTTCATTGAGGATTGCCATATCCATGGTCTTTACCGGAAAGCACACAATGTTCATAGCGGTCAGCGGCTTGCCTCCCATGGCGTAGACATCGCTGAGGGCGTTAGCAGCAGCGACCTGCCCGAAGGTATAGGGGTCGTCCACGATGGGGGTGAAGAAGTCGAGTGTCTGGATTACCGCAAGGTCATCGCTGATTCTATACACACCGGCATCCTCGGCCCTCTCCATACCCGCGATAAGATTGGGGTCGGGTATGAGGTGCAATCCTTCCAGAGCTTTGGCAAGGTCCGCCGGACCTATCTTGCAGGCTCAACCCGCGCCGCTTACAGTCTCTGTGAGACGTGGCTTTACCATATCCTCCACCTTATTTACTCCATGAATCAGTTGAACTGTTATTTACTGGATGGGCTGAGGATGATGCGGAAGCCGTCCTCGACCTCTTCGACGTCCACGGAATATCCCCTGCTCTGAGCCAGCCGCGACACGTTCTCCTTCGAGACGGCAGTCTCAACGAGCACAGTTACCGGTGTGCCCGGATTATCCTCTATAGCTTTCTTTGTCCTGACAACCGGTATGGGGCAGGAAAAGCCCCTCACATCGACTTCAATCACTGTTGGACTCCCTCACTATAGCATACTCCACTCCAGTGGCAAAGATGGTTTCTGTAGACTGCTGGCAGTTGCCTGACGACCACGCCCACTCTGGTAGCAGGCGTCGGCTCGGCGTACTTACCGGCCATTCGATTCGCCCTGGCTGCAAGTATGGCTGCCTCATGCGGCTCCAGTTCAGCGGAGGCGAAGGCTGAAACCATGCCGGTGATGGTGTCGCCTGTCCCTCCGATTGCCTCCAAGGCGGGCACGTCAGGCTCGGAGATAGTTTCTATTATTTTGCCATCGTGAACAATATAGTCGGTTGCTCCTTTCACGAGGAGAAGTCTGGTGGCACCCTTGCATTTGTAAGCGGCGGAGACGAGCTTCGGTATGTCTGCTACGGCGGTATCGAAGAGGTGCCTCGCGATATAGGCGGGGTGGGTGGCGTCGGGGTCGGCGAGAAAGGCTATCTCGCTGGAATCGGGGGTGAAGATGTCGAACTCCCGAGCCAGCCCCGCTGCCTTGGCGGCGTACATCGAAGCGGCATCGGCGATCATCACCGGTCTCCTCGCACACCTCGCGACGGCTTCACACAGCTTACCCGTCAGTGCCATGTCGGGAAGGCAGTAGTGCAGGGCGAGCACGGTTGGAGAAAGACCGACTACATTCTCGATAAGGTATTCATAGATGTCGCGGCTGCCGCTACCCCGTCCGGTATCACCTGCCAGCAGCACATGAGGCGGCTCCAATCCCAGGTGCTCGGTTGTCGCCAGCGCGGCGCTTACCATCGCGCCGGTGCCCTGCGCGCACGGGATGCGGTAGCCATTGACCATGAGCAGCTCTCTGTCCGCTTTAACCTCACCAATAGTGAGGGGCATGTCTTTTACCAGTACGGTTCCCGCGATGAGCAGCATTACTTTTCGTCTCCTTGCCAGAGGTTTAGGCTCTCTTCCAGAGCGAGGTCAAGCATCAGGGCGCAGAGGGTAAAACCGATATCCTTGGGACGGGGTGCCTGGTCCAGCCTCTTGCCCACCAGTTCAGCGTGCAGGTGGGGTATATCGGGGCAACCCCCGCCCGAGGTGTTTACGATAATGCCGCTGTCCTTCTCAAATGTCAGCTTCATGTTACCCGCTTTTACCATGGTCCAGTCGCTGAAATCGGTTGTCTTGACTATATCCAGAAGGTCCGAGGTGCCTGCTTTGAGCGGAGCAACCTGCACGTAGGGCGTCTCTTTATCACCGAGCACGCGCTCAATGCCCGGCTGCTCCACCAGGTTTATCGCCACCGCTAGGTCGCACCCCCTGCGCAGCTCGGGCGGAGGGGCGACTAGTTTGACGGCGTACCTTGCGCTTTTGAGTACTTTCTCAGCCCTCATAGCGTCACCAACGTCCATGAAAAGCACCAGCCCCCCACCTTCGAAAGACGGCTTGCGCCTCTTGAGCAATGACATCTACATTTCCTCTGGCATCAGGCTATTTTCTCTCGCATCAGGAAGCCGACTGACAGGCAGAATACCAGTCCTACGATAACCGCTACCACGCTGAAATCTCCTATTCCGGTGGGACTCGCCGTGGTGGCGAAATTGTGTGCAATCGCTGCCCCGGCTATCAGCCCCAGAACCGTTACCCCGGCGTCGATATCGCCTTCGCCCGACAGGATGAGGTTGCGCAGCGGGCAGCCGCCGAGCAGGGTGCAAGCCAGCCCTAAAAGTGCCATGCCTAGGAAGTTCCAGAGGTGATTGTCGTGGGCTACGGGCTGTCCTGTGAAGCCCCAATCCAGATACCCCAGGGCGGCGTTAACTATTATAGCTCCGATAAAGAAGGCGGCTATAGCGCTGAAGAGATAGGTATCCCTGACCATGATGAGGTCACGCCAGCCGCCGACGAAGCACATCCTTGTCCGCTGAGCCATGACGCCGACCCCGAGACCGACCACCAGCGATATCCAGAGGGCGGCATGCATCGAGCCGGGCCCCGACTCGCTCTCGAAAATGAAGTACGGCATGAAGATGGCTAAAAGCAATATTCCCAGCATCAGAACTGGCATTATCCAGCCGGCTGCGGTGTAGGTCTTCGTAGAGCGACCGAGGTTGAATCCCCTTTTCAGGAACAGGATTCCGACTCCTGCTCCCACAACCACGCCGGCGAGGGCTGTGATGCCGTTGAGATCCCCTCCAGCCAGTCGCAGCACGGCCCGGACAGGGCATCCCAGGAATACGAGCGCTCCGATCATGACGAAAGCACCCAGCAAAAATCGAACTATAGGAGCGGAGCCGCCTCTCGCTCGGAACTCGCGGAAGGAGAGGGCAGAGGCGAATGCTCCCAGGGCGAGTCCCATAATTTCGGGCCGCAGGTACTGTACCACGCCTGCTCGGTGCAAGCCGAGCCCACCTGAGATGTCACGGAGGAAGCAGGCGATGCAGATACCCATGTTCGAGGGGTTGCCCCAGTCAACCATGAAGGCGGCGAGAATACCGAAAATGAGTCCAGCGATGATTATCAGGGTTCTCGGTGTCAGCAACCGAGTCACAGTTGTTGCACTTCTTTCATGTTACCAGTGTTGCTCGACCACTATTCATGGTATAAAATGACCAGAGCAGATTATAACATAAGCGTTATTATGGTACAATATTAAAAATATTTATAATAACGCAGGGAAGTTTACTATGAACCTCGACTATCTAGTAACCTTTATAGAGGTGGTGAGGCTGGGGAGCTTCTCCGAGGCGGCTAAGAAGCTGTCGGTAACCCAGCCTGCGGTTTCCTTCCAGATTCGGAAGCTGGAG
>DUEY01000042.1 GCA_011174795.1 Dehalococcoidia bacterium
AGATATGGCCGCCGTGGCTTTCGACCAGACCGTAGCAGATGCTGAGGCCGAGGCCGGTACCCTTCCCCGCCTCTTTGGTGGTGAAAAACGGGTCGAATACCCGCTTCAGGTCCTCTTCCGCTATGCCGGGCCCGTCGTCGACGAAGGTTGTCCGGATGACACCGCCCGATTTCTGCGTCCTGACGATGAGCTTCCCCCGTCCGTGGGCTTCCGTCATCGCCTGCTCGGCATTGGTGAGGAGGTTTACGAAGACCTCCTGCATCTGGTAGAAATCGGCCATGGTCATCGGCAGGTTGGGGTCAAAGTCTCTCTGCACCTCTATGTTGTTGACCCGCATCCGGTACTCGTTGAGTTCCAGAGTTTTTTCTATGGCTTCGTTGATAGAGACGAGGCTTTTCTCGGGCTTGTGCCTGCGGGCAAAGGAGAGCAGGTTGCTCGTGATTCTGCTGGCACGCTGCGCCTCTCTGTGTATGGTTTCTACATCGCCCCGTATGCTCTCGTCGAGGTCTTTCTTTGATGCGAGAAGCTGGGCGAACCCTTGGACCGCGGCAAGGGGGTTGCTCAACTCATGGGCAACGCCTGCCGCCAGCTCACCGACCGCTGCCAGCCGCCCGGCAAGCTGCAACTGCTCCTCTATCTTCTTCCGCTCGGTGACGTCAACAAAGGAGGAAATCGTCTGGACAGGATTTCCTTGCGCATCCTTCACGACACTGGATAGCAATTGAATCTGCATCTCTGTGCCATCCTTTCTCCTGCTGATAAGCTCGCCTTCCCAGCATCCGCTCTCTTTCATTCCCTTGGCCACCTCTCTAACAGCGTCATCTTGCCCCAGCAACTCCCAGTAAGGTTTGCCGATTAGCTCCTCTTTACACTCACCGCCCCACACTCTCAGGCCTGCCTGGTTCACGTAGGTTATATTGCCGTCTATGTCGGATATGGCAATAGCGTTAATGGAATTCTCGATGGCGTTTTCTTTAATCCGAAGGTCCTCCTCCACCCTCTTGCGCTCTGCGATTTCCTGTCGCAGTTGCTCGTTTGCTTGTAAAAGCTCGGCAGCGCGCTCCTCAACACGGAGGTCCAGCTCATCATGGGCTTTTTGCAGCGCCTCCTCTACCTGCTTGCGCCCGGTGATGTCGCGTGAGATTCCCAGAATCCCGACGGGGTTTCCGTCTTCATCCCGCAGGAAGCTCATCTTCCACTCAGCCCACATTATAGAGCTGTCTTTGCAGTATAGCTCCACTTGCATCAACCTCGTCCGGGACAGGTCCTTCTGCTCCATCTTCTCAATGGCCATTTCTTCCTCGAAAGCTTTCGTGGTAGCTTCGAGAGAGGTGGCAGTCATGGCCTCTTCGGGCTTAAGCGCCATCGCTTCCTCGACGCTGAACCCTCGCTGTTGTGTAACAGAGGGACTTATATAGGTAAGCTGCATGTTCATATCTATGATGAAAATGACATCGGTTATGTTCTCAGCGAGCAGGCGGTAGCGGGCTTCGCTCTCCCGCAGAGCTCTCTCTGCCTGCCTGTACTCGGTGATGTCCCGGGCGAAACCGAATACTCCCACTACTTGGTCGTTTTTAATCTGCGGTGTTGCTATGAGTTCACCTATAAGCTCATCGCCGCTCTTTGAGATAAAGCGTAGCTCAAAGGCAGGTGGCGTCTCTCCGTGCAACACCTGTTGAAACCTTTCTGTTGCGGTCTGAATATCATCAGGATGAACGATACCGGTGAACGGTTTGCCGAGCCAGTCGGCGCATGTCCACCCTGTTATCTTCTCAAACGCAGGGTTCAGCGATGTTAACATTCCATCAGTGGAAAGGCTCCATATTACATCAGGGGAACCTTCAACGAGGTCTCGATAGCGTTCCTCGCTCTCTCGCAAGGCTTTCTCTATCACGTGCTTACGCTCGGTAATATCTCTGACAATGACTGATACTGCCGGTTTACTCGAATAACTCGTGAGCCTGACTCCGAACTCAACCTTGCACCGCGTCCCGTCTTTCCGTGGTAATGTCACTTCATACTGTGTTGGGGCATCCTCGCCGCGCAGCCTCATTTTGTGCCATTTCGAGGTCTGCTCCATGGCTCCGTTTACCAGGAGTTCCTGGACAGGTTTGCCGATTACCTCTTCCGCGCGATAACCAAATATCTCAGCGCTCCTCGGGTTGGCGAAAACCACCTTGAGGTCCTGAACCAGAAAGTAGCCTTCATTCAAGCCCTCTACCAGGCGCTTATACTTTCTCTCCAGTGCCGGCAATCCTTTCTCAAACAGCTTTTGCTCTTCTGAGTAGCCTGTCGTCAGGCGCGTTTTATCTCGTTCACGGTCGCTTTTCTTTGCCATATTTATCTCCCTTAACTTAAGCAGGAGGTTTTTATTGTATTTACCACAGTTGTATATCTACTCGATGAAATGTACGCTTTGACAGGTATCATGAGGATTTCTCCAGAAAATGGAGGACATCCTCTCGGCGATATCTCCTATCTTTACGTGGCCCTATACGGTAGGACTTCAGCATTCCTTTGTCGCTCCAGCGCCTTACGGCGCAGATGCTGACCTGGAGGAAATCCGCTACCTGCCTGCTGGTGAGCATCGTTTCCAACGGAGTCTCTTTTATATTGCGCCGCACAATGAACTCCCTGTACGTGTATTAAAGTGTTATCAGTGGTAATTACCTGCGCAAACATTAGCGTACCTCGTATTAACATGCATGCAAATAGTACTTTCGGTTATTTTGAACTAGTAATATAGTTCAATTCGAACTGTTGACGGGGGAGAAAGCGCCGCAGCGATGTGCTATAAGGGGATAAAAGCGGTTTATATTGAGGATGTGGCGTATCCTATAAGCTTATATGCCAGTTTGGCGGCGAGGAAAGCGCAGGAGTTTGGCCCCTCTGCGGGGCAGAGTTCGACTAAGTCGAAACCGACAATGTGTTTGCGCTCGGCTACCGCACGCAGCAACTCCAGCACCTGTTGCCAGTTTAAACCGCCGGGCTCGGGGGTGCCTACAGCCGACATGATTGAGGGGTCGAGGACATCGAGATCGATCGATATATATACGTGTGGAGAAAGCCGGGAGACTACGTTTTGTATAGACCCGGGACTGTTGAAGGCTTCAGCATATAGGGGCTCGATTCCATTATGCTCCAGGAAGTCGTGCTCCTCCTGGCTGATGCTGCGGAGGCCTACGGGCATAATGGGACAGAGTCCCCATACCCGGCGCATGACACAGGCATGGCTGTATTTTGTTCCCATGTACTCATCGCGTAGATCGCCATGAGCGTCCAGGTACAGTACTGAGAGTTCAGGGTATCTTTCTCGAAGGGCTTTGACTGTGCCCAGGGTAACGGTGTGCTCACCGCCCAGCATGACCGGCAGTTTATGTTTGTCAAGTAAATCTGCTGTTACCCGTTGGACGCGTTCCACCATAGAATCAGGTCCGCTCATCAGGGGTTGAACCTCAGGGAGGGTATGAATGCCTATTTCACTTATATCCCTATCCAGTTCAATGTCATAAAGCTCGAGGTATTGTGAGGCATCGATAATCGCCTGGGGTCCCTCCCTGGTACCGCCCTTGTACTCTGTCGTGCTGTCATAAGGCACAGGCAAAATCACTACCTTCGCTTCATCTAAGGTAGTGATTTTCGAATGCTCACCGGCGAAGACCCTGGGGGGACGGAACATATCGTCGTTCACTCTGCCTGTCCTAACGACTGAGACGATTCACCCTCAACGTGCGGAATCCGAAACGAGTGACGGCTGCTGGTTGTTGTAATACTCCAGACCGCGGTTCAGTATATAGCTTCTGACCTCGGACAGATTAAACTGCCGCTGAAGGTCTTTAATAGCCTGTTCGGCATCGAATTCCTTGCAGGAAAAGATGTCTATATTTATGTAACAACGCTCGGGGAAGGTGTGAACGCTGATATGGCTCTCGGCGATGAGGACGAAGCCAGAGACACCCCAGTCCTCAGGTTTGGAGCCGACGTACTTTGAAACCTTTGGGGGAGAGATTTTGGTCATCCCGATCTGTGATGGGTAGATATCGAGTAGCTCATAGATAAAATTGACATCCTGCATTTTCTGGGAATCGCCGTTGTATCCGTCGATGATCAGGTGCATTTTCCCACCCCCTTCTAGTTATTTACATTTTTAGGCATAAAGATAACCACCCCCGCTTGAAGGTGGTCATTCGTCCACTGTGGTGTTTCAGGCTCAATAAGCCTAGCGCTTAACCGTATTTTCCAGGAGTTTCCCCTCGTACCACCTGTCCAGGTCTTCTTTCCTGATCCGGTAAGACTTCCCGATCTTTGCCGCAGGAAGCCTTCGGTCGCGGCACCACCTTTGCGCGGTGACTTTACTGATCCTCAGTATCTTCGTTATATCGTCTACGGACAATAACTCAGTTTCCATAGTGTGGAGTCCACATCACCCCTTTCACTGCCCTGAGAAGGACAGCGTGGTAGAGAATAACATTTCTGAGCGGAAAATGCAATATTTTTCAGGACTTTTACGTATTATAGGATGCAGATGCTGTCGATTGCGTATTATTACGACTGTGCAGTATGACTGTGGGGTTCGATCTCGGACAGAGGCACTTCCAAGGTTGCTTCACTCTCGAGCTGCGCAATAACGGTTTCCTTAAGCGGGTTGCATCCTATCACCTTCGCTTCACCCATCCTGGTGATGATATGTGTTCCACGCGCAGGCAGCTTCTGCTTCATGATACGGTATTGCTCATTCTCGTAAGATAGACAGCAAAGCAGTCGGCCGCAGACGCCGGAGATATTTGCCGGATTAAGAGGCAAGTCCTGCTCCCGGGCCATTTTCATGGATATGGGCTCGAACTTGTACAGGTGGCTGGCACAACAAAGGGGACGCCCGCATCTACCAATGCCACCAACCAGCTTGGCGGCATCGCGAGCCCCTACCTGGCGCAGTTCAACGCGGGTTTTCAAGCTGGAGGAAAGGTCACGCAGTAAATTGCGGAAGTCGACCCTCTTTTCAGCCTTGAAGTAGACGGTAAGATGGCTCCCGTCCAGATTGTACTCCGCCACGAGAGGTTTCATCGGAAGCTCGAATTTTTCTACAAGCTCCTCGCACTTGCTGAGCGCTTCAGCCTCCTTCTGCTTTGTTTCCTCAGCTTGCTCAAAATCATCGGGTTGCGCCAGGCGGAGGACAGGCTTCAAAGGTTCGCCCAACTCGGTAGGGGCTATATCCTTCGGGGCGGTTACCACTTTGCCTATTGCCAGACCACGTGTGGTCTCGACAACGACGCTATCACCGATTTTAAGTTCTATGTTTGGCAGTTCGAAGTAGTAGACCTGTCCCGCTTGTTTGAATTGAACGCCGACAACCTTAGCCATAGCAACACACCTAAACGATGGGGAGCTTTATCCTCTCTTCATCTTTAGTCGGAATGCTCAGCATTAAGACTTCCAACACGAGGCGGGGATTGGCGTTACGCTCCAGTTGCGCTAACGAAACTCGAATTGCTTCGATGAAGTTCCTTATCTCGGCGAGGCTATAGCTCTCTGATTGTTGGGACAGTGCTAGCTCCTGACCGACATTGGTAATAAACTGTTGACATCCGTTCTTGACCAGCAGGATATCTCGCCACCACTCCAGCCACAGGCCGAGTATTTCCACGACTGAGTCACGGCTCTTGCCGAATTTTGCCGCTAGGCTGGCGGCAAAATCGAACCGCTGCTCGAGGCTGGCTGTGGCAAGACCTTGCAGTTCGGCTAGATGCAGGGAGCGTTCCTCAAGAAGGCTCTCGTCTATTGAGGCTGAAACCGCCCAGCCGATACCCCCGCGGCAGAACCTGCTCAGAGCCCTGGCCTTGTCAGGTTCCACGTGCCAGTGTTCTACCAGAGCCTGTTCTATCGCATGTGCCGGTGCTGGCAAAAGCTCAATTCGCTGGCACCTGGAGATGACCGTGAGCGGCAACCTGACGTCACTGGTTGTGAGCAGTATTATAAGAACGCCGGCAGGCGGCTCCTCGAGGGTCTTGAGCAGGCAGTTGGCTGATTCCTCGTTCAGATATTCAGCGCCGTCGATGATAAAAACACGGTGCTTGCCTTCATAAGGCTGCAGGCCGGCAGCCTGTTGCAGCTCTTTTATCTGTGCGATGCTGATATCTTTCTTGAGCCCCGCTTCTCCTGAGTTGGAATCACTGATACGCCCGATTATCTGAACATCGGCATGTTTGCCTTCAGCGATACGGATGCACGCCCTGCAGCCCCCGCATGGTTCCCTTCCCTGTTCACAGTTCAGCGCCTGCGCCAGATTCAATGCCAGGGTTTTTTTACCCACGTGGGGCTGGCCTACAAAGAGATATGCATGAGCCAAGCGGTCAATCTCAAGGCTGTGCCTCAATAACTCTACGGCCCTGTCCTGACCGATTACATTCCACATCGCCGCTGTGAGCCCGATAACGATTTTTCAGAACCATCATGTCTCATTAATGTCGTCTCTGCCACCTGGTCTTTTTCAGCAACTTGCGGTGTTTATGCTTTCTCATCTTTTTACGCCGTTTCTTAACAACTGAGCTCATCTTTTACCTCTATCATAACATTAAAACAGCACCACATAGTAAATAGCTACTTTTCGCCATATTTACCGTAGAATACGCTCTCGGCGAGCTCTCTTCTATTTGGTGGTGACGGCTTTTCGTCAGGGTAGCCCAAAGGTGTCATCTCCACAACCGCGACCCCCTCGGGGACGTCTAGAAGTTCAGCCACTGCTCTGGCGTCGAAGAAGCCGACATGCACAGTGCCCAGGCCGATAGCATGGGCTGCCAGCGTCAGGTTCTGCATCGCCAGCGCCACATCGAACATAAACCAGTCGCCTTTATCTGTCCCTTGTTCTCCTTTGTAATAGCCTGCCTTAGCAAGCTGAGCACAAGCCACGATGGTAACCGGAGCTTGCTTGATAGCTGCAATCGCACGATTGCTCTCGGGCTTTAGGGTACCTGCCAGCCTCTCCTTCAACTCGGGGTCTCGGACGACAATGAACCTCCAGCATTGAGTGTTCGCCCAGGACGGAGCCCATCTGGCAGCTTCCAGAACTGCATCGATTTTCTCATCGCTAACGGGGTCAGGCTTATATTTACGAACGCTCCTTCTTTCCTTTATAGCCTGCATCAATTCCATTGCTGCCTCTTTCGCGTTCCTGCTGTCTGCACCGTCAGGTTAGTATTGTGCCTTACCTGATGATATGTGTCAAGGAGACGTACGAAGGGCTCTTTACAACTTGACAAAATTCCGTTATAATAAGCGGCAATCGAGAGGCAGGCGACTGCGCGTTAGCTGGCTCTCGCTCTTTTTTAGTTGGCTGGAGGAGAGGGAGATGGCACAGAAAGAGGTCTTTCTCACGCCCGAGGGGCTGGAAAAATTGAAAGCGGAACTCGAGCACCTGCGTTCCGTTCGCCGCCAGCAGGTTGCTGAGCAGATTCATAGAGCCAAAGAGCTCGGTGGCACTGTCGATAATGCCGAGTATGATGATGCCAAGAACGAGCAGGCCTTCGTTGAGGGACGGATTCTTACTCTGGAGAAGATGATTAAGAATGCCATTCTGATTGAGGAGGAGAAGTCTCCCTCGAAGTGGGTTAAGCTCGGTTCGAAGGTCACGGTCCGCAACCAGGATGGCGAGGAGGAGCACTATACCATCGTTGGCAGCGCGGAGGCTAGCCCAAGTGATGGTAGAATCTCCAATGAGTCGCCCGTAGGCAGTGCCTTAATGGGCAAGCGGGTTGGTGACGCGGTTGAGGCTCAGGTCCCAGCAGGCACGCTCAAGCTAGAAGTGATATTGATAGAGTAAACCCAGCGAGAGGTATACCGCTGACCATTCTGCTCAGGCTCATGAGATGGCGGACAGAAAAGAAGCGATAACCGAGCAACGCCTGGCCAAGCTCAGCAGGATTCGCAGCCACAATATAGACCCCTATCCCCACCGCTACCGCCGCACTCACACTACCCAGGAAGCAGCAGCCCTTTTTCAGGAGAAGGAAGGGAGAAAGCCTGAAAGCCTTGAGGTAAGTGTTGCCGGCCGCATCGTTGCTCACCGCTCTATGGGCAAAGCTACCTTCCTCGACCTCAGAGACGGCTCGGGAAAAATCCAGGTATATTTCCGCAAGCAAGTTCTCGGCGAGGAGAAGTATCAGCATCTCAATGATTTCGACATTGGCGACATCATTGGGGTCAGTGGCAGACTGTTCAGGACGCGTAGCGGTGAGATTACTGTTGAGGCCTCTGACCTTGTTATGCTTGCCAAGTCGCTTCAGTCTTTGCCTGAGAAGTGGCACGGCCTCACGGATGTGGAGAAACGTTATCGCCAGAGGTACCTCGACCTCATATCGAATGAGAAGGCGAGGCATATCTTCGTCATACGCAGCCGCCTTATCGCCGCTATCCGCCGCTTCCTCGATGAGCGCGGCTTTATTGAGGTTGAGACACCGGTGCTGCTGCCCATAGCCGCCGGTGCTTTGGCTCGACCTTTCTCCACCCATCATCAGGCTCTGGAACAGGACCTTTACCTGCGTATCGCAACCGAGCTCCATCTGAAGCGCCTGATCATCGGCGGTCTGGACAGGGTCTATGAGATTGGGCGTATCTTCCGTAACGAGGGCATCTCTGTCAAGCACAACCCAGAATTCACTATGCTCGAGAGTTACGAAGCCTATGCAGATTACAATGACGTCATGGAGATGGTGGAGCAGATGGTGTATCAAATCGCAGGTGAAGTCCTGGGCAATCATGAAATCTGTTTAGGCGAAAACACCATCGCTCTATCCCCTCCTTGGCGCAGGGTCGGTTTCAGGGATGAGGTACATGAGAAATGCGGCGTTGACTTTCTCGATGATAAATATCGCGATTTGCCTTCCTTGCGTGAGAAGGCTGTCAAATTGGAGGTGGAGGTCGAGGAGAATATCAGCTGGGGCCGGCTGGTGGACAAGCTCTTCTCAACGTTCGTCGAGCCCACCCTGATTCAACCTACATTTGTCCTCGACTACCCCGTCGAGATATCTCCTCTGGCTAAGGCTAAGCCCGATGAACCGCGGCTGGTAGAGAGGTTCGAATGCTTTATGGGAGGAATAGAGGTCGCCAACGC
>DUEY01000043.1 GCA_011174795.1 Dehalococcoidia bacterium
ACAACGGCAACCCCTACCACTACACCAACCCCAACGCCGACACCTACAATCACACCAACCATGACGCCGACATCAACGCCCACCTCTACACCTACCGAGACCCCGACACCAACGGCGACGCCTACCACGACGCCCACAGCAACAGCAACGCCCACGGCAACACCAACCCCTACCGCAACACCAACCCCCACGCCGACGCCAGTGCCCGTGCAGGTTGTTCAGTACGAGGAGGGCAACGGCACTGTTTCCATGCAGACCGACATCATGTTCACCGGGGGCACACTGATCAGGGGCTATGACGCATATGCAACCTACAATAACTCGGGTATAGAGATGCTCTACGTCATCGACGGAGATTCACCGTTCGACAATCCCAACTCCAGCATCAATAACGGCACGGGAAATACCTCATTCGACCAGGACCTCGGCGCGGGCAACGGCACCGCTCCGCCGATCAACGTCGCCCGGTTCGTCCCCCGGCTGGTGGGCAATGCCACCACGCAGTATACTTTGACAGTGACTTTCGACCGCATCTATGACCCCGACAACGCAGACCTGCCCACAGGCGAGCCCCAGACCCTCACCTTCCTAAGGGGCGACGTCCAGGGGGATGGAGACGTCGATGTCTTCGACAGGATGTACGGCTCCCAGTACCTGGCTGCTTTGAGGACCATCGATCAAATCAATCCTCTGAACATGGCAAGCGTGCGCCACGATAGCGGCGGGGATAAAATGTCCGTCTTCGACTCCATGTTCATATCCCAGCACCTTGCTGCACTCAGGGACGCCTACTACAACTAGCCCCGATTGAACTTGATATCTTACAAAGCGATAAGAAGCACTCGGGGCTCTTCTCAACGACACGCATGTTGTTTCCTCCATACCGCCCATACTTAATTACACGTCGTATTGCTATTCGTACCTGAATGGTGTAATTTATAGTCCACGACCATCAAAGAGAGGATAACGAGAAATATGCCCGAGATAAGAGAGGCTGTACTGGTAGATTATGCGCGGACGCCGTTTGGCATAGCGAGCAAGAAAAAGCCGGGATTCTTCGCAGATAAACGTGCCGATGACCTCGCCACCATCGTGGTTGAGAAGCTACTGGAAAGAACCGGAGTAAATCCCGCAACGGTCGACGAGCTTATCATGGGCACGGTAAACCAAATCGGGGAGCAGACGAACCCGGGAAGAAGCGTCTGCCTGATGACCCTTCCTCCTGAAGTCGCCGGTTTAAGCGTCGACCGGGCCTGCTGCTCGAGCATGACCGCCGCCCACATCTCCTGCATGGCGATTCAACTGGGCCTGGGTGATATCTTTATCGCCGGCGGCATGGAGAGTCACTCCCACTTTCCCACACCTCTCATCACCGAAGATACCGATATCGCCGCTCTGGCAGAGGAATACAACGCCTCGCGCGGGAACCCGAACCCGAGGATATTCGAGAAGATCGATATCTCCGCCATAGTGAGCATGGGGCTCAATGCCGAGGCACTGGCCGATATGTACGGTATCACAAGGGAGGACCAGGACGAGTGGGCGTGGAAGACCAGCCTGAGTGCGTCGGCCGCCCTGAGGGACGGTAAGTTCAAGTATGAGATAATCCCCGTTGAAGGGAAGCTGCCCGACGGTACGGTAAAGCTCGTCGATTACGACCAGGGGATAATACATGACTCAAAGCTCGATAAGATACACAGTCTGCCACCCCTATACAAGCCCGGTGGTACCATCTGCGCCGCCAGCGCCTCCGGTGAGAACGACGGCGCGGGCGCGGGTATTTTTATGTCGAAGGAGAAGGCGAAGGAGCTGGGTTTGGTGCCGATGGGCACGATACGGGGGATGGCATGGGTGGGGGTCGACCCCAAGGTTATCGGTCTCGGCGCGGTGGCGGCTGCCAGGAAGGCTCTGAAGCGGGCCGGCCTAGCGGTTGGCGATATAGACCTTGCGGAGGTAAACGAGGCATACGCCGTCCTGCCCCTGGTGCTGATAAAGGATATGGGGATAGACCCGGAGAAGATGAACGTCAATGGCAGCGCCTGCGTTATCGGGCATCCCACCGGCGCCAGCGGAATACGGGTGCTGGGTACCCTGGCCCACGAGATGAACCGCAGAGGCTCCCGATACGGTCTGGCGAGCATATGCGGCGCCTGGGGCGCGGGTGCGGCTACGGTTATTGAGAGGGAGAAGTACTGGCGGGGCCGCCGCTCTTTCATGGGCGAGTAAGGTTAGCCGTGAAGTACGTCAGCGCGGTTAGGGAGGCTTCATGATGCGAAAAAAAGATGTGATTATCCTAGGCAGCGATGCCGGGGGCACGATGACCGACATGCTGATGGTGGACCGGCTCGGTGATTTCGTCGTGGGCAAGGCGGCGACCACTCCCCATGACGAGTCAATCGGCTTCATAAACTCGCTGGCTGACGCCTTCCAGTACTGGGGAATGAACTGGGATACTGATGCGAAGGACGTGGTCCCCGGTATTCAATCAACCGTTTACTGTGGCACCGGCATGCTCAATGCCCTGCTCACGAGGACAGGGAAAAAAGTAGGGATACTCATCACCAAGGGTTTCGAGGATACGCTGCTCCACGAGCGTGGGGCACAGATACACGCGGGCTACGGCTACCAGGATAAGATTCACAAGGTCGCCCACGTCCATAACAAGCCCCTCGTGCCCCGAAAGCTTATCAAGGGGGTTACCGAGCGGATAAGCATCGTCTTCGGTGAGGAGGTAATCCCCGTCTATGAGGATGAGGCGAGAGCGGCGACGGCGGAACTGCTGGATAGAGGCGTCGAGGGGATAGCCATACTCTGTCTCCACTCCTACAGTAACCCGGCCCACGAACAGAAGATAGCCGAGATAGCCAGGGAGGTGATGAAGAAGAAGGGCAGGAGGATTCCGCTCTATCTATCGAGTGAACTGATGCCGGTGTGGCGGGAGTGCTCGCGGCTCAACGCCACGGTCCTGCAAGCCTACGGCGCCGAGCCGGTGAGGGAGCACCTGTTCACCATAGAGCAGAAGCTCAGGGATAAAGGCTACAAGTACCCTCTCCAGATTGTGCTGGCGGACGGCGGCATAGCCAATATAAGATACCCTGCGCTGTTCAAGGCCTGCTTCTCCGGCCCCATCGGCGGCCTGCTCGGCGGGCGATACCTCTCCCAGGTCATGGACATACCCAACCTGCTCTGCACCGACATGGGCGGCACCAGCTTCGACGTGGGCCTGATTATGGGAGGCGAGCCCGTTATGCTCAGAGAGGTAGAGGTGGGACGCGCCATCGTCAACATACCGACGCTAGTGATGAACTCCATCGGCGCCGGAACCGGACAGTATGTCACCATCGACCCCGAGTCGAAGCGGCTCGAAATCGGGCCGGGCAGCGCCGGTGCAGACCCGGGACCCGTCTGCTACAACATGGGCAATGACATACCCACCGTGATGGACTGCCTGCTCATTATGGGGATTCTCAACCCCGACTACTACCTCGGCGGCAAGATTAAGCTGCACACGGATTTGGCGCTCAAGGCGATAAAGGAAAAGTGCGCCGACCCGTTAGGTGTGGACCCCTACCGTTTTGCGGAAGGTATCTTCAACTTAATCAGCACCCGGATGAGAGACCATATAACAACATCCCTGTCAGTCTGGGGCTACTCCCCCACCGACTATTACCTTATCGGCTATGGCGGCGCCGGGCCGGTTTTCCTCTCAGACTACAGCCACGACCTTCCCTTCAAAGGCGTATTCACCGTCCCCTGGGCTGCGGCCTTCTCCGCCTTCGGATGCTGCGCTGCGGACTATCTCCACCGCTATCAGAAGTCCACCATGGTGGTCCTGCTGCCGGGAGCGGATGAGGCGACCAAGGTATTCATGGGAACACTGGTCAACGCCTGCTGGGAGGAACTGGAGAGAATAGCCGTCAGCGAGATGGAGGAGGAGGGCTTCAAGAGGGAGGATATCACCCTGAGGCACATCGCCTATGTCAGGTACATGATGCAGCTTGAGGACGTGGAGGTTATTTCACCGGTCTCCAGAATCAATACCGCTGCGGACATGGATAAACTGATAAACGCCTTCGAGGATACCTACTCCCGGAAATATGCTCACGCTGCTAAATACCCCGAGGTCGGCTACCAGATCATGGAGCTCGGTCTCCACGCCATGGTGTCCAAGCCAAAGCCCAGGTTAGGGAAATATCCCCCGGTCAAGCTGAAAAAACCGTCCATTGACGCCTTCAGGGGACGGAGGAACGTCTACAGGGGAGGTACGTGGAAGACAGCCGCGCTGTACGAGATGGACCGGCTGCAAAACGGGCACGAGGTAGAGGGACTGGCGATACTGGAGGCACCAACAACTACCATGCTCGTCCCCCAAGGTAAGAAGGCAGTTATAGATGAATATAAAAGAGTCTGGCTGAAGGAGGTCTGAGGTGGAGATTAAGCCTGTTAAGAGGGGTATCGGTCCCGCCGGGAAGGTGCTTAAAGATATGCTGGAGGAGAAGGAACGGCTCTTTCAGCAGACGGGCTATTACTACGGCCTCAAGGAACTGCGGCTCGCCAAGGAAGACCCCCTGAGGCTCG
>DUEY01000044.1 GCA_011174795.1 Dehalococcoidia bacterium
ATACGTTGAAAAGTATGCACCTTGCGTTCAGTTTCTTGAGGAATCCCTCATCCCCCATCCAGTTAGTAATCAGGTGCCCCGCCCACGAGAACCTCTGCATGCCCAGGTCATAGGCTACGGGGACGCCAATAGCGTCCGACTTGTCGGATTCGTAGTGGACGTCCGCCATCGGTTCCAGGGTGCCCGTCTGTGCGTCCTTGACGCCCCACTTGGGATGCCGCTTCATGTACTTGCGGCGTATGCCGTGGGCGCCCTGACCGCCGCCGATACCTACCCACCACTCCACCATGTCCGTCTGGCCCAGCGGTCCCTTGACGACCGGAGTGACCGCGTCTCCCACTTTTACGTCTTCCCAGAGCCGCGATTCGGCGCCACGTATCTCTTCGTTCTCATACATATCATCTATCTTTTTCAGTTCCTCTGCCGTGTACTTGTATTTCGTTACCTGTGAGTACTTACCCCTCTCCTTGGCCGCCTTCCTCTCGACCCGCATGGTCTCCCGTTTCTGGGTGCCGACAACATCGCCCCTCTGGTTGTAGTATACGGTCCTGCCCACCTGGAGGAACTGGCGCCCCCCCATCTTGCCCTTCTTCTCTATGAGGTCGAGGGGGTAGTCGACACAAGTAACCTCGTCGTTGACATGTATCGCCCTGTGCCACTCCCAGTTGCAGCCGCAGTAGAAGGCGTGCACCCCCGGCAGCCCTTCCATGCCCTGGGGGCAGGCCACGGCATACAGGAACAAGCCCGGCGCGATTATATGTCCCCACCTCGTTCTAGTGGCGTATTCGGGATTGCGGAAGAGGGGGTTATCGTCGCCTATACCGTTGCAGAACTGTCTTATGGCGTCCTTTGAAGCCACTTCGTTTTGCCTGATCATATAATAGGGCACTCCGAACTTGGCCCTCATCTTCGCCAGGCCTTCCTCGGTTATCTTGCCGAATGTTACCTCCGGCTTCGATTCTGCCTGTTTAACCATACCTTGCTATACCTCCTTGATTGTCTTGCCGACCAAATAGCTATTATATCATAGAGAGATGGTGTAAGCCCATGTTCTCTTGCATACTGCCGGACATTAAGGAACGGGTCTGACTATTATCGTCTGTTCACGCCCGGGGCCGACTGAGACGATACTGGCGGGGCACCCCACCAGTTCCTCCAGTCTTCGCACATAGGCCTGGGCCTGAGCGGGCAACTCTTCGAAGCGGCGGATATCGCTTGTGTCGCACTGCCACCCTGGCAGCTCATCGTAGACAGGTTTGCACTTCGCGAGCAGCGCGGCGCATGCCGGGGGGCGGGTATAGGTAACTCCGTTCACTTCATAGGCGGTGCATATTTTGAGAGATGCGAAATCGTCGAGGATGTCGAACCGGGTGATGGCGGCGGAGGTGAAGCCGTTGACATCGGCGGTGAAGCGGCAGATAACGGCGTCGAACCAGCCACACCTGCGGGGACGTCCCGTCGTGGTGCCGTATTCGTGGGCCTTTTCCCTGATATGGTTCCCGTACTCATCGTGAAGCTCTGTGGGCAGGGGCCCGCTTCCCACTCTGGTAGTGTATGCCTTGAACACCCCGATGACCTGCTCGATTTTAGACGGGCTCATTCCCAGTCCCAGTGATACGCCGCCCGAAAGTGCCGATGTAACGTAGGGATAGGTGCCGAAGTCGAGGTCGAGCATGGTGCCCTGCGCACCCTCCAGGAGAATCCACTCGCCCCGGTCGAGAGACTCCTTGATAGCCACGCCCGTATCACTGACAAAGGGAGCTAGGCGCTCGCCGTACTGGCAGTACGTCTGGTAAAGCTCTTCGAAGGCAAGAGGTTCGGCGCCGTATAGCTTGGTCAGGATGTTGTTCTTGTATTCCAGCACGGAGTTGAGCCGTTCGCGGAAAATATCCCTGTCGAGCAGGTCGCAGACCCGTATCCCCATGCGGGATGTCTTGTCGGCGAAGGCGGGTCCGACCCCCCTGCGGGTCGTGCCTATCGCGCCGCTGCCCCGCGCCTCTTCCTCCAGGCCGTCGAGGAGGATGTGATAGGGCATTATCAGGTGGGCGCGGTCGCTGATAAGAAGGTTATCCGCGCTGACGCCCCGTTGTTGGAGGCTTTCGATCTCGCCCAGAAGCACGGCGGGGTCGATGACAACGCCGTTGCCGATAATGCAGGTTACGTCCGGGTGGAATATGCCCGATGGAACCAGGTGCATGCCGAACTCACCGAACTGGTTTATCACGGTATGCCCTGCATTGTTGCCTCCGGAGAACCTGACAACGACCTTCACCTTCTCGGCGAGAAGGTCAACTATCTTACCCTTCCCTTCGTCTCCCCATTGCGCCCCTATTACGGCTATTGCCGGCATTGGTTAAACCTTTTCATTTCAGTCAATTCGTATTTACTATTCCCGTACGGAGCAGAAAATTATTTATTCTACCCTGGCAATAATTGAAACGTAGTTCTTGCCATATTTTTTGGCACACTTGGGACAGGTTGTGTACCACATATACCATTTTTTAACTTCCAGATTTTTACCTTTTGTATAATCCTCGAAATCCTTGCACCACTTCCCTGTCTCTTTATAGGCTCCCTCGTAAACCTTACTTAAAAACTTGCCGCTCAAGGTGATATTTTCAGCACCGGGAACCTCTCTATCTACCGTTAAATAAATATCCATATTCCATTTTGAGGTATGATCGGAAAGGCCAAGGTTATCGGGGATTGTCGCTCCAGCCTGACGAACTTTCTTATCAAGCCGTCTCATTACCGAGCCAAAATTGAGGGGTATGTAAAACAGGGTAAAAACTTTACCTTTGATGAATTTTTTATTATCCCACTGAAAAATTTTATTATCCCAGGGCGCGGGATCAAACTTAGGACAACATGCTGTATTTTGATTTTTATCGCCCATATATTTATCCTGTTAACTAACTAAATTGATTTAGCAGGGTTTACAAAAAGCCTTCTTGTCCACCATCTTTATCAATGTTACCAATTTTTTCTCATCGATATCCGCTGGCGAATGGATCTTTATATGTCTCATTGTCTTGCCACTGCCCTCAAACAAGCTTATCTCCTCTTTACTCAATCCGTTTATGGCAAAGCCAACATGCACCCGGTTCTTCATGGCAGCGATGTAAAATTTACCGCCTGCAAACGCTATGACACCCCAAGTAATCTTCTCCTCACAACCTGGAATCGTTTCTAATATAAGTTTTCTAACCTTCTTAAGGCTCTCTTTTTGAGGAGAACTTTGCTTATCAATATAGTGGGCAATCTCCTTGTCCATGAATCATTCAACACATTTGGGAGTTAATTACTCGATATTTATTGACCCTGTCAATCACTAAAATCACAACTGGCGGAGAGGGTGGGATTCGAACCCACGGTCGCCAAAGGCGACACGCGCTCTCCAGGCGCGCCTGATCGTCCACTCCAGCACCTCTCCGCGGAGAGGGTGGGATTCGAACCCACGCTCCGATACAATCGGAGACCGCTTTTCGAGAGCGGCACCATAAACCACTCGGACACCTCTCCCTATCCACCCTCTTCGCAAAGGCCCTTCTCGAGGCCAGCGGCGTGGTGTCTTCAACACCACTCTAGCGCCAAAGACCTATTGTATCTAAGGGAGTGTGATAAATCAAGGTTGAGGAGCGTCGGCCATTTTTCGGAGTCCGCATCCGGGGGACGACGAAGAAATCTTAGATATGAATTTCAGCCTCAATCTGAATCTTATCGACCTACCGCCCTCTGCGGGGGTGGCGGGAGCGCCCGGAATCCTCCGGCGGCTTCGCCTGGCTGCGGTAGTCGGGGGCGTGGATGAAGATGAGGTTGCTCAGCTTGGGATCCTGAAGGCGTGAGCTCAATCGGCCTTCGAGTTCCTCCAGGAAGCCGGCAACGGTGATAACCGTGGGCAGCCGCGAGTTGTAGCGGTAGTTCAGTATCTGGTAGAGCTTCTCCTGGGCCCACGGCGTGCTGCTCTCGGTGCCCAGGTCGTCCAGGATGAGCAGCGGGCTTGACTTCACCCCTTCGAAGACACGGTCGTAGGTTATTTTGCTCTCGGGGCTGAAGGTGGAGCGGAGGTGGTCGAGGAGGTCGGGCACGACGGCGAAGAAGACGGGTCGCCCCGCTCTCAACTGGTGGTTGGCTATGGCTGCCGCAAGGTGGGTCTTGCCGCAGCCGTGCACACCGAGGAAGACGAGCCAGTTCTCGGGCGCCTCGGCAAACTGGCGTGCGGCTTCCCAGGCGGTCTGGAGGCTCTCCCGCCCCCTCTCGTCGGCGTTTATTCCCCGTGTATCGAACGTCTCGAAGGTCTTGTCGCCGAGGAACTGGAGGCTCAGGCCGCCTATTTCCTGAAAGAGGGGTTTCAGAGGCTTCTCCAGTTCGCACTGATAGGCTATAGTAGGGTCTTGCAGCCGTGCCACGAGCCGCTCGTCCAGCCCCCCCAGGTTGTTGACTGTTACCACCGTCGGCAGCTCGGTGTTGAACCGGTGGTTTAATATCTGGAACAGCTTCTCCTCGGCCCAGGGAGTGCTGCTCTGGCTGCCCAGGTCGTCGAGCACCAGGAGAGGGGCGTTGCGCACCCGCTCGAAAAGTTCATCGTAGGCAACGTCGCTCGTGGGGCTGAACGTGGTGCGAAGGTGGTCGAGGAGGTCGGGGACGATGATGAAAAATGCCCGGTGCCCTTCGTGAATCCGCTGGTTGGCTATAGCCGCTGCCATATGAGTCTTGCCGCAGCCGCTGGGGCCGCTGAGGACGAGCCACCCTTTGGGCTCCCGGGAGAACTCTTTCGCCGCTTCAAGACAGCGGGCGAACCTCTCCTGGTTTTGAGGGTCGCTGCTGCGTCCCCGGGGCAGCAGCTTATCGAAGGTGAGGCGTGTCAGTGGTCCCAGGTTGCTGTATCGCTCCAGCCGTGACACACGGCCCTGCTCTATTTCCTTTTTGGTACATTCACAGGGTACCAGCCTGCCGAAGTCGGGGTGATCCAGGGGGACGTCGAAGCGCAGCCAGCCCCTTCCCTTGCAGATAGGGCACTCGCCCTCCGCGCCATCATCCGGCAGGCTACTTCTTGAGGAGGTGTCCGTATCTCCTGTAGTATTCTTCTGGGTCAGACTCCGCTTCAGTATGTCGCCCAGGCTTTCCATCCTGTTTGCCCTCCACTGCCCATCTTTCTAAGATACGGGCTATGTATCTCCAGTTACGCTTGTTGAGGTCGACTGCTTCCCTGAAAGCATCCTGTATCCATGAGGCGGGGTAGGTGCCCTCCGCCTCCTTGAGCTCCTCGGCTATTATCGGTGAAAGCATGCCGATGTTTTGCTCGTAGAGGGTGAAAATGTTTGGCCGCTGCTCCTCGGTGGCCTCACGTGGCTCACTTCTGACCAGCCCTTCCAGCTTGAGCTCACCGCTCTCGAGCTTCTCTACTGCCCTCCTGTCGGCCTCGGTATTCACGAAATAGAGGTCGTCTATAGCGCCATCTCGCTTCAGGGTCAGGTGCAGGAGCGTACCTCTTTTTACAGCCTGCTCCAGCCCCTGCTGCAAAAGCTCCTCCGGTGCGCCGTCGTCCCCCAGCCCTTTCATCAGGACGGGGTTGCCGAGCAATTCACGGCGGGTAACGAAGCGGGGATAGCCCCGTTTCTGGTAAACAGACCAGAAGATGTGGAGCGTTACTTTGAGCTCGGCAAGGTTATCGATATCAGGAAGCACCGTGCTGAAGAACGGGTTGGGTATCGGGGTGAACCTGGTCTTGATCGGAAAACCACTGAAAGCTTTCATAGCAGGCTATGCCTTTCAAGCTCGGTTGTCTCCTCTAGGTTCTCGAACTTGGCTATTCGATCCCGGAAGAAAAGGTGGGCTCGCCCGATGGGGCCGTTCCGGTGCTTGGCGACTATTATCTCCGCGATGCCCTTGCGGAAAGGCTTGCCGGGGTATTTCCTCTCCCACTCCTCCTCGTCTTTGACGGTAAGGTCTTCGCGGTAGATAAAGAGCACGACGTCAGCATCCTGCTCGATCGAGCCGCTGTCCCTGAGGTCGGAAAGCTGGGGGATGGGAGGGTGACGGTCTGCTATAGCCCGGCTCATCTGGGAGACAGCCAGTATCGGGACTTCAAGCTCACGGGCGAGCTCCTTTATGGAGTGCGAGATTTCGCTCATCTCCTGGACCCTGTTATATGTTCTGCTGTCCATATACCTGCTTGAGCGGAGAAGCTGGATGTAATCCACTATGATAAGGTCGATTCCCTTATCCTGTTTCAGACGGATAGCCTTGCTCCGCATATCCGAGTCCTTGAGGAAGGGGGAATCATCGATATAAATAGGCACCTCGGAGAGATACCCCATAGTTTCACTAATAGTCTCCCGCTGGCTCTCGCTGAGTTCGTCGAGCCGTACCTTCTGGGCATCGATGCCTGATTCAAAGGCGAGGAAGCGGTAGGCGAGCTCCATCTTGGACATCTCAAGGCTGAACAGGGCAACACTTGCCTTTGATTCGACGGCGGCATTGCGGGCGATGTTGAGCGCTAGGCTGGTCTTACCCAGGCTGGGCCTTGATGCCAGCACGACCATGTCGGAGCGCTGCATGCCGATGAGTATCCTGTCGAGGTCGGGGAAGCCGGTGGGTATATGGGGGATAAAGCCCTGTTCCTCTATGCCGCTCTCCTCGAAATAGCGGTCAAGCACGTCGCGGATGTGGACGAAGTCACCCCTAGTCTGCCCGGACCTCAGCCCGTAGAGAATGCCCTCCGCTCTACCGAGGGCGTCGTCAATGTCCGGCGGGGCTTCATAGCCGATGGCTGCAATCTGGTTTGAGGCGGAGATAAGCCGACGCATCATAGAGAGGCGGCGCACGATGTTGGCATAGTACTCGACGTGCACCGAGGTCGGGACCTGAGAAACGAGGTGGCTCAGGTACTCGGCCCCGCCGGCAGCCTCAAGTTTATGCTGGCGCGCAAGCTCGTGAGCCACCGTGATCTGATTTATAGCTTCCTTGCGATCAAACAGTTGAACGCAGCTATCATAAGTCCAGCGGTTCTTCTCCCGGTAGAAATCGTTGGGATTGAGGAAGGCATTAACCTTAACTATCGCCTCCGGGTCTATGAGAATCGAGCCCAGCACCGCCTCTTCGGCATCGAGGTCGTGGGGGGGGAGCTTGATATCCGACTGGGATTCACCGCTCTCGCCGTACATGGCTATTCCTTCTCTTCCTCTTCCTCCGATACTGGTTCAGGCTCCTGCTCCTGCATTTCTGTTTGCGTTTCCGGCTCAGGCTCAGGCTCAAGCTCAAGCTCTGGCTTAAGTTCAGGCTCCTGCTCCTGTAATTCCGTTTCCGGCTCCGGTTCAGGCTCTTGCTCTTGCTCTTTCTCCTCTACCGCCTTTTCCTCCTTCTTTTTCTTGGGCTCCTTCGCTTTCTCTTTTTCCTTCTTCTCCTTGCCCTCTTCCTCCTCCTCTTTCTGCTCGACGAGGACGTTTACTGTGGCGGTTACATTCCTGGTTAATCTAATCGATACCTCGTGGCTGCCCAGCTCGCGGATGGGCTCTTCAAGCTCTATGTTGTGCTTGTCGATATCGTGTCCGGTGAGCCGCTTTATCTCTTTGGCGATGGCTGCATTTGTGACCGAGCCGTAGATGCGGTCTTTAGCCCCGGCACGAGCCTTCAGGGCTACGGTAACCCCTCTCAGTTCTTGAGCCAGGACTTCGGCTTCCTGCTCCAGAACAGCCTGACGGCGTTCTTCGGACTGGCGCCACAACTCCAGTTTTCGCAGTTCGCCGGGGGTGGCGAGTACGGCGAGCTTCTTGGGGAAAAGAAAATTTCTGGCATAGCCATCGGCTACATCTTTAAGGTCACCCGCTCGGGCAACGTTGGTGACATCCTGGAGAAAAATTACCTTCATTTTGACCTCTATTCTATTTCTTGCTGTTTATTGGGGGTCAAGCGATTTTTCCACGAACTTTTCAACGAGTTATCCACTGTATCAACAGCGGCTCTACGCCATTGCCCTTTGCAGGCCGCCTTTCCAGGCGTCTGTCACATCGTCGAGCGGTAAATCAACCATGTTTTCGATAATGAAGCGGCTGCCCCCGACAACACCGAGCTTTTGTAGAGGGACGTGATGCCTGGTAGCCAGTCGCTCGAGGTCTCGCAGTCGTGATGGCTCGAGCGATACCACGATTCGCGACTGCTCCTCACCGAAAAGCTCACTGTCACCTCTCCCCGCTATTTTCCACTTCGCCCTGATTCCGATGTTGCCGGCAATGCAACTTTCAGCCAGCGCTACAGTGAGCCCACCGTCGGAGCAGTCGTGCGCCGAGTGGATAATGCCCCTCTTTATAGCATCGCGACAGCACTGCTGCACCCTTTTTTCTAGGTTGAGGTTGATTGCGGGGATTCCGGCAACGAGGTCGTGTACCAGCTCGAGGTACTCGCTGCCGCCCAAGCTGTCTGTATCGGTATCTGTGCCCCCAAGCAATACCACGATATCATCCTTGCGTTTGAAACCTGTGGTGCAGAGGCGGTCTATTTCCTCTATCAGCCCCAGCATTCCCACCACCGGCGTGGGATAGACGGCTTCGTCCCTGGTCTCATTGTACAGGCTGACGTTGCCGCTGATGACGGGTATGTTCAGTATCTTGCAGGCTTGAGCCATCCCCCTGATGCATTGCTCGAGCTGGTAGTAGACGTCGGTCTTCTCCGGGTTTCCGAAATTGAGACAGTCTGTCATGGCTATGGGCTCGGCCCCGGCGCAGGACAGATTGCGTGCTGCCTCGGCGACAGCGATTATGCCGCCTGCGAACGGGGCGAGGTAGCAGTACCTTCCGTTGCCATCCGAGGTCAGGGCGATGCCCTTTTTTGTGTCTTTGACCCTGAGCACGGCTGCATCGCTCCCCGGCTGAACCACGGTATTGATCTGGACCTGATGGTCGTATTGCCGGTAGATCCATTCCTTACTGGCGATATTAGGAGAGGAGAGCAGCCGCAGCAGCACCGAAGATGCATCTCCCCTGATATCGGGGATATCACTGAAGTCGGATTTCTGCAGCGCTTCAAGCCAGTTGGGCTTAACGCCCTTAGGGCGGTAGAGAGGCGGGCTGGTGAGGAGTTCGATAGGAGCCTTGGCAACCATTTCCTTCCCGTCCATTATTTTCGCTAGGCCGTCATCGGTCACCTGGCCGATGATATCTGAGCGCAGGTCCCATTTATCGAAAATAGCCTTCACCTTATCCTCGCAGCCCTTCTTCACGATAACCAGCATCCGCTCCTGTGACTCGGAGAGCATGACCTCGTAGGGGGTCATGCCTTCCTCGCGCCGCGGAACCTTGGCAACGTCTATTATTACACCGCTTCCGCTTTTCGAAGCCGACTCGATGGCGGAGCTGGTCAGTCCCGCGGCGCCGAGGTCCTGGAGCGCCACGATGTAGTCGGTATCGGCAAGCTCGAGGCAGGCCTCGAGCAGCAGTTTCTCCATGAAGGGGTTGCCTACCTGGACCGTCGGCCTTAGCTCCCGCTCATCCTCGAAAGTCTGCGACGCCAGACCCGAGGCGCCGTGCAGGCCATCGCGACCGGTATCGGCGCCGACAAGCATCAGCAGGTTGCCCTTGCCGCTCGCCCTGGAGCTTACCAGCCTTCTCTTCTCGGCGATGCCGACGCACATAGCGTTGACCAGCGGGTTTGCCGAATAGGAGGGTGAGAAGTAGACCTCTCCGGCAACGTCGGGGATGCCGAGGCAGTTGCCGTAGCCGGCGATACCAGAAACCACGCCGCCGAAGAGATAGCGGTTTCGCGCCTCGCTCAGGGGTCCGAACCTGAGCGAGTTAAGCAGGGCAACGGGCCTTGCTCCCATGGTGAAGATGTCGCGCACTATACCACCCACCCCTGTGGCTGCCCCCTGGTAAGGCTCTATGGCCGAGGGATGATTATGGGACTCCATCTTCATCACCACACAGAGGCCGTCGCCGATGTCGACAGCGCCAGCGTTCTCCTCGCCTGGTTTGACCAGTACGCGGGGGGATGCATGGGGCAACAGCTTGAGCAGCAGCTTCGAGTGCTTGTAGCCGCAGTGCTCGCTCCACAGGCTCCCGAAAAGCCCTATCTCTACCAGGTTGGGCTCGCGGCCCAGGTCCTGCACAATGATGTCGTATTCCTCTTTGCTCAGTGCAACGTCATCAAGCGTCTCTTTGGAGATAGGCATGGAAGCTCCTTCTTTGTCATGAATGTTAGCACAGGTGTTCTACTATGTCAAGGGTTAATCCAGTTTCACACAGCCCATCGCCCTGGTGGTAACCTCGCCGATGATGGACTCGAAGATGACGTTCCCGTCCAAACCGCCGACTATTCCCTCGCATGCCCTCTCGGGATGGGGCATCATACCGAGGACATTGCCCGCTTTATTGACGATGCCGGCGATGTTGTCGATTGAGCCGTTGGGGTTCGCTTCCTCAACTATCTCGCCCAGACTGTTGCAGTAGCGGAAGGCGATTTGTTTATTGGCTTCGAGCTCTTTGAGTGTTTCAGCATCGGCGTAGTAGCTGCCCTCATAGTGAGAGACGGGAATGTAGAGGACCTGACTTTCTTCTGTCCTCGAGGTGAAAGGCAGGGAGTTATTTTCCACTCGCAAATAGACCCATTGACATCTGTACTGGAGATGGTTGTTCTGCATGAGGACGCCGGGCAGGAGGCCGGACTCGCACAGTATCTGAAAGCCGTTACAGATGCCTATCACCAGCTTGCCAGCAGCGGCAAACTTAGCGACTTCGGTCATTATGGGTGAAAAGCGGGCGATAGCACCGGGTCGCAGGTAATCGCCGTAGGAGAAGCCGCCGGGGAGGATAACGCAATCGAAGCCAGAGAGATCGGTCTCCTTGTGCCACACGTATTCCACCTTCTGTCCCAGAACCTTGTCCAGCACGTGGTAGCAGTCCCTGTCGCTCCACGTGCCGGGGAAGACCAGAACACCGAACCTCATATCAAACGCCCCTGTAATCTACTTCTATCCCCTTTGGGAGAGAGATATCCGGTCGAAGTTACCCTCAAAATATGTGAAAAGGGAACAACCGCACAAGTCCATTACTTGCCCCTTTGTTCCCTGTCCAAATCTCTTCAGGATTCCCTTCTATCCTGTTGAGCCGCTGAGTAACTCTGTTACTACCTCGTTTATATCGCGCCCCTCTGCTTTCCCCTTCAGTTGAGGCATAAGCTTCTGCATAACCTTGCCCTTATCTCCAGGACCCTGTGCTCCTACCTCTTCTATCACCTGACGGGCTGCGGTAACAATATCGTCGCGTGATATCTGTTGCGGAAGGTACTCGAGGACAATAGCCAGTTCAGCTTCCTCTTTAGCTATGAGATCCTGACGCCCGCCCTTTTTAAACTCCTCAATACTCTCCCGATGCTCCTTAGCCTCCTTGGCGATGAGTCCGAGAATATCGGGGTCGTCCAGCGTTTTTTGCTGCGCTATCTCAGCGTTTTGGAGCCGGGCTCGAATCATACGAATTACGGAGAGGCGAGTCTTATCGCCACTCCGCATCGCTGCTTTGAGGTCAGCCGTAAGCTTCTCTTTTAACATTCGTTCTTTTCGTCGCTTTATTGGGGTTTCCGCTGCTTCTTAATAAACCCTGCCACTTCTGGCACTCTTGCGCCTTTTGGTAGCATCTTTCTTTTTGCGCTTCACACTTGGCTTCTCGAAATGCTCCCTGCGCCGGGCCTCGGCGAGGACTCCATCCTGTTGAACCTTCTTATTGAAACGCTTCAGGGCAACCTCAAAAGGCTCGTTTTCGCCTACCATTATCTCAGTCACTCACAAAACACCTCCTTTCTCCACTGCATCTAGCTGATTATAGCGTTTTCAGGAAACGGGTGTCAAGTAGCAAGAGAGTGTCTTAATAGGAATAGTATGTTAAGGCCATCCCCTGTCCGAGGGGACTGCTGGGGATAGGTAAGGGGAAATGTGGCCGTTTAACCCTATGGTTGCGCAGTCTCGGCAGCTGTTTCCTCTGCAGGCTCGTCCGGCTCCTTTGCACTTTTTTTCGACATCCTGTACCGTGCGAGCGCCTTCTTGGTGTGCTCTATCTCCTCGGGCGTGACCTTCTGGCGCATTTCCTCCAGATTGCGCATAATCCGGGCAAACCTGGCGCCCTCCGCGGAGCTGATCCATTCCAGTTGCAGGCGTTCTGGCCTGATCCCCAGCTTCTCCATGCGAGACCAGAGCTTTTCAGCACGGCGCTTGGTCCATTGATTAGCGTCTATGTAGTGGCAATCGCCTATGTGGCAGCCTGAGAGCAGGACAATGGGAGCACCCTTCTCGAAGGCGTGCAGGATGAATTTTTCGTCCACTCTACCGCTGCACATGGTGCGGATGAAGCGGTTATTGGCGGGGTATTGAAGCCTGGAAACTCCCGCTAGGTCACCGCCGGCATAGCTGCACCAGTTACACAGGAAGCTTATAATCTTCTTCTCCGGCTCTTCCTCTAATGCGGCGTCTATCTGGGCCATTATCTGCTCGTCGCTGAAGTGCTGCATTGTTATGGCGTCGAAGCGGCACTCCGCGGCGCAGGTTCCGCAACCGGCACATGCCGCAGCCACAACACGTGCCTCTGTCTTGCCTTTGACGTCCACTGTTATTGCACCATAGGGGCAGACCTTGGCGCAAACGCCGCAGTATGTGCATTTGTCTAAGTCTATTACTGCCTTGAGGGCCTCGCCGGTGATGGTGCCTGCATTGAGTATGATTGAGCTCCTGGAGGCGGCTGCTCCCGCCTGCGTGACGCTGTCCTTGATGTCCTTAGGCGCTTCCACACAGCCGGCGAAGAAGATGCCGGGCGTAGGCGCGTCCACTGGCCTCAGCTTGGGATGAGCCTCCATAACGAAGCCGTCACTGGTATGGGAGAGGTTAAGAAGGCTGGATAGGTGCCTCAGGTCTTGCTTGGGCTCGAGACCCAGCGCCAGCACTACCATGTCGAGTTCGTATTCCTCCACCCGTCCCGCGGTTGTATTCTCAACCTTGAGGCGAAGATTTTTAGTGGTGGGGTCCTCGGTTATTTCGCCGGGCATACCCCGGATGTAGTGAACGCCCTCTTCCTTAGAGCGCCGGAACAGGTCCTCGAAGCCCTTGCCGAAGGCGCGGATGTCCATGTAGAAGACGTAGACCTCAGCGTCTGGATGATGCTCCTTGATGAGCAGGCTGTCTTTCACCGTGGCCATGCAGCAGACGTTGGAACAGTAGGGATTGCCGCGGTTATCCGTTCGTGAGCCAACGCACTGGATGAAGCCGATGCGCTTCGGTGTCTGATGGTCGGAGGGACGCACGAGGTTTCCATCGGTCGGCCCGCTGCCGCAGATCAGCCTCTCGAACTCTATATTAGTGACTACATTTTCGAATCGTGTATATCCGTATTCGTCCAGCGGGGTCGGGTCGTATATCTCCATGCCTGTAGCTACAATTATGGTGCCCACTTCCAGTTCGACTATCTCATCCTCCATGTTGAGGTCGATGCACTGCTTGTCACACGCGTCGAGGCACTTGGAGCACGCTATGGGATTGTTGCCCAAACAGTGCTCCATGTCGATGAGGTATGCGGCAGGCACTGCTTGGGGAAAGGGGATATATGCTGCTTTGCGCGAGGAAAAACCTTGCTGGAACTCGTCTGGTAATACGACCGGGCACACTTCGGCACACTTATCGCAGGCAGTACACTCTTTGGCATTGACATAACGTGCCTTCTTCCGCACCTTGACCTTGAAATTGCCGATGTATCCCGAGACCTCCTCGACTTCGCTCAGGGTCATCAGTTCGATTCTGGGATGTCGACCGACATCCGTCATTTTAGGACCGAGTATTCATATCGAGCAGTCCATAGTGGGGAAAGTCTTGTCGAGCTGTGCCATTATGCCGCCGATGCTGGGCTGCTTCTCGACCAAATAAACCTGATGGCCTGCATCGGCGAGGTCGAGGGCTGCCTGGATACCGGCGATACCTCCGCCGATGACCATGGCTTTGTCCGTCACCGGTATCTTGATTTCCTCCTCGGGCGACATGTAGCGAGCCCTGGCAATCGCCATTTTAACGGCGTCCTTGGCCTTTTGCGTTGCCGCCTCCCGGTCGTGGAGATGTACCCAGCTGCATTGCTCGCGTATATTAGCCATCTCCAGCAAATAGGGATTGAGTCCCGCTTCGGAAATGCAGTCGCGGAAAGTCTTTTCATGAAGGAGAGGCGTGCATGAGGCGACCACAACACGGTTCAGCTTGTATTCTTCTATATTCTTCTTTATCTCCTCCTGCCCGGGGTCGGCGCAGGTGTACCTGTTTCTTACCGCGACAACAACGTCGGGGAGCCCCTCGGCGAAGCGTCGCACCTCCTCGGTGTCAACCGACCCTGCTATATTGAGTCCGCAGTCACAAACAAAGACGCCTATTCTCAGTTCCTCATCAACCAAATTACTCACCTCCTAGTCTAAAGCCCGGGCTGCCAGTTCTGCCAGGTCTTGAATCTCGATTTGGGGAGCTTTGCCATCGCTCCTTTTCTGGGCACACTTCAGGTGTATCTGGCATTTGGGACATGTGGTTACCAGTATCTCGGCTCCGGTTGCCTCTGCCTGGGCGAGACGCTGTTTCTGTATCTCCCTGTTGACAGCGCCGCAGTTCACCCAGGGGCTTGCCCCACAACATAGTGATTTCTCCCGGCTCTCCTCCATCTCCACGAACTCCAGCCCCGTCAATCCCCCCAGAATTTGTCTGGGCTGGTCGAAAATTCGCGAGCATCTTCCCAGTGTACAGGGGTCATGATAGGTAGCTGTTTTTTCTATCCTGCCCAAACTCATTTCGCCGCTTTGCAGCAGCGGGGCTATGACCTCTGTGAGATGCATTACCTCGATACCCGCGTTTCCCAGTATGGCGGGATACTCGACCTTTAGCGTATAGTGACCTTCGGGGCAGTTGGTGATTATCTTCTTGATACCGTGGCGGGCGAACTCCTCCATGTTGGCCCTTGCCAGCGCCAAGAAGCCCTCCCGGTCTCCCTGAAGGAGCAGGTCTCTCCCGCAACAGCGTTCATTATCGAGAACAGTGAAAGGTATCTGAGCTCGGTTCAGCAGCCTGAGCGCCCCTTTTATTCCTGCCAGTGTGTTCACACCTAAATCGCCGAATATAATATCGAAATAGGGAGCGCACCCGATAAAGAATATGGTATCACACGGCTCCGATAGCTCAATGTCCTGCGGTAGCCAGCCCATACGGTCCTGCTTCAGCTCTTCGAGTGACATAAGGTGCATCAGCGACTGGAGAGCTCCCCCGTGACTGCACTGCGGTTGCACCCCTTCCGAGAAGGCTTCCGCTCTCAGGATTTGGATGAACTCAGGGAACTTCACGTGGTAGTTGCAGCGCTCCACGCACATGTAACAGTTGAGACAGGACCATATTGTATCATCATGCGGCCTGCTGCTGTCCCGCCTCAGCCTTCGCTGAGCAATAAGACGGGGAGTGAACTCCGGCTCATACTGGGCGACAGGACATACCACGGTGCACTTGCCGCAGTCGAGGCAGAGGTGTATCTTGGTATCCTTTATCTCCCGTTCTGTATCGAACACCCTGGCGCTCTATCCTTTCCATTAATGGATGGTTGCTCTCTATCGTACATAGGTGATGCGGTCAGCCGGACGCTACTATGCCTTAACGGGGATAGCAGGCTGCATCTGTTCGACCTCCGTGATGAAGCCCGTCACCTGCTTCATAAAGCCATAGCCATCGCCGTGGGCCAAGTGGGCAATGACCAGTCGCTCTTCCCCTAGACCGAGAAGGTTCAAGATACTGCGTGTATTCTCATACTCATGCGTTACGAGCCCAGCGTCGATATCGAAATGGCAGTTGCCCGGTTCGCATCCCAGGAGTATAACTCCGTCGGCACCCAGTTCAAACGCCTTGAGTATCAGCCCCTGGTGTATTCTGGAGAGACAGCTTACTCTGACTACCTTGACTGATGCCGGGTAGCAGTATCCAGCCTGTGACGCAGCCTCTACACAACTGAGGCCGTCCCAGTTACAGGCAAATATGACGATATTCGGTGCTTGCTTGCTCATCTCACTCCAGCTGCGCAGGTGATTTTTCCCAGCAGGGCTTCAAGTGTGGAGGTTATTTGTTCGTCACTCTGGATAAACTGTGCTATGGCGCCTGTAGGGCAGCGGGCAACGCATGCTCCGCAGCCGAGACATAGTGCCGGGTCAATAAAGGCGCATGCTATCCCGCTATCGCGCTCTTTCATCTCTATATAAGGGCATATTGCAGCGCAATCACCACAGCCGCGACATAGTTTGCTGTCGATGGTAACCGCAATGGCCCGGGGGCTCACGCTGCCCTGGCATAGATAAGCCGAGGCTCTGGCTGCCACCGCTGCTCCTTTGAATATCTGCTCCTCTGGTGGCTCCTCTCCATCCCGCGATGTGATGAATATGCCTCCAGTCTCTTTAAGTGTGTACTTTCTCAGCTTGGCGGTATCTGTATCTCCCGTCGTTCTCCTGTAGCTTTCAGGTGCGAGCAGACGACCAAGGAGGTTATCCTTGGCGGTGGCAGTTGAGTCGGGAGGAAACTCGCCTTCTCGCTCTCCGACATCGATTATCACTGTACCGGCCTTGATCCGGCTGGTCCGTGAGCCGTATTTCAGTTCGGCATTATAGATACCGGGCGGGCCATCCAGCTTCAGGGCGTGAGGCCAGGGCCTGATTTTTATACCCTGCTCCTCAAGCTGTTTCAGGAGGGAATCCTTTGTATCCCGATACGCTGATTTTTTCTGCTCTCGACCACCACTTTTTTCAGGGCCCGAGACAATATCTACCGAATAGCCCTGTATTGCCAGGCTCCTTGCTGCTGAGAGGCCACGAAGCCCTGCACCCAGTATCAGCGCACCTCCCTCTACGGGATGCTCTTCGTGTATTGACGGCAATACCTTCCTGACACGGGCGACTCCTGCCAGGATTATATCTACCGCTTTACGCGTAGCATCTTCAGGGTGGTCCCGGTGCACCTTGGCGCATTGTTCGCCGATGTTGACAAACTCCACAGTTATGTTATTAAGCGGGGTCAGGCTATAGCTGAGATTCTCTTGACAGATTACCCGTCTTTCCGTGCAGCTGAAGCATATCTGGTCCAACCCGCAGCACCGACAGGCAGCAAGCACTATCTTGTCCATCTTCCATTCAGCAGCCTGCGAAGCAATCCAGTTTGCTCCCTCTTCGCTACATGCCTGCGATATCTCCTGGACATTGCATATACCAGGAACCTGTAGTACTTCGTTTATCACCTGATTGAAATCTATGACAGAACTGGTGCTGCCGCCGCAGCGGCACAGGAAGACGCCGATACGTTCTCCACCGACAACGCTCAACTCCTTTTCTTCGCTTGTGCGGGCTAAATCGGCGCCGGGAGTATGTGCGATATACGGGGTTTCCTGTGGCTCCTCCTTGCGCTCGAACTTCGTGGCTGCTTCCAATGCGATGGCCGAAGCCCGGGCCAGTTCCCTTTCAAGATCATGGTTCTCCCCGGTCTGCACTATATAGATGCCCGGTTTTGTGAGATGTAGCTGGGTGTCTCGTGCAAGGTAGCCCGGCTTGCTTTCGCTGACCCCGCCGTTGGACTCGAAATCAATTATGGCTTCGGCTCCTATCTCTATCTGCTCGGCATTATCCTTATGAAATACTGCGCCTAACTCGCAGACACGTTCGCATTCCAGGCACTCGCTGCAGAGGGCGCAGTTGAGGCAGCGCCCGGTCTCGCGGTCCGCCGCATCCGCGGGCAGCCCAAGGGTAACTTCCTCGAAGCTGCCCAATCTTCGCTTGTAGGGAGGTAGGGCGGGCATGCGGGCTCGTTTGTGATGGGAAATGTCCTTCTCGCCTACTTCGAAATCGACGGGCTTCGGCTTTTCCAGGCTGCGGCCCTTCCTCAGGTCGCGCCTTCTTATGTATCGGTCGATAGACTCCGCGGCGCGGAGACCGGCTGCCATAGCTTCTACGACGTTGTTCGGTCCGGTGACGCAATCACCGCCGGAGAAGACTCCGGGTACGTTCGTCTCGAGCGTAAGGGGGTCAGCCCTGATATTGCCTGTAGCATCGTCTATATCGAGCCACTTCGCATTGAGGGTAGACACGTTTGGTCGCTGCCCTATGGCTATAACCACGTGGTCGGCTTCGATTGTAAATTCCGAGCCGGGTATTGGCTCCGGCCTGCGGCGACCATCGGCTTCAATCTCACCCAGTTCCATCCTCTGACAGCGTATTCCGGTTACCTTTCTGCCATCGCCGAGTATCTCCACGGGAGACGTCAGGTATTCTATTGAGACACCTTCGTTGATAGTCTCCTCAACCTCCTCCTTTACAGCGGTCATCTCGTCGGCGGTACGGCGATAGAGTATCTTCACTTCTCCCTTGCTCCGTCTCTTCGCCGTCCTGGCCGAGTCTATGGCGCTGTTGCCGCCGCCGATGACAACTACATTTAATCCCACAGCGGCACCGACGTGTATATTCAGTGCGAAGAGCAGCGAGACGGCGTCAACCACGCCCTCGAGGTCTTCGCCGGGTATGTTCAGCTTATTGTTCTGATGTGCGCCTATAGCCAGGAAGAAGGCGCGGTAGCCCCGCTCCATAAGGTCGTAAAACGATACGTCACGTCCTACCGTTACGCCTGTCATTATGTCAACACCCAAAGCCTTAATAGCCTCAACTTCC
Organism: Dehalococcoidia bacterium; assembly: GCA_011174795.1. Lineage (GTDB taxonomy): Bacteria > Chloroflexota > Dehalococcoidia > SZUA-161 > SZUA-161 > W281. Next base: position 18,682 of record DUEY01000044.1, read on the forward strand.
CGATAGCGCACTTCCCAGGGGAGACGGAATCTGGGAATACCTGTAGCCAGCATGCCACCCACCTGGGCGTGGGATTCGAATATAGTGGGACGATAGCCACGGCGAGCTAGCTCCCAGGCGGCGGCAAGTCCGGCAGGACCGCTGCCGACGATGGCTATCCTCTCTCTTCTCGAGCCGGCGGGGGCCTTGAGCCTGTAGTCTATGCCACCGGTGGCGTGGTCTGCCACATAGCGATGCAGTGCCCGGATAAAAACGGGACTGTCAACTTCACCCCGCTTGCAATTATCCTCACAGGGATGAGTACACACGCGGCCGAGAACACCGGCCAGTGGCGCTGCCTCATTTATCAGGCCGAGGGCCTCATCAACCTTGCCCTTGGAAAGCAGGCAGACGAACCCCTGAACATTGATGCCGAGAGGACATGCTGCCCGGCAGGGAGCAATGGCGCCCTTCTCGATGTAATATGCCGATGGTGCTGTCCTCGAACTTGGTATTGGGGCGTGGATGGCGCTGTGGGCTTTTTTTTGTCCATCCAGCAGCGACGTCACCTTCACTGAGCAAGCTTCCTCACAGCGACCACAACTGGTGCAAAGGTCAGTGTGCACATAGCGTGGGTTCCTGTTTGCTCTTATGGTAAACTTACCCTGCTTACCCGTTATTGTCCTGACCTCGGTATTGGTGTGGACAGTCACGAGTGGGTGGCTGGCAGTTCGCAGCAGCAGAGGCCAGATACGTGACAGGTCTTCGGAGGAAGTGTCTGTGGTTCTGGAAATAGGATTCTCTAGACCCAGTGCCGTTGAAGGGGTTAGTAATTTGACCTCTATCCCCAACTCGGCCAGGGTAAGGGCAGCCTGCGCTGCTTCAACACTGCTGCCGATTACGGCCATACCTCTAGCCATCTGCTTTACTCTTGCTCTTCTTTCCGTGTTCTAAACCATAGTTATATCCCAACTCGAATGCCTTGGCATTGAATTCCTCTGTTCCCTTGGGCACGGAAGTAAGGACAGACTTCTTGAGTGCCTTGGGTGATAATATGTCGCTTACAGCTGCCAGATAACCCAGCATTATGATATTCGCCACCACCACTCGCCCCAACTCACGTGCCATGTGGGTTGCCGGGATGGCTAGAGGCGCCGGATTCTGGGATGGGTCTGGTTTTACCAGATTCGGGTCTATAATAACGAGGGTGTCTGAAGGGAGATCATTCACGTACTTTGTGTAAGCCTCTTGCGATAGGATGATGAGCACATTCGGGTTCTGAACATAGGGATAGCCTATCGGCTCATCTGATATAACTACTTCGGAGGTGCAGGAGCCGCCACGGGCTTCTGGCCCATAGCTCTGGGTAAGGGTGGCGAAACCCTTATCGTGTATGGAGGCGGCTTGGCCGACTATCTGACCTGATAGTACGACTCCCTGACCGCCGAACCCCGCTATTCTTATCTCTCTAATACCCAAGCTTCCTCACCCCGCTCTATTTGCTTTTTTTCTCCTTGACCCGGTCAAATACCTGCTTGCAGCAGTCCCAGAGAGTGGGACGCTCAATATCGACGTACTTGCCGACTAATATGGGGCCATTCAGACCTATCTCTGCATCTTTTGGGTCTGCTCCATTCCGGATGACGCTTCTTTTCAGGTACGTATGCATTGTATCCAGCCCCTTCGACTCTTTGTTCAAACGCCCGTAGAGCGCCGGGCAGGGACTGAGCACCTCTACGAAGCTGAACCCTGGTTTGACCAGCGCCTCTGCTATAGACCGCTCCAATTCACGCGGGTGCATAACCGTCCAGCGGGAAACATAGGTAGCGCCGCTGGCAGCCAGGAGGTAAGGCGCATTAAAGGGATATTCAACATTGCCGTAAGGTGTGGTGGTGGTACGGGCATCGATTGGGGTAGTAGGACCCATCTGACCACCGGTCATACCATAGTTGAAGTTGTTGATACAGATGACGGTTAAATCTATATTACGGCGGGCAGAGTGTATGAGATGGTTGCCTCCTATAGCGAGAAGGTCGCCGTCTCCTGAGAAGACCACCACGTTTAACTCTGGATTACCCAGCTTAAGGCCGGTGGCGAAGGGCAAGGCCCGGCCGTGAGTAGTATGAAACGAATCAAGCTTGACATAACCTGCAGCCCTGCCGGCACAGCCTATCCCCGAGATAAGAGATACCTTGTCCGGGTCAAGACCAGCACGTTCCACTGCCCGAGCGAAGCATCCTACGGCGGTGCCTATGCCGCAACCGGCACACCAGATATGCGGCATACGGTCCATTCTGAGGAATGATTCTATATTGCTTTCCTCTAATGTTACCGGTGTTTTTGTACTTGTCATTGCAACGATTCCTTTATGGCGTTCAGAATGGTGTGGGGAGTGTGCACGCTGCCGCCCATGTGTGGCACGAGCACTGTACTGGCTTTGCCCGCTGCGCACCTCTCCACCTCCAGCACAATCTGGCCGTAATTTATCTCGGGCACGATGAAGGCCTTGACCTGCTTCGCCAGCTCTTTGACACGCTCTTCGGCAAATGGCCATACTGTTATAAGCCGCAGCAGCCCCGCTCGAATCCCCTCGTTACGTGCCTGCTGTACCGCGAGGCGGGCGATACGGGAGGTGATTCCATAGGCGCAGACTATAATCTCTGCATCCTCGACATCGCTTTCTTCACATTTAATAATGTCGTTCCTGTTGAGCTTTATCTTGTCTACCAGCCGGCGCACCAGCTTGTCCTGTGCCTCAGCCGTCATTACCGGGTATCCTTTCTCGTCGTGGGTGAGTCCGGTAACATGGAAGCGATAGCCCTCGCCGGCGATAGCCATCGGTGGTACGAGGTCACCATCGGCTTTATAGGGCAGATATTCCTCGGGCGGCACATCCGGCCGTCGGCGGCTCATCAGATTCTCAGGTGATATCTCAGGTATCACTACTTTCTCGCTCATATGCCCCACAGCTTCGTCTGACATCACCAGTACGGGAACACGGTATCTTTCCGACAGGTTGAATGCCTCAATAATAAGGTCGAATATCTCCTGTGGGGAACTCGGGACAAGCGCGATTATCTCGTAGCTGCCATGGGAGCCCCATCGCGCCTGCATCATGTCCCCCTGTGCCGGCAGGGTAGGCAATCCGGTAGATGGGCCGGCGCGTTGTATGTTGACCAGGACGCATGGCGTCTCGAGTATCACTCCCAGACCCAAGTTCTCCATCATCAGACTGAATCCGGGGCCTGAGGTTGCCGTCATCGCCTTTACTCCCGCCCAGGATGCTCCGAGTACGGCATTCATAGATGCGATCTCGTCCTCCATCTGGATATATACGCCTCCCACGTGCGGTAGACGCTCGCTCATCCTCTCCGCTACCTCGGTGGCTGGCGTTATGGGATAGCCGGCGAAGAAACGACAGCCCGCACTGATCGCCCCCTCGGCACAGGCGACATCACCGTTCATGAAAAACGTTCCGTGAAGAATACCATCTTCAGACATATAAACAGTCCTCTCAGCTCTCGTTACCGGCTATTTCCAGATGTATAGCGAATTCCGGGCAGAGAACCTCACACAGGCCGCAGCCCAGGCACTTGCTCTCGTCTGCCACCTCGACAAGCGTATAGCCCTTGGGACTCAACTCCTCGCTCGTCCTGAGTGCTTCTTTGGGGCAGAATTCGACGCAGTAGCCGCATCCCTTGCATCGCTCCTTGTCGATTACCACCTTCGGAGGCTTTATCGCCTTCTCCGCCAGGTCGAAAGGCGTTCTCCACATTTTCATAATATCATCCACTAATTATAATAATACTGGGATTGCGGGTCAGCCTCTGGGGATTCGCCGCCACGGCTCTTCTTGCGGGAGAATACCTGCACTGTGAAAGAGCTAGTCGGTCAGTGAAGTTACTCTCCCTCCGTAGCTCAGTATATCAGATAAAAAATTCCTTTACAAATCAAGTGCTTTTAGCAGGGATTCTTATGGGTATCTTTGAGCGTAGAACACATTTTAGCAAATTTGGATGAAAAGCTGCTTGCAAAACATAATATATTGTGTTATGTTTAGAAATGCTTTGCCAGATTAGGGGTTTACATAGGCAGTATTATGTTAACAGATAGCTTCAAAATATGTATCGATGATACCACCCTGAGGGATGGTGAGCAGGCTGCCGGGGTGGTTTTTACCAACGAGGAGAAGGTGATTATCGCCAGGATGCTCGATGCTCTGGGCGTCCATGAGATCGAGGCGGGAGTCCCTGCTATGGGAGGCGATGAGGTTGAGGCGATTAAGTCTATTATTGCCTTGGGATTGCGGGCGAGGCTCATCACCTGGAATCGGCCGGTTGTCTCAGACATCGATGCCTCGCTGAAATGTGGCACAGAAGCTGTTGCCTTGAGTATCCCCGTCTCTGACATCCAAATACAACATAAGCTTCATCAGAGCCGCCGATGGGTTCTGGATAGCATCAGCAGAGCAACCAGATATGCTAAAAAACATGACCTCTACGTCTCGGTTAACGCTGGAGATGCCTCCAGGGCTGACCCCGAATTTCTCGTCCAGTTTGCTCGGAGCGGTCAAGAAGCTGGAGCCGACCGGTTGCGCTTCTGCGATACTGTGGGTGTTTTGGACCCTTTCAGAACCTATGAGGTTATTCACCGCATTGTTGAAGAAACGGGTATCGATATTGAAATACATACCCATAATGACTTCGGTATGGCCACAGCGAACGCCTTGGCTGGTATCAAGGCGGGAGCCAGATACCTCAATACCACGGTCAATGGCCTGGGGGAAAGAGCGGGCAATGCCAGCCTTGCTGAAGTAGTTATGGCCCTTAAGCACATCGAGAACATCGACGTCGGAATCGACACCAGCGGGCTTCGTGAAATATCCCGGTACGTAGCTGAGGCTTCACAGCGACCGGTACCGGTAAATATGGCGATCGTTGGGGACAACATCTTTGCTCATGAGTCGGGCATCCATGCCGATGGCGTGCTCAAGCATCCTCACACGTATGAAGCTTTTTCTCCCGAGGAAGTGGGCGCGGAACGGCGCATTCTGATAGGCAAGCACAGTGGCTCTCATGCCGTTTGTTTCAAGTTCGCTCAGGAACTGGGGATAGAGCTGAGCGATGACTTAGCCCGTGAGATTCTGGCACGTGTCAGGGCTTTGGCGGTTGAGCATAAGAGGGCGCTGCTTGATACAGAGCTGGCGCTCATTTATAGGGAAGTGTGCAAGGAGAGACGTCTCGACTCGCCACTCTCGCAAGTTTCAGTATGAAGCTCTAATTTACTCTGGAGGGACACGATGGATAACGGAATTACTAGCTTTCTCTCTTCGCTCTCTGTGGAAAAAGGTTTTTCCAAGAACACTCTCGAGGCGTATAAGAATGACCTCAACCAGTTTGCTGAGTTCGTGCGTGAGCAGACCGGCAAGGGTGACGGTGCCCACTTCGATTGGGATATAGCTGACCGCTCTTTGTTGATGAACTACCTGGTCAGCCTCAAAGAGCGTAGCTATGCCCCGGCTACGGTAGCACGCAAGGTGGCTGCCGTTAAATCCTTCTTCAACTTTCTGGTGAGCGAGGGGACGCTGGAGAAGAACCCGGCAGAGGGACTTGCCGGGCCCAAAGTGGGTAAATCATTGCCCCGCGCGATTTCGGTTGAGGAGGTGGAGAAGTTGCTGGAGCAGCCGGCTAAGAGTAACACTCTGGAGGCTAAGCGGGATAAGGCGATGATGGAGCTTCTGTATGCTACCGGTATGAGAGTAACTGAGATGGTCTCGCTTAATGTGCGTGATGTCAATCTGCGCGCTGGCTTCGTGCGATGTCTTGGCAAAGGCTCCAAAGAGCGGATCATCCCCATCCATAGCAAAGCGGTCAGAGCAGTCAGGAGCTATCTCGATGAATCCCGTACCCGCCTTCTCGGGGCTGCTGGAGAGCCCGCTCTATTCCTTAATCGGCGTGGTCAGCGGCTCACCCGGCAGGGCTTTTGGCTGATCCTGAAGGGTTACGCCAAGAAGGCAGAGATCGAGGCTGAGATAACACCCCACGTCCTGCGCCATAGCATAGCGACCCATCTCCTGCATAGCGGGAAGATGAACCTCAGAGAGTTGCAGGAACTGTTGGGCCATGCCAATATCTCTACTACTCAGGTCTACACTCATCTCACGACCGAGCGCCTGCGTCAGGTGTACGATAGCGCCCACCCCCGCGCAGAGTGAATTCGTAGGGGTTTCAGCGCCCGGCCACGACTGCTCTGTGTCAGGCATACTCAGGAAGCGACACTACCAATGCAGCAGAAAAAAGGCTTATCCTTATGGGTTTTGAGAAAGCTGAACGCTGACGGCGAGCAGATGAATACTGATTTTTATATTAATTTTGTAATCCTAGGTTAAAGAGGAAAGGTGTTTATTTCGGTAATCGGGGGTAGCAGGTGTTCTCGGGAGGAGGCTGAGGTTGCTGAAAAGGTGGGAGCCGAGCTAGCCAGGCGTGGCGTGACGTTGATATGCGGTGGCTTGGGCGGGGTGATGGCTGCTGCCTGTAAGGGAGCCCGCTCCGCTGGCGGGACGACTGTGGGTATCCTGCCTGGGAACAGGCGTGAGGATGCCAATTCCTATGTGGATATACCTATCGTAACCACATTGGGGGAGGCGCGGAATGTGGTCGTGGTCTGCTCGGGTCAGGCGGTTATCGCTATCGGCGGCGAGTATGGAACACTCTCTGAGATAGCTTTCGCTCTGCGTAATAATGTTCCCGTTATTGGTTTAGGTACCTGGTCGCTCTCAAAGGACGGGCATTCGGATGGCTCGATAATCGTTGCTCATGACCCCAAGGACGCCGTGGAGAAGGCTCTGGCAGCGATAAAGTCCAGGTAGCCTTGCCACTTCCGTGGCCAAGAAGTATAGGTTTGGTAACGAGATGGAAACCATCAAGAGCGTCAAAGGACGGTGGATACTCGACTCCCGCGGCAATCCCACCGTGGAGGTGGAGGTAGAACTCTCCGGCGGAGCAGTAGGTCTTGCTGCTGTGCCATCGGGAGCAAGTACTGGCAGCCATGAGGCGGTTGAACTGCGTGATGGCGACCCCTCCCGGTTCGCGGGTAAGGGCGTGCAGAGGGCGCTAGCCAATATCAGGGAGGTAATAGCGCCAGCGGTATCGGGGATGTCAGCTCTGGATCAGGGAGCGGTGGACCGGCGGATGATAGAGCTTGACGGCAAGCCGAATAAGGCCAAATTAGGCGCTAATGCCATTCTCGGGGTGTCACTTGCTGTGGCACATGCCGCCGCCAGCTCTCAAGGGATTCCGCTTTACCGCTACCTGGGTGGCGAGGGTGCTTGCCTGCTGCCGGTGCCCATGATGAACATACTGAACGGCGGTAAACACGCCGAGGGCTCGGTGGATTTACAGGAGTTCATGGTGATGCCAGTGGGGGCGGAAAGCTTCGCTCACGCACTGCAAATAGGTGCCGAGGTCTACCAGGCGCTGAAGAAGGTGCTGAAGGACAGGGGGGCGAGCACCTCTGTTGGTGATGAGGGAGGCTTTGCTCCCAGTTTATCTACAAACAGAGAAGCGGTGGAGGTAGTCTTGGCGGCTATCGAAGATGCCGGCTACCGTCCCGGCGAGCAGTGCTTCATCGCCCTCGACCCTGCATCCAGCGAGTTCTACGAAAACGGGAAATACATGCTGGCAAGGGAGGGAGTATCGTTCACTAGCTCTGAGATGGTTGACTACTACGCTGGGCTTGCCTCTGCCTATCCCATTATCAGCATTGAGGACGGCATGGCGGAGGATGACTGGGACGGCTGGAAGCTGCTCAACGAGAGGATAGGCAGCACGGTTCAGCTTGTGGGGGATGACCTCTACACCACCAACATAGAACGTCTCAGCCGCGGTATCGCCGAGCAGTCGTCGAACTCTATCCTGATTAAGCCCAACCAGATCGGGACCCTCACTGAGACGCTGGAAGTTATAGAGATGGCGAAGAAGGAGGGGTGGACATCGGTGATCAGCCACCGTTCAGGAGAGACCGAGGACGTTACCATCAGCGACCTCGCTGTCGCCATGAACACCGGGCAGATCAAGGCCGGAGCGCCCTGCCGTTCCGAGAGGGTTGCCAAGTATAACCGCCTCCTCAGGATCGAAGAGGAGTTGGGCGAGAAGGCAAAATACGTCGGTATCGAAGCGTTTCAGAATCTGAGACGCTAGATGGTTTCACCAATTCTGTGACTTAGAAGTGAAAGAGCATGAAGCAAATCGGCATCACCACCACAGTACCCATAGAGGTGTTGATGGCGGCGGGCTACACGCCTCTGGATCTTAACAACATCTTCATCGGCAGCTCTGAGCGTGAGCAACTGGTGAATGTTGCCGAGCAGGACGGCTTTCCTCAAAACTGCTGCACCTGGATCAAGGGCATCTACGGCGTGTGCATGGAGTACGGTATCAATACCATCCTCTGCGTGACAAATGGAGATTGCTCCAATACCATCATGCTCATGGAGGTGTTAAAGCTCAAGGGGCTCGAGGTTATACCCTTCGCCTATCCCGACCAGCCCGATGTCAAACTCATGCAGCATGCGCTGAATGCTCTGGCAGAAACCCTGGGCACGACGCTGTCCGGAGCAGAGGAAGTAAGAGTGGAGCTTGAAAGAGTCAGGCGGCTCGCCCTGGGACTCGATGAGCTGACTTGGAAGGACGGTGTAGTGAGTGGGCTGGAGAACCACATGGCGCTGGTTGCTGCTTCGGATTTCGGCGGCGATTACAGGGAGTACGAGCACCGTCTGGGCGAGCTTGTATCTCAAGCCCTAACCAGAGAGCCCTATCCGGATGACTGCCTTCGTCTCGCCTATATAGGCGTGCCTCCGGTATTTGCTGTAGACTTCTATCCATTCGTCGAGCGCACTGGAGCCAGAGTGGTCTTCAATGAGGTACAGCGCCAGTTCGCTATGCCCAGCCCCGGCGGTTCCATCGCTGAGCAGTATTGTCACTACACCTATCCCTACTCCATTTTCGGGCGGGTGAGCGATATCAATGCCCAGCTGCGCAAGCGGCGGGTAGACGGCGTTATCCATTATGTCCAGGCGTTTTGTCATCGGGGGATAGGCGACATCATCTTTCGCAACTCCATCGATTTGCCTATACTAACCCTGGAAGGCAATGATGACTTCATGCTCAACCATCACATGAGGACGCGGGTTGAAGCTTTTATTGATATGCTCAAAAGGCGGTCAGCACCAGCTAGCAAAGCGTCTTACGGGCAAAAATCCTGAGAAATTGAGTAAAACGTAAGGAGGTTAAGATGGCAACCAAGGTCGGCATCAATGGTTTCGGCCGGATCGGCAGGCAGGTCCTGAAGGGGATAAATGACTACCACGCGGACAAACTGGCGGTCGTGGTAGTCAACGACCTCACGGATACCAAGACCAATGCTCATTTATTCAAGTACGACAGCAACTACGGTCGCTATCCGGGCACAGTAGAGGCTACCGAGGACTCGATTATCATCGACGGCAAGCAGGTGAAGGTCATAGCCGAGCGTGACCCAACGAAAATTCCCTGGCGGGACTTCGGCGTAGATATAGTGGTGGAGTCGACGGGCCTGTTCACCTCGGGACCCAAGGCCGCCGGACACCTTGAGGGTGGTGCCAAGAAGGTGCTTATAACAGCGCCGGCGAAGGAAGAGGACATAACTGTAGTGCTCGGTGTGAACGAGGATAAATACGACCCGGCGAAGCACCGCATTATTTCCAACGCCTCCTGTACCACTAACTGCATCGCTCCCGTCGTCAAGGTGCTTCACGAAAGCTTCGGTGTGAGCAGGGGGCTGATGTCCACCATCCACGCCTATACCAACGACCAGAGGGTGCTGGACACGGTTCACAGCGACCTGCGCCGTGCTCGGGCAGCAGCGTTGAACATCATACCCACCACCACCGGCGCCGCCAAGGCGGTGACCCAGGTTATCCCCGAGCTTCAGGGCAGGATACACGGGCTTGCTTTCAGGGTGCCGACCTCTACCGTCTCGCTGGTTGACTTTGTGGCTGACCTGGATAAAGAGGTTACGGTTGATGACATTAACAAAGCGCTGCGCACAGCGGCTGAAGGGCCGTTGAAGGGCATACTTGAGTACTGCGACGAGCCGCTGGTCAGCGTGGATTTCAAGGAGAATCCTGCCAGCTCCATCGTGGATGGCATGAGCACCATGGTCATCGGTGGCAACATGGTCAAGGTACTAAGCTGGTATGACAATGAGTGGGCTTATAGCTGCCGTATCGGTGACCTGGCGGTTTACATCATAGAAAAGGGGCTGTAAAAAGGGCGGTTTTACTGGTGCATTGAGAACGTGTCCACAGGAGGCATTTTAAAAATCTCCAGTCAGGTTGAGGAGGTGCCAGATGACAATGGATCCGAAGAATGTTGACCTTGTTGCCGCTCTACTGGTTATGCCTTTGGTGGAGAAGCTGGTTGACCCTGAGGCAGGCAATATAGACCATGAGCGCAAAGTGATCGTTGATAATTACTTTGCAATGAGGCACTTATTACTGGAAGAGGAGATGTTGCGACAGACACAGCGAGGATAGGCGGTCAAGAGGTCCGTGTCACTGCCTGTTTCTGCTGGGACGCAGCAGCCGTATGGCCCCCAGTACAATGTTCATCCTGGGCACGGACTCCATATAGCGCCTGTAGTCATCGCCGAATTTCTCGATGAGCGTATCGTCATCCTGCCGCGCCTGCATATACATAGTCGCTATCGCGAGCACGCCGGCTGTTGCGGTAGCCCAGTGTTGTGAGAGGAGGATTAAGGCCAGGCTCATAATTACCCAGCTCAGATATTGCGGGTGTCGAACTAAGGCGTAGACCCCGCTGTAGACGAGGGTTGTGGTCTGAATCCAGCTTTTTCCCTCAGGCGCTCCTCCCTTTTCCTTCAGGGATGCGACACCGAGGTAACCGAGTAGAAATCCAGCTGCCAATACCACCCATCCGACGTAGGTCAGCGCATCAAGCCCCGCCTGGTTGTAGAAAAGAACACACAGTACGATTGCAGCTATCATAGAGACAGACTGCGAAACCCACCAGATGTTTTTTCTCAGTTTTTCCAAAGGCACCTTCTTTCTTGACCGTTGATAAAAATAGCTGATAGTGAGAACACGAACATAAGGTTGCTACAGGTTTTCGCTTTGGACTTCTTGTGTTACTATACATACCACAGGATGGTCTCGCAAGTCCCGTAGATTGTAACGGGTGTAGATGAGTTAAGCCGTGGGGATTTGGAGGAGCAGCAGGAGATGAATGGTAGCAGAGAGAAGGTAAGGCTCGAAGTTAGTCGTTTATCGACTATCTGGGGCATACTCATTTGCTTTTTCGGTGTGGGAATATTACTGGTCGAGGTAATTTGGGAGAAGGACCTCGCGAATGCCGCTTGGGAATCGCGTGATTGGTTTGATGTGGTGAATTTCGGAGTGATATGGGTGATAGGTGGATTGCTCTCTATTTGGGGAGGGTGGCTCTTAAACAATCCGATGAGGGGCGTGAATGTTAAGAAAATTGTCGGCTGGCTTATTGTCGTCTTTGGGCTTTGGGGTATGGGTACTATAATAGAAAAGGGAATATCTGCATCAACTGCCGGGAGTTGGGATATAGCCGATGGCGTTTTTTACCTGGTGCCGTTTATCTGCTGGGAGATTGTAGGGGTGCAGGGGTGGCTGTTGAACCATCCCCGGCAGATGTCTAGGGCCGGTAAGGGTGAGTATAAGTTTCAGGTGGAATTAGAGGAAAGGTCTACTCTTGTAACCGCTCCTGGCATGGCAGTGGGTGGAGGCGGTGCAATTCTACAGCAGGAAAAAAAGAGACCGACGGATGCGCCGGCGCCGATGGATATGGGGACTATAGAGCAACCGCCGGAAATAAACCTGACACCGCTCATAACCTTCCCCGACCGGAATATGGAAGCAGCGGTGCGCAAGGCAGTTGTCATACCTTCAGGAGAAATCCACCAATCCGACATCGAGTGGCTTATGGCTCTTGAGGCCTCCGAGCAGGGAATCTCTAATATAACAGGCTTGGAGTACTTCACGAATCTGACTGACCTTTCCCTGTGGGGTAACAAGATAAGCGATATCACCCCTATCTCCAACCTCATTAAACTTACTACGCTCACACTCTATCTGAATGAGATAAGCGACATCACCCCACTGGCGAACCTCACTAACCTGACGTACATCTCCCTCTGGAATAACAGGATCAGCGATATCTCGCCGCTGGTGCAAAACAGTGGGCTCGGTGTGGGGGATGTTGTTGACGTGAGGGCAAATCCCCTCAACAGGGAGTCAATGGAGACATATATACCTCAGCTTCAGCAACGAGGGGTAAGGATCATAAAGTAAGTCTGCTATTGCACAGCTGGTCTCGTGGCGTTCAATGAGGAAGGGGGCGGAATGGCAAAGCTAAGGATTGTGCTGCTGTCTGTGTTGCTGGTGGCGCTGGCTTTCGGCGCTGCCGGCTGCAAAGGCGGGACGCAGTTGGCTCCTGCCGAGCCGATACACTCGGCTGGCAGGGTAGCCCTGGAGATTGATTTGAACTCCGTACAGGCAGGAGTTGATGCCTATCTAGCTCAGTCGGGCAAGTTTCCTACCGAGAGTGGCAGGCTGCCGTCAAGCGGTAAGTACGCCCTGATTGACTTCGAAGCCAGCTTCACACAGGGTGCGAAAACATATACTTTCTACCCCGATATCATCTCCAAGCTTCCCCAGCACCACGATGAAGGAGTGTGGCGCATCAGCAGCGCGGGCAAGGTCTCTGTGGACATGGACCCGGATGACTACTAAGCCGTAGTCCATATACACATACCTATTCCGCTCTGTCTTATCGGCGGATGGGATAGCGCCCCACCTCCATGGCCGTATCGAAGGCGGTAACCACATTGGCCGGCGGGAAATCCGGGACAACCATGACGCCGAAGATATAACCTCCGCCGGGCGCAAGCTCGCGCACTACGCTGGTGACATGTGCCCTCACTTCCTCCACGCTGCCCGAGGACATAACCTCCTGCATGTCGATACCGCTGTGGAACGTGATACGGTCGCCGTAGCGCTTCTTCAAACCTGCCGGGTCCATATCCTTAGCCCGGGCAGTGACGGGGCTGATAATATCGAATCCCATGTCGATAAAATCCTCGATCAGGGGAAAGACCGCACCGTCACAGTGGTAGAAGAATTTTGCCTTTGTTAGCCCGCGAACGGCATCGAGATATTTCTTTATCCAGGGCTTTATGAACTCCTCGTAGTCCTTTGGCGAGAGAAATGGCCCGTGCTGCCAGCCCATGTCATCGCCGGAGACGTGGGCTACATCGATATAGTTGCCGACCTCGCCATAGAACCGCCTGGCTATCTCGATGCTGGAGCCGACCAGCTTTTCCATCAGGGCGTCGTAGAGGTCGTGGTTGCGGTGCATGTCGAGGAACCACTGCTCGAAGCCCCGCAGCCACTGGTAGTTGGTGCAGTGATGCTCGGGAATCAGGGGCTCGGCGATGATTGCGTAGTCTGTCTGTTCGTGAAGGGCTCTAGCGCGCTCGCGGGCGCCGACGGTATAGACGGGGTCGTTGGGGTCGGGCCAGTATTCGTAGTTATCTATATCCTGGACGGTTTTGGCGTTCTTGAGCGGTGCGTTAGCCAGGTCCGGGTACCAGAAAGGGCCGCCCACACTCTTGTAGAGCAGACCGTAAGGGAAGAGTCGTATATAGTCTGGCCGTATTACTTCGGGGAGGGGGAGTCCCATCTGGATGGAGCGGAAGTCGTTGCCCAGACGGTCCTGCAGGCGTTCGTCTATATTCAGTACGTAGCTGCCGAAAAGTGCTACGGGCTCCGCCACATCGGTTAAGCCCAGGTACTCACACAGAGCATTGTATCCGTAGGGTGGATGGGCATAGATGGAGACGGTAAACGATGCGAAATCAATGGGGATGCGGTCCGGCTCTTTATGCTCGATTGCCGTCAGCACCCGTTCCCTCGGGGTCAGCCCGCTCATATTTTTGCCTCCCTTAGCTGTTTGGGCGTGATAGGCGTTTATATCCCCATCAGTTTTTTCGCCAGTACGACGGCTTCGAAGCAGTCCTTGCCGTAGCCGTCTGCGCCTATCGACCGGGCAAATGCTTCGGTGACGGAGGGGCCGCCGACCATGATCTTCACTTTCTGGCGCAGGCCGTTATCCTCCATCGCCTTCACGACATCCTTCATGCCCATCATTGTGGTGGTAAGCTCCGCCGAGATGCCCACGATGTCGAGTTGATGCGCCTTTGCAGCCTCCACGAAGCGGTCGGCGGAGACATCGATTCCCAGGTCGTATACCTCGAAACCGTAGGCTCGCAACATCATTATTACCAGGTCTTTGCCGATGTCGTGGATGTCGCCGAATATGGTGCCGATCGCCACCCTGCCCAGGGCTGAGTCCGGTTCTCCCTTGAAATGCGGCTCGAGCACGGCGAATCCGTTTTTAAAGGTTTCAGCAGCGATGATAACCTCGGCCAGGTAGAGTTCCCCTGTTTCCATGCCCTCGCCAGCCAGAGTCAGACCCCCTACCAGCCCTTCGTTAAGGATGCGTTCCGGCGTCTCCCCTTCAGCCAGCAGTTGCTCACAGAGTGAGGTTGTCCGGGTCTCATCACCGGCGAGGACTGATTTTGCCAGTTCCTGAAACTCCACCTATTCCTCCGTCTTGCTCCTGTCCCGGGCAATCGGCGCGAGACAGCACCTAAAGGCTTTCGAGATAGCCCTTTATGTATCTCTCAACTGCCGCTGCGGGCTGGTAGATTCCGAAGTGCCCCTCGCACAGTATATCCGCCTTGAGCTCTATGAGTTTCTGCAGTGACAGCTTTGCCTGCGCCGGGTCGGCTCCCCATTCGGGGTAATAGGGGCCGTGGATGTCCTGCCCGAACAGCACCCTGCCGTCATCTGTGTCCAGGTACGCGGCGATACTCCCCGCCGTATGGCCCGGAATGTGGATAATCCTCAGTTCACAGTCGCCGAAGCGCAGCACATCTTCAGAACCCCGGATTATCTGGTCAACGCGGCAGGGGGTGTAATGCACGCCGTATGCCTCGGCTGCCACCCCTTTACCTTCCTCTATGGCGTCCGCATCGAGTTCATGGGCTATGATTTGAGCGCCGAATACCTGCTGTAACTGGTGGAGCGAGCCGATGTGGTCGATATGTGCGTGGGTTACCAGGACGGATTTCAGTTTCTTGGGGTCGAAGCCGAGCTTCTCTATATTGGAGACGAGCCTGTCGAAGCTTCTGCCGGCTCCGGCGTCGATGAGCACCAGGTCGCCGAAATCGAGCAGGTAGACGCAGCAGTCGTAGGGATGGGAGAGGTCGGAATCGCCGACCATATAGACGTCTTTACATACCTTCAATAACTTACCCAAGTATGTGGTTTAATAGCAGGCTGTCCACCGCCAGAGATAGCTCCTCTTTGGTGCCATCGTTGACTATGGTATAGTCCGCCATAGCAATCGGCCCCGCCTTGTCCACGTTCTCTATCTCGGCGAAGTCGCGCTGCTCGGCTTCTTCGAAAGTAAGCGGGCGGTCAATTCGCTGCGAAAGGCGGGCATAGCGCAGGGGACGGCTCATGGTAACTGCTACCAACTTCATCTGCTCCCCGAAATGCTGCCTGAGGTATTTATACTCGGCCCAGGAATAGAGTCCGTCTATCACCGTAGGGCCTGACGAGAGGGCTTCCTCGATCGCCGGGAGCAGGAGCTTGGCGAAGGCTTCCATGCCGTGTGTTGCCCTCAGTTCCTCCCTCACAGCCCTTTCGTTGGCTTCGTTGACGGGGAGACCACGCGCCTCGACCTCGCGTATCGTTATCTCCCCGAATCGGATTATCTGCCATCCCTTCTGCTCGAGGTGGCGCGCCACGGAGGACTTGCCCGAGCCGGTCATGCCCACGATTGCGAGCAGCGGATTGCTCTTTTTGGCGTTGTCATTCACGGATAATCATGCTCCACGTCGAGTGATTTACAGCCTTTCTATATTAACCCCGACGTCTTCCCATGGCAACTACTTTTCCTTACCAGAATGTGTGGTATGGGATGACGAACGCTTGTCGAGCGATGTAGGATTGAAGTATAATCCAATAACCCGCTTGTTCGGCAGGTGGGGAGATACTCTACCATAGGGAAGGGATAGTAATGGCGTCTGGTAGCTCCGAGCGCAAGAGACCCGATAAGTTTCAGCACTTCCTTAACCGGGCGAAGGTGGTGGCAGAGAGAAGCACATGCCTGAGGAGGAAGATAGGCGCTGTTATCGTTAGGGACGGCGTGGAGGTCGCCTCGGGCTACGTGGGCTCGCCGCGGGGTGCGGAGCACTGCATCGATACGGGGAAATGTCTGAGGAAAGAGCTGGGGATTCCGCCGGGGGAGAGGTACGAGCTGTGCCGGAGCGTGCACGCGGAGCAAAACGCCATAATAAATGCGGCCCGGACAGGCGTTACTATAGTGGGCGGTGAGATGTATATCTCCAGTGAGCGGGTCAAGGGGCAATATAACAGGAAGAAGGGGGAGACGAGCAGGATTTATGGCCCGTGTATGATCTGCGCCAAGATGATAGTCAATGCCGGGATAGAAGCGGTGCATATGCAGGAGGAGGGCGTGGGGACAAGGACCTATACACTGGAAGACCTCAAACAGATACTGCGGGAGGACGAGGAAAGGCTGAGAAAAGCCTTCGGTAAATCGCGGTGATGGTAACGAGCTTTCGCAGAAACAACCTCTGCCTAACCTTTTCAACGTCTATACGGTCATTCCATAGCAACAGGACAGTTTAAGAGAGCTTCTGATAATACGGTTGTTCATTGCTATCGCTATGCTAACGCTGTGTTGTTTCACCAATCCAACCTATGGCATAATGAGCGTCGGTTACCTATGGTTGGGGATACCGGGGTTGGTATCCGTAACTGTCGTGACCACGGGATTCATGAAACACGCAAGCCGCTTGGGCCACCTCGAAGGGAGTTATTGAGGGAATGTCGATTATAT